>WQYZ01000295.1 GCA_009780985.1 Oscillospiraceae bacterium | reverse complement strand
ACTTA
Organism: Oscillospiraceae bacterium; assembly: GCA_009780985.1. Taxonomy (GTDB): domain Bacteria; phylum Bacillota; class Clostridia; order Oscillospirales; family WRJC01; genus WRJC01. The sequence goes on along the minus strand of WQYZ01000295.1, from coordinate 4,384 downwards.
TGACGATAGCGAATATGTTCGCGAGCTATTTTCATTTGCAAAAATTACGCCATGGAACTTGACTTATGGTATGAGAAATATTACAGAAAATTCAGACCAGACAGGGAAAGAATTGTTTATTTCTAATTATTTTTGCCCGAAAAAAACTCAAGTAAAAAATATGCAATTAGAACTTTTTTGAAAAATTTAATAAATAATTATTTATATGGAAGAAAAAACTTTATATACAGTCACGATATTCTCCGAAAATACGGTAGGGCTGTTGAATCAGGTAACGATTATTTTCACGCGGAGAGGTTTAAATATCGAAACGCTTTCGGTTTCACCGTCGGCAATACAGGGCGTTCACAAGTTTACTATCACTGCTTTTTCCGACAGGGACAGTATTACAAAAATCGTTAAGCAAATCGACAAACGGGTGGACATCATAAAGGCTTACTACAATACCAACGATGATTTGGTTTATCAGGAAATTGCACTGTACAAACTTTCTACCCACAAATTACTGGCATTAGGCTCGATTGAAGATATTATCCGCCGGTATAACGCCCGGATTCTCGATATGACAGATGTCTGGGTAGTACTGGAAAAGACAGGGCATTACGAAGAAACTCAAGCGTTGTTTAAAGAGTTGAGCGAAAAAATCGGTGTTTTGCAATTCATCCGTTCCGGACGTATCGCTATTACTAAATCGAAAGTCGAACGGCTGAGCGATATGCTGGCATCAATGGAGGAGAAGTTAAAAACCAAAAATTCATAATTAAAAAAATGCTATCTAAAGTAGGTTCATTCAAGTTCCACATTGAATCATACGTCTGCGATTTCACTGAAAAAGCGACCATCACAGTGATGAGCCGTTTTTTGCTGGATGCCGCTTCGATTCATGCGCAGCAACGGGGATTTGGTTATGAGCAAATTTCAATGGATAATGTGGCTTGGGTGCTGTCGCGGCTCTCCATTCAAATGGAAGAATATCCCAATCACAATCAGGACTTGACGGTTGAAACGTGGATAGAAGCCGTCGCCCGTTTTTTTACACAACGTTGCTTCAGCTTCATCGACCAATCGGGAAAAGTAGTAGGATATGCCCGTACAATTTGGGCAGCTATCGACATGCAAACCCGCCGTCCGATTGATATTCCGGCGTGGCGTCCCGATATGCTGCAATACGTTGAATCTGAAAAAAAATGTCCGATTGAAAAAATGAGTAAAATTCCTCCGGTGGAAGGTGTGGATTCCGCTATGGGATATACCGTGCGGTACAGCGATATTGATATTAACAAACACATGAATAGTGCAAAATACATCGAGCACGCTATCAATATATTTGATTTGGATATTTTTCGCGAAAAATTTATCCATAAGTTTGAAATAGTTTTTCTTGCCGAAGGAATGTTTGGCGACAAACTTAAACTTTACAAGCAAAATCTGTCGGAAAACGAATACATCATTGATACGAAAAAAGGTGAGGAATCCATTTGCCGGAGCAGAATAATATGGAAGTGACAATGATGTGCGCAAATCTTTATAAAACATCTGTTTTTTGAATAAAGTTTTATAAATTTGCGCCCATAATTATGTTTCACTTAATGAATATTCTAATGAAATCACTGAAGTTACTATCAACAGTTATTTTTTCCTTAGCAATTTTGAGTGCAAACGCTCAAATAGCAGGCGATTGGAAAGGAACAATTAATGCAAAGGGAACGGATATGGAAATAATTTTTCATATCGTACAGGACAACGGCGCTTACACTGCAACCATGGATATTCCGGAGCAAGAGGCAACCGGAGTTAATATTGAAACCGTAGAGTTTAACGACAATCAACTCTCCTTGTCATCGTCCATACTGCAATTCTCTTATAAGGGAAAATTTGCAGATAATACTATCTCTGGCGCCTTTGAACAGGGAGGAGTGTCTTATCCTTTGAGTCTGTCGAAATTTGAAAGCGAATTGCCCGGCGATACCTCGTTACCTTCGACGGATGATGAACTTAAAAAATTAGCAGCTTATGACAAAGGTGATTCCAAATACAAAGTGGAAGATTACTTTTCACGCCCAAAAGCCGACAACTTTCAACTTTCACCCGGCGGGAAATATATGTCCTATATGGAAAAAGACGAAAAGGGCAAAAACCACGTATATGTGAAGGAATTAGCGACCGGCAAAGTACAAAAGGCCATTGAGGAAAAAGAAGAACTTATTCGCGGTTACGGCTGGAAAAACGATAACCGTCTGATTTATGTGATGGATCAAGGCGGTAACGAAAATTATCATATTTATGCTGTGGATATTGATGGTAGAAATAATGTTGACTTGACTCCTTATGAAAATGTGCAAGCGAATATTATTAATATTTTGAAAGAACAAAAAGATTATGTTATCATTGTGATGAACAAAAATAATAAGCAACTTTTTGATCCTTACAAACTTAACATTGTTACGGGCGAAGTGACCCAATTATTTGAAAATAGCGACACAGGAAATCCAATTGATAATTATTATTTTGATAAAGAAGGCGAATTGCGCGCCTATACAAAAATGGTAAACGGAGTTGAAACCGAATTGTATTATAAAGATTTGACAACCGGCAAGTATAATCTTGTGAAACACATAAAATGGTATGATACATTCGACATATTAGACTTTAATTATCCATCGGGAAACAAAGATGAAGCATACGTCTTAACAAATCTCGACAGCGACAAAAGCCGAATCGTATTATATGATTTTAAAAATAATCAAGCGCTAAAAGAAGTGTATTCCAATCCCGATTTTGACATTTCCGGAATGGCAGTTTCACGTAAACGCAATTATGAAACAGATTATTACACTTATCAGGGAGAGAAAAATGTAATCGTTCCTGTCAGCAATTTTTATACTGACTTTCATAAACGCATGGAAAAAGAATTTAACGATAAAGAATTTGAAATTGTAGGTTATGACGACGATGAAAATACATTTCTTGTTTTCGGTCAAAGCGATAAAATGTTTGGCGCTTATTATCAATATGACGTGAAAACGAAAAAGTTTTCGCTGTTATATAATCTGATGCCGCAACTGAAAGAAGAAGATATGGCTGAAATGCGCCCTATCACATTCAAGAGTCGCGATGGACTTACTGTTCACGGATACATTACATTACCTAAAGCTGCCTTGCAAGGGAAAAAAGTACCGCTTATCGTTAATCCGCACGGAGGTCCGCAAGGCGAACGCGATTTGTGGGGATTCAATCCGGAAGCGCAGCTTTTTGCAAGTCGAGGATATGCTACGCTGCAAGTAAATTACCGCATCTCCGGCGGATACGGGAAAGATTTTCTGCGTGCAGGATTCCAGCAAATAGGACGTAAAACAATGGATGATATTGAAGATGGCGTAAAATATGTAATCAACCAAGGTTGGGTAGATTCAAACAAAATAGCAATCTACGGAGCAAGTTTTGGCGGATACGCTACGCTTATGGGCTTGGTTAAAACACCCGATTTATATGCTTGCGGCGTGGATTATTGCGGAATTTCAAGTATTCTTACTTTCTTCGAGTCTTTCCCCGAATATTGGAAACCCTATACAGATATGCTCAAGGAAATATGGTATGATGTTGATGACCCTGATGAATCAAATCGTGCGATCGAAGTTTCGCCGGTATATCAAGTTGATCAAATCAAGAAGCCGGTATTTGTGGTACAGGGCGCTAATGATCCGCGAGTAAATATTGACGAATCCGACCAGATAGTTGCAAAATTGCGTGAAAAAGGATTTGACATCATTCCCTATATGGTGAAATATAACGAAGGACACGGTTATTCCCGTGAGGAAAACAGAATGGAACTATATAAATGTATGTTGGGATTTTTTGCAAAGAATTTTCAATAAAAAATCACCAACCATGAAAAACACTTGTTTTTTAATACTTTTTGTCTTGTATGCAGTTTGCGCATCGTCAATCAATAAAGAAGTAGAAATAGTCAGCAGGCTTTCTACTGATTCGCGGAATGATTATTATGTGAGCAATCGTCCGCCTCTGCAACCGCAACAATTCATCAAATTGCCGGCAGGAACGATTCAACCCGAAGGATGGCTGAAACAACAATTAATTTTGCAGAAAAACGGACTGAACGGACATCTGGAAGAAATCAGCGCCTGGCTTCAAAAAGATAACAACGCATGGTTACAAACGGGCGGAAAGTGGGGTTGGGAAGAAGTCCCTTACTGGCTGCGCGGATTTGGAAATCTCGCTTACATCATGAACGATGAAGCGATGTTGAAAGAAACCCGTTTCTGGATTGAACATATTTTAAGCAGTCAACGCGCCGACGGTAATTTTGGTCCTGTTTCTTTGAATGACGGCATACAGGATTATTGGCCGAATATGTTAGCGCTTT
>WQYZ01000294.1 GCA_009780985.1 Oscillospiraceae bacterium | reverse complement strand
CGGCAACTTTGTGTTGCTGTTTGCCGGACTCTTTTTTTGTCGCTTTTTAGCCTACATATCAAGGTTGCCGCTTGAAGCGGACTCCCCCGAAAGGAGTTCCAATGATAGCGGCAATCTTTTTTTACATACGACCACAGTGCCGTTCGCCGCCCGATCTCTGGTTTTTAAATTCACAAACAGATTTAAAAAATCAGAAAATCGGGAGGAAACAAAATTGAAAAATTACATAGACAGCGACTACGCTCTGAATAAGTACAGCGAGGGTATAGTGTACCGCTTTGCTAACAAAATCGTAGAAATTACGCTCGAAGACTATCTCACGGAGAATCCGGACAAAACTGAGAAGGATTTTCTTAAACTCAAAAAATTTTCGGACAATGACTATTTTGAACAGGACCGTGCTGAAAATGCACAGACAAAAAAGAATACAGATTTATATGAATTAGAAGGAGTTTCAGTGAAATCTCCGGAGGAATCTTTTATTGACGAGATTGACGAACTGGAAGAAGCAGAGCGAAAGACAAGTAAAATAATTCTTGCGGAAAAGGCTTTGAACAAATTAACTAACGTTCAGAAGCGGAGGTATTTGATGTATCACATCGAAGGTTTATCTATGAGAAAAATTGCGGAAAAAGAAGATGTTTCACATTCAAAAATACAAAATAGTCTTGACGCGGCTGAAAATAAAATAAAAAAATTTTTATCGGAGAGCTAAAAATAGGGGGTACAAAACACCTAAAAAAGTGCGTTATATGAGAACGCAACAAACTCTCATTGAACATTGACAACTGAATATAATGAAACATCAGGCACGGTAACCGATGTGCTGTGTGCGAAGACCGCCTGTAATGGGCGCGAGCGTCCCTATTCTGGGCAGACAAAAGGCACATCGGTGATAATGGCACTCCTCCGGGGAAAGCGGAGCCGAAACGCGTGAGAGACGTGAAGCGGGGAAGCATCGTGCAGGTTGGGATAGACCTGCGGGAGCTTTCGTGTGTGAAAAGTTAGTTTATCTGACTACTCACAGCCTGTTGTTTCACAAAACAAAAAAATCTCTTATAAAAATAAAACCGCTTGACGGTTTTGATACTGCCGACAGATTTTTATACTCTGTCGGCATCACAAAGCCGTTAAGCCAAAACAGAAAGGAACTTTTCACAATGAAAAACATTCAGCGCGAAATATCGCGAAACATACCAAATCATCTCCCAAAAAACCTTGCAGAATTAGGTGAAGCAATCTTTACAGCCTACGGCTGTGCCATGTTAGAGCGTGACACAGACAAAGAATATATTTATACGGCATTGAATCTCGAAACCGGCAAACGTAAAATGATAAAGCGGCAGAAAATGCCACTCACGACTTCCGGCGTAGAAGCAATGGCTGAAAGTATACGCCTATCAAAAGTGGCTGGGTTCGGCAGACTTGAAGCAGACAGACCGTTTGGGAACAAGATAGCGTTGGAAAAATGCCGCGAAACGCTCAACACGATTTTCAATGAAATTTTACCGGAGTACGGATATAAAATCCGCAGAGAGCAAATATCACTCGCAGAACATATTCTGAACGCACTCGACAGACGTTCGGTATCACTTGCAGAAGCTGAGGTCGGAACTGGCAAAACGCTTGCGTATCTCGTTCCAGCTGTTCTCGCCAAGCGAGGACGGTTCAACGGCTACTGGAACATGAGTTTCTACACAGGTACTCCGTATGCAGATACAGCACATATGCCCATAGTTATCGCCACTTCAAGCATTGCGCTCCAAAAAGCAATCATTACAGACTATATTCCAGAATTATCGCGGATTCTGCTGGAAAATGAAATAATCAAAACTCCGCTGACCGCCGTATTACGCAAAGGACGCGAGCATTATGTCTGTGAACGTAATCTGCGGAGACACGTTCTGTTCGAGCATAATATTACGATGAAAGAAATCCTTGAAGACCTACTCAAACCGAACGCAGTTATCGACCTCGCCGAAATAGACGGCTTGACCGCACATGTCAAAAGTATAATTTCAGTCCCCGACAGATGTGACGAACATTGTCCGCATCGCGAATCCTGCCAGTACCTTAAATTCCGCGAGTATGCGCAATTTGCCGAGATTGATATTCAGGTATGCAATCACAATTATCTTCTCGCAGATATATTTCGCCGCCGCGACGAGCAACGTCCGCTTATCCCAAATTACCAAAACATTATAATAGATGAAGCGCACAAATTTTTACAGGCGGCGCGGACTATGTACGGCGTTGAATTTTCGAGCAATACTCTGGTAGAAATAAAAAACAGCATTTATGATAATTTGAATCTCAAATATGAGAACGCGAAAAAAATTGTCAAAAGATTGGCGAAAAAATTATCAAGCGAGAGCAGCCGTTTGTTTCGCAGGTTAGTGGAAAACGCCGAGAGTGAAGATACAGACGAAGAAGCAGATCGTTTTACCACCGTAATAGATGAAGAAGCGCACCGTCATATCCGTAACATACATAACATATCTGAGGGATTGATTGAACTTTTGAAGCCTGAACCCGTCGTCCGAAAAAGTGATGGACGTAAAAAGCAAATCCTGTGGGAGTTGGAGCAAGTCCGTAAACAAACCGGAATACTCATTCAGTATGATAAACTCATTTATTGGCTTGAAAAAGGTGATGACGAAAATAAGTTGTGCGCTATACCGAGAGACCTTGATAAACGGTTATTTGACGATATTTGGAGCAGAGGCATACCGACAGTCCTCACTTCCGGTACATTGTCGGCGGCAGGCGACTTCTCGCACACAAAACGAACACTCGGTCTGCATCGTCTTGGAGGTAAATTGATTGAAACGAGTAAACCGTCACCGTTCGATTATTATAAAAACGCGCTATTATATATTCCCGAAAATATGCCTTTCCCGGACCAGCTTAATAAAATGTATATCAATGCAATCTCCAACGAAACAGAACGGCTGATAACCGTTTCACACGGTCATTCCGCAGTATTATTTACGAGCTATAAAGCTATGGATATGGTGTGGGAGCAACTCTCGAAGCGTGGTATTCCGTTTCCGATGTTCCGTCTCGACAAAGGAGGCGTCCGCGAAATTGAGCGATTTAAGCAGTCGAAAAACGGTGTGTTGTTCGCAAGCGGCGCACTTTGGGAAGGTATCGATATTCCCGGTGACGCACTATCAATGCTGATAATCGTAAAACTGCCGTTTGCCGTACCTGACCCAATAAGTGAATACGAACAGACATTATATGAAGATATGGACGAATATAAGCGAAAAGTCGTCGTGCCGGAAATGTTGATTAAACTGAAACAAGGGTTTGGACGGTTAATCCGCACAGAAACAGATACCGGAGTTGTGGCAATCCTCGATTGCCGTGTTAATAAAAAAAGCGCGTATCGTGAACGGGCACTCAACGCTCTGCCAGATTGTTTTGTGACAAACGATATTGATGATGTCGAGGAATTTATCCACAATAAAAAATCAGCAGATTATTTTATATAAAATAGAATCGCAAAGATATTCCCAAGTTGGGAATATCTTTGCGGTACATAAACGGAGGCAAAATTATATGCGTGAAAACATGGATTTAATCGATATTCGCGAGGTATTGGTAGATAAAAACCTGCCAAAACATGAGCGAATTGCTGAATATATCCGGCAAATCAAAGACCCATATCATTTTAAATGCGGCAAATTCACAATCACAGCCAAGTTTGCAGAGAGCGGTCCCACGCTCGAAGATTGTCTGCAACGAATTATGGTGTAAAAATTTTAACGACAGAGTTGATTTCCCCGAACAGCGGTGTTATAATAAAAACGGAAAAGAAAAAATAACGCATAACCGCGCCCCTTGATTTTCGGGTTCAGGGAAAAATCAAAAAATTAAGGAGTGCATATATGTCTGAAAAACTATATAAAGCGGCGAAATATATTCGCCTGTCCTACACGGACGATAAAACCAACGAAAGCGACAGCGTTGCCAACCAACGAAAAATGCTTGACAACTTCATAGGAAATCAATCCGACTTTGAAACTGTGGCTGAGTATGTTGACGACGGAATTACGGGAATTATATTCGACAGACCGGCGTTCAAAGAGATGATGACTGACATAGAATCGGGGAAAATCAACTGTGTTATCGTGAAAGACCTTTCGCGTCTCGGACGCGAATATATCGAAACGGGGCGGTATCTGCGGCGGATTTTCCCCGCATACGGCGTGAGATTCATTGCCATAAATGATAATATCGACACGCTCAAAGATAGTGGGGACGATTTAGTTGTCAGCGTGAAATCTATCATAAACGACGCATACTGCCGCGATATATCGGTAAAAACACGCTCGGCATTGAACGTCAAGCGCGAAAACGGCGATTTCGTCGGGGCTTGCCCTGTTTACGGCTATAAAAAATCCGCCGAAAAT
>WQYZ01000293.1 GCA_009780985.1 Oscillospiraceae bacterium | reverse complement strand
GCCGTTTGTCATACCGACCCGGTTGCTCTGTCTGTTGACGCGATAGAACGCACACGCAGGAGTAACAAGCCTGTAATCCTGACTGAAACCGGAGCGGTCAATGATTCGCATACAGGACCATTCCGTTTTTACGGTTGCGACCACGACGGGCTTATTTTCCACGACGTAACTTACCCCGCATTATTCGCCGGAGCGGCGGGGTCGGGTCATATCTGGCACTGGGATTCATACGTTGAGCCGAAAAACCTGTGGCGGCATTTCACGCCGATGGTGAAAGCGTTAGATGGGATTCAGATGGACGCTGAGAATTTCAAAAGCGGCGTAATAAATAACGATGACGCCTGGATTCTGACACTCACCGGCGACGCGCATATATTAATATTGGTGCGGAATAAACCCGACAGATGGGATTTTGTTCTGCGCGACGGAATCGCTCCTAAGCCGGTAGAGAATTTGTGCATAACGCTTGATAAAAAACCGGATTACGCAAAAATCTTCTGGCTGATGGACGAGAACCCCGGCGAATTAGAGATAACAGAAAACGGCTTAAAACTGCCTGTATTCATACATGGTGGCGTTATCCGCATAAAAAATAAAATATGAATTTTATGGATCCCTATATCAAGAAAAGAATCTGAGAGGTATTTTATGGGAACAGATTATATACAAAAAGTAAACGTCGATTTTAAACAGCCGCTGTGCAAAAATTTTCTCGGACTTAACGCCGTCTATCATGCTTTTTCGTATATGCCGTCGGCTGTCGCGCGCGGTATGAGCGACGTTGACCGAGCCAATGAATTGAAATCGGTAAAAGAAGCGCGCCTGCGTATTGCACGACCTATGTTTATACCGGCGTATAACTGCGAGCGGATAGAAGGTCCGTATAATATGCAGTCTCCAGAAATGGAGGGCATTGTGCAATGGTGCAGGGATTTGAAGAATATCGGGGTCGAGGTTGCGCTGCAGGCGGGGTGGCATTACTCCCGCAACACATATTACGGGCGCAACGAACTCGACTCTGAAAAAGACCCGGAAATATTCGCGAAATGGGCGGCTGAAAGTTTCTCGTACCTGATGGATAAATTCGGGCTTGATAATATAAAATATTGTATATTATTCACAGAACCTACGGCATATTCTTCCGGCATAACGCCTGAGGGATATACAATCTGGACATATTATGTCAAAGTGTGCAGGGCAATCGACGCGAAGTTCAAAGAATACGGTTTACGCGAACGGCTCAAGTTCGTCGGTCCGAATAATTGCTCCAGTGGAGTGCATCTCACCGAAGCAGTGCGTGATTTGAACGATATGATTGACATTTACAGCGGCCACGATTACAACCATGTACACCAGCAAACGTGGGCGAACGTAGCAAAGAACATGGCTGAACAAGTTGCTTCGACCGGCAAGCCGTTCTGGATGGACGAATACGGTATGCAGCTTGAAATCTTCCGCTCAACGCCAGAGTACGGAAATTATATTGCCCAGATACTCACCGCTTCTGTCGCTGCCGGTCATCAAACCTCTTTTATTTGGACACTGTTCGACCAGGATCACGGCAACAAAGGTTACTATAACACCGACAGTTTTCATGACGGCGTACACCGTTGGGGCGTACACTCATGGCACAGAGATAATTTGCCCGGAGCGGGTTCGCCATATCCCGCCTGGTATGCGTATGTATTGCTTTCAAAAGCTCTCGGAGGTTGTATTGATGGAGGGAAAGTGATTTCTTGCGCTGTGACAAATGCAATGACAGTATATTCGGCGGCGGTTAAACAGGACGGTGAATATACTGTGTTAATTGTCAACGGGAACGCCTGCGATACAGCAATAGAAGCCGAGCTAACCGGACTCCCAACATGTTGTAAGCTACTATATCGTTATAATTTCGCGCCTTACTGCGAATTTCCGGGGTATGGAACGCTTTCGGCTCCAACGCCGCTCAATGTGGAATATAATAAGTTCAAAGATATTTTACCCAAGAGCGGATTTTGCGCGTACTCGACGAGAGCTGAATTGTAACCGTTATATTGCATCAATACTTTTCTTTTTATTTTTGACATCTAAAACCGAAAAAAGTCATGATAATCAATAAACGACCGCGCCGCAAGTAGCGCGGTATTACGGGGGAACGAAATTTACTTCGTTCCAAGGGACAGAGAATTAACCCCGTAAAAATTATTAAATTCGCCGGTTTTACTACTAATATGGTTTACACAGAATTTCGTGTATGCGGGTGTCAAATATTTTCGCCGAATAGCCCGGAGTCATCACGCAGGCTGTGTCGAGCCCCCTGCCCGTTCCGCCGAGCGCAACGACTGTACGCGGTTCTTGGATTGCCCCTGCGTCCAACGCCATTGCACCGATTTCCACGCATACTTTTACGCCTGCGCTAAACAGCCGAAGCGTGTGCGCCATGATTTCCACGGGGTAAACTCCGCCGAATTTGCCGCTGACAGACCGTTCCGCTCCGCTGAGGGCGTGAGCCGCCGTCACTAATATTACGCCCGCGTTTGTGAGCTTTTTGCGGTTTTCATCGGATAACTGATTTACACCGGGGTCTTTCCACACACTTGTTATCGCGATGATTCGTCCCGTATAATCCATTTTCGCCGCGAGTTCCAGCACCGCAAACGCCGAAGTGCCGCTTGAAGAGGCTAATACAATATCAGTTGATATTTCTTTTGCTTTTTCCAGCGCAAGTTTTATCGCAACAGGAGTGTTTTCAGGCGAAACCTTTTCAAATATTACCATTTTATCTCCTCCGGAATCAATTATTTTAACTGTTCTGTTTTTATACTCTTTTTAATTGCCGCATATGATAAATCTGCCGTCTTCTTTCATGTGCAGTTCCATATCGCACTTCAATCTACGGCTTAATATACGTTTGATATTTTCGGCGTCGCTTCGCATCACGAACTCTTTTGCCCCTTCCTCACCCAAACCGCCCTTTATTTTTCTTTCAGTCAACCGATTGATAAGCGTTTCCTGAACAGCTGTAATGAATACACTGTAGTCGCAAAACTGTGCAAGGTCACGCCAGCATGGTTCGTCCAACAACAGCCAGTTCCCCTCAATGATTACAATCTGTCCGTTTATAAAAATGACATCATCAACAACATCGTGAATAACCCTATCATAGCCAGACCAATATATATCGCCGTATTTCAACGCTGTTATTTTATCATATAATTTTTCAAAATTATACGTTTCGGCACTGCCTTTTATATCGTGTAGCAACACTTTTGTGCCGTTTTTGCATACATAATGGCTGTTCAGATAGTCGTTGTTGTAGTGAAACCCATCTATGCCCACAGCCTGAGCGGAACTGTCGGTATGAATATTAGCCAACGATTCCAGCATGAGCGATATCGTTGTTTTGCCCGCTCCGCACGGTCCGGCTATATAAACGATTATCCTGCGTCCGGCATTTTGTTTCATCTTGTCAAACCGACGGACTAACGGGATAAAAATATCATCTATATCCCGTTTATAATATTCGGCTTTTATATCAAACGAATTTACGTTAAAATTGTACGTTGTCTTTTCGTCATACATTTGTGTTTATACTCTTCCTGTATATTCCGCTCCCAATAATTCACAGACCCGCCGCGACGCTCTGTTTTCCGGGTCGCACGTGATATACACAGACTTCATATCATGCTGTTTCGCCAAAATTAACAGTAATTTACACGCTTTCAGCGAGTATTTGCTGCCCCTGTACGGCTCGTCTATATCGTATCCGATGTTTCCGCCGTATTTTATATGCCGATTAGTGTTATCTCCGATTCTATATACAAATGATAAAACTTCACCCAATACACATAACATTATTATAGATGATTTATTTATGACATTAAAGATATGTTTTGTTAATTTTGTAGTTGCGGTTATATCTTTCAGTAGGGGTTATACGCAAAATTGAATAAGTGATGTTTATATCTCTAACTTTTTATAAGCGGCTGACACTGCGGACAGTAATACACCGCTCCGCCGAGAAATGCTTCTTTTACAACGATGCCGCCGCACCTCGTGCACGGCGCACCCAATGTATTTTTGCTCACGTGAGTTTTGTACCCGCCGAATTTCCCGTACAAATCTTTGTCCGTGTCTTTGCCGCCACCTGCTATAACCGCCGGAAATACTTTCTTGATTGCGCTGTATATCCTCACAAAATCAGTCTCTTTCAGACTGGTCATTTTCGTCTTGGGATTCACTTCCGCTTCCCACAGTATTTCGTGCAGTATGCTGTTATCAAGCCCCGATATGCGGTTTTTCGTCGCCAGAAACTCTTTCGCAGACATACTTCTGAACGGAGTGCTGCGGATTAGGTTCATAAAAAAATCAAGCGAAAACTCATCTGATAAAATCGACGGAAAATTGCTTGCGTAATCTACCGCCTTGCCGTTTGCGTCAACCT
>WQYZ01000292.1 GCA_009780985.1 Oscillospiraceae bacterium | reverse complement strand
GTGATTGTACCCGTTCCGGCTGTTCCCGCTGTTGTTTCCCTCTATTGAATGTTTTTCATATCCTAAATGCTCGTCCATTTCGCACTCAAGCATTTGTTCTATCGTCCCTGCGAATAACCTTTTTGAATACGGCGTGATAAAAACGACAGTTGCGTCGCGCTTGGCTGAACAGTTGCGTCGTTTGAGACTAAACAAATGCGTCGGCGGTGATTGAACACCCGAAAATCTTTGTATAATAAATTTATGCGCTGAAAAAAATCGTAAACGAATTTAGAAACGGCGTAAATAAATTTAGGAGGTCAGAAAGATGACCAATTACAAAGAAGTGCTGAGATTGAACAGTCTCGGCATAAACAACAGCCAGATAGCGGCATCGTTAGGTTATTCGCGGACAACGGTAATAACGGTACTGCAAAAAGCAGAAGAAAACGGAGTAGATTACGAAAATGCGAACAAAAAGACAAATCAAGAGATAGGGCGAATACTCTACCCCAGCGAGACAAACAAAAGCGGGTACAAAATACCGGACTACGAATACGTGCACAAAGAGATGGCGAAACCGAGTATGACATTAGAGGTGCAGTGGATGATATACAGCGAGGAATGCCGGAAGAATCACGAGATACCATATCAACTGACGCAGTTCAAAAAATACTATCGGGATTTTGTGGTAAAGACTAAGGCAGTCATGCATATTGACCATAAGCCCGGAGATACGGTTGAAGTAGACTGGGCAGGACAGAAAGCATATATAATTGATACGGACATCGGCGAATTAATAGAAGCGCATATATTTGTATCGACGCTGCCATACAGTGGATATTCATATGTGGAAGCGTTTCTAAGCCAGAATCAGGAGGCGTGGACGGCGGCACACGTTCATATGTATAACTATTTCGGTGGTTCGACGCGTATTTTGATTCCGGATAATCTAAAAACCGGGATTGAGAAAAATACAAAGACAGAGACTGTGGTAAATCGAATATATCAGGAAATGGCGCAACATTATGACACTGCGGTAATACCTGCGCGGGTATATCGTCCAAAAGATAAAAGTTCTGTAGAAGGCACCGTTGGCGATATTTCCCATTATATACTGGCGGCAATAAGCAATCAGCAATTTCTGTCCCTTAGCGAATTAAACGCCGTCATATGGGAGAAACTGCGCGAGTTCAACAACAAACCGTTTCAGAAAAAAGACGGCAGCCGCACGTCAATGTTCGAGGAAGAGAAGCTGTATTTACAGCGTCTGCCGGAAAACGCGTATGAGCTTGCCGAATGGAAGATAGCGACGGTGCAGTATAATTATCATATCGGCGTGGACAAACAGAATTATTCCGTGCCGTTCAGGTATATCAAATGTAAAGTCGATGTCCGGCTGACGAAAAATATAGTTGAAATATTTTTTGAGGGAGAGCGTATATGCTCTCATGTCAGGCTTCGCGGCAGAGACGGACAATACAGCACGATAGACGAGCATATGCCGCCAAATCATCAGAAATATATGCAGTGGAACGGAGAGCGTTTCAGAAAGTGGGCGGCGGGAATCGGCGCAAATACTTTAAGTGTCATAGAAGTATTTTTGACGACACATAAAGTAGAGCAGCAGGGTTACAAATCGTGTATGTCTTTATTGAAGCTGGCAGAAAAATATACAAACGAACGGGTTGAGGCCGCATGTGCAAAAGCACTTTCATATACGCACTGCCCGAATTACAAAGGAATATCTGTTATCCTTAGCTCAAATCAAGACAAACTTCAGCCGATAGAGTCGCCAAAGACTAAAACGCAGGGATTTTTGCGAGGCGCCGACTACTTCAGCGGCGTTGATTACTTCAAAGGAGGTAACGACGATGCTGAATGAAAATACGCTTACAAAACTACAGGAAATGAAACTCGGCGTGATGGCTAAATCACTCCGGGAGCAAATGGAAGACAGTGATTTTGCCAATATACCTTTCGAGGAAAGGTTGGGACTTATTGTTGACGCGGAATGGACAACCCGTAAAAACAATCGCCTGAAAAGGCTGATAAAAAGCGCGGGTTACGAATTCCCAAACGCCTGCGTGGAGGATATCGAATATCGCGCCGACCGTAAGTTAGACAAAGCGCAGATTGCGCGGCTCGCGACCTGCAACTATATTAGTGAAGCGCATAATATTATACTTCTCGGCGCAAGCGGCAATGGCAAGACATATATGTCAAACGCTTTCGGAGTGGCTGCCAACCGTAATTTCTACTCAGTCAGGCGAGTCTTACTGCATGAACTTCTCGGAGAACTCGCCATAGCCAGAGCTGAAGGAAAATATCAAAAAGTCGTAAAGCCATACAAGCAGACCAACCTGTTAATCCTGGACGATTGGCTTCTTTTCCCTGTCACTGACCCGGAAGCGCGCGATATCCTTGATATTATCAACGCCCGTCATAAACGCGCTTCGACTATCTTCTGCTCTCAGTTTCCCCAAAAAGCCTGGTATGAAAAAATCCCCGATCCCGCCGTTTCTGAGGCTATCTGTGACAGAATCATCCACGATTCCTATACAATTTTCATCGATGGTACCGGTATGAGAATAGAAAAAGGTATTAAGCCAGATGATATATAATTCCAATGTTATTTACTCCTGATTTTTCAGGGTTCTGCCGGTTACTCTGAGTTTTTCGCTCTTAATTTTCCATAGGTGACGATATTCTCATAAAAACCGGACGATACTGTAACCGTTGCTACAATATCGTCACCTATGCTAAAATCTCATACGACGCTCGGTTTGGTCGAGTAGGTCGGGGACATTACTGCCCCTTTCCCCTCTAAGAACCGTACGTGTCCCTCTCAAGACATACGGCTCAAGCCATCTGGTTACCCGAATCAGTATAATTGAATTTCTTAAATGACTTTTTAATCAGCATTGTGCCGTCTTTCGTTGACGGGTCAACTCCGTGTTTTTTGAAAAACTCTTGTACCTTGACGTAATCCCTGCCGCCGCCATAATATTCCAATAACTGATGATGTTGTATATGGCAACTATTATGCAATAACTCTAAATTGAAATACTGGGATTTACCGCCAATTTTCTCAGGCACAATATGATTGACTTCTAAGCCTTCTTCTCCGATTAATGATTGTCCGCATACTCTGCATTTATATTTTTGGGCTTTCGCGATTTTCTGCTTGTGTAACACATTGGTTGCGTTAAATTCCTTTTCGTCCCGCTGTTCAAAATATTGTTTTAGGGTCGGATCGTCGGGCGAACTGTCCTGTTTTATCATTGTATGCCGTTCTATTGGTATCCAAGACATTCTAATAAGCTGCGTCTCCTTGTTTTTAGGGTCTGTCAGTATCCACTTGTTCTTGCTTATCCCGTTGTGGTCGGGGTGAAAATACCTTTTTGCCCGCCACTTTCTGTTCTTTTTAGGGTGCAGGGTCTTCAGAAACTTCCTCGTCTTCAGCCATATATAATTATCTATGTTACTGAAAGTCTTACTCGACACTACTTTGTTCCAGTAATAGCCCGTTCCCTTAATCATCGGGTTTAGCTCCCCAATAAGTTCCCTGACTGGTCTTCCTCTTTTTCGCGCGAACACCTCTTTTATTGCCGCTTTCGCCTTTTTCACACTGTCGTTCGACGGTTTTATGAATAAATTTACCTTGTTATTACGTTTTTTGTACTGTCTGATATTGAACCCCAGAAAGTCAAAACCTTCCTCTATATGCGTCACTTTCGTTTTCTCCGTCGACAGGCTTATTCCTCTGGCATTAAGATATTCCGTCATTTTTCCATATATGGTCTCGGCTTGTTCCTGTGTGTGGCATACCGCTACAAAATCGTCGGCATATCTTACCACTCCGATTGATTCTGGTTTTAGATGAACCCCGTCCCGTTTGGTGCATTTGTATTCGACGCCTAATTCACTCTCCATGCCATGCAGTGCAATATTAGCCAGTAATGGCGATATTACGCCACCCTGGGGCGTTCCTGCCTCTGTTTCATGGAATGTATTATTGTCCACATACCCTGCTTTCAGCCATTTCTCAATCAATTTCCTTTCTGGGAAATTGCCGATTTTGCCAAGGATATGCTCATGGCTGAGGTTGTCAAAGCACCCTTTGAAGTCCCCCTCAAATATCCATTTCCTGTTGGTTCTTGATGATAGTTTCAGATATAGATTTTGTATTGCATCGTGAGTGCTTCTCTTAGGTCTGAATCCATACGAATTTGGCTCAAATCTCGCCTCCCACTGAGGCTCTAATGCGTTTTTTACAATATTCTGGTATATCCTGCATTTTATTACGGGTATTCCGAGCGGACGCAGTTTTTTACTGTTCTTTTTCTCTATATATGTCCTGCGCACTGGCTTCACTTTTACCGATTTCAGATTGTAGTTTTTCATCTGTTCATATAGATTTTCTCGTTCTGTCGGCGTGAGTGCCTTGTACCCGTCTACTCCCGCCGTTCGC
>WQYZ01000291.1 GCA_009780985.1 Oscillospiraceae bacterium | reverse complement strand
CAGAGGTATGGACGCCAATTTCGGGATTGTGCCTCTGCCGAAATACGACGAGAACCAAGATAAATACTACAGCGTAGTAAACGCATGGTCGAACGCGCTTCTCGGAGTGCCGAAGAGCGCGGCGGACTTGGACAGGGTGAGTATAATCCTTGAG
The DNA here is from genome assembly GCA_009780985.1 of Oscillospiraceae bacterium. GTDB lineage: Bacteria > Bacillota > Clostridia > Oscillospirales > WRJC01 > WRJC01. Next base: position 4,315 of record WQYZ01000291.1, on the reverse strand, counting down.
GCGATGGCGGCTGAAAGCAGATATACCGTCCAGCCCGCATATTACGATATAGTTCTGCAGAGAAAATATACGAGAGACGACGAAAGTCAGGAAATGCTCGATATTATATTCGGGTCAAAACTCTATGACATAGGCGCGGTTTACAGTTTCGGCAACGTATTCGCAGATTTTATTTCTTTGTGCAATAAATCCAACACGGACGTAGCGTCGTATTATGACAAGAACAGCGCAAAAATGCAGGCGGCTATCGACAAAGTTGTAAACACAATTCAATCTATGAGTTAAACATCTGATATAAACCAAATTTACGGAGAAATATATTATGAAAAAAATCATAGCGTTGTTTTTAGTATTGACGTTGATTTTTACAACTCTGATTTCATGTAATTCTTCAAACGCAAACAACTCTTCGGCAACAGACGGCAATTCGACGACTGATTCAAATGCCGCAGCCAGCGATAACGTCGGCACGACGGCGGAGCAGAGAATAGACCCGAATCTGCCGTCCGAAGACTACGGCGGTTATACGTTTACTTTCCTTTCTCATCAGGAAAACAGCGCAGACTGGGTTCAGCCCGATCCGAGGGAAATCACAGCCGAGCAGGAAACCGGCGACCCAATCAACGACGCGGTTTATAAAAGAAACGCTACGTTGGAAGACAAATATAATATAAGCTTTAAATTGGTCACAAAACCTGACGAAAAAACCGAATTGTCAAAAACAGTCAAAGCAGGCGATCCGACATACGACGCGGTTATGATGTTCAACAACAATATTCCGGGTATTGTTCCCGCAGATCTTCTGACGGATGTTTCCAAGCTGAAGTATGTGGATTTAGGTAAACCCTGGTGGGACCCGGCTGTCAACTCTATGTCTATTGAGCACAAAAACTTTCTTCTCGGCGGCGATTTGCTTATCTTGGATAAAGAAGCGACAAATTGTCTGCTGTTCAATAAAAACCTGCTGGCGGCATACGGACTTGAAACGCCTTATAATCTCGTAAACAGCGGGCAATGGACTTTTAATAAATTAGGCGAAATGATAAAATCTACGTCAAAAGACTTGGACGGCGACGGTGAAATGACATATACGGACCAATGGGGATTTTATGTCTACCATGATACCCTGCACGCGCTTTTGGTAAGCGGCGGCGGGGCATTGGCAGTCAAAGACGACAATGACATACCCGTCATGTCTCTAACAACCGAACGCAATTTGTCCGTTATATCCAAAGCTATGGATATTATGTACGACTCGGCAAATGTATACAATATTTCGTCTTTAGCCGAAACGGGAGTAGCGAATGCCGGACAAATAGGCTATGACAGCTTTTCGGAGGGACGCGTGCTGTTTTTCTGGGTTCGCATGAGAGTGGTTGAAGCTATGAGAGATATGAACGATGATTTCGGCATAATCCCATTGCCGAAATATGATGAGAACCAAGCTAATTATGCCAGCGTCGTAAACCCGTACACCGGAGTGCTTCTCGGAGTGCCCAAGAGCGTTCAGGATTTAGACAGAACAAGTATAATCCTCGAGGCAATGGCTGCCGAAAGCAGATATACGTTACAGCCGGCATACTACGACGTATGCCTGCAGAGAAAATACACAAGGGACGACGAGAGCCAGCAAATGCTCGATATCATATTCAATTCAAAAGTTTACGACATAGGCGCCGTATACAGCTTCGGCAACGTATTCTTAGATTTTATCGGTCTGTGCAGTAAATCAAATAGAGACGTAGCGTCGTATTACGACAAGAAAAGTGCGGCGATGCAGGCTGCTATAGATAAACTTGTAGCTATGATTGATAAAATGGAATAAATGTAATATTTATTATAAAAAATTGAATAATTAAGCGATAGGAGAAAAGTATTAAATGAAAAAAATCGTAGCGTTATTTTTAGTATTGATATTGATTTTTACAACTCTGATTTCATGTAATTCTTCGAATAAAAGCAATAACTCTGTAACCGGGGACAGCAATTCCACGACAGACCCGAACGCAACCGCCGCCCCCGGCGAAACTACCACCGAAAGAATAGACCCGAATCTGCCCTCGGAAGACTACGGCGGTTATACGTTCACTTTCCTTTCTCATCAGGAAAACAGCGATGACTGGTATCAGCCCGACCCGAGGGAAATAACGGCGCAAATCGACGACTCTACCGGTCAGGAAATCGAAACCGGCGACCCAATCAACGACGCGGTTTACAAGAGAAATGCTACGTTGGAAGACAAATATAATATAAGCTTTAAATTGGTCACAAAGCCTGACGAAAAAACCGAGCTGTCGAAAACGGTTAAGGCGGGCGACGCAGTATACGACGCGGTTATGATGTTCAACAATAATATTCCGGGTATTGTTCCCGCAGATCTTCTGACGGACGTTTCTAAGCTGACATATGTTGATTTGAGCAAACCCTGGTGGGATCCGGCTGTCAACTCTATGTCTATTGAGCATAAAAATTATCTTCTCGGCGGCGATTTGCTGATACTCGATAACGAAGCGACAAACGCGTTGGTGTTCAATAAAGATCTGATGGCTTCTTTGGGAATGGATTTGCCGTATAACTTAGTTACGCAAGGCAAATGGACTATGGATGTGCTGAATCAGTATGTCAAGGGTTCGTCGAGCGATCTGAACGGCGACGGGCAAATGAAGCCGGATGACGACAGATGGGGGTTTGTTACGTTTAACGACACCCTGCACGCGCTTCTTGTGTCGGGCGGCGGAACTCTCGCGCTCAAGGACGACAACGATATACCGTATATGACTTTGACGACTGACCGTAATCTTTCGGTAATCTCCAAAGCAATGGACATCATGTACAATAAACAGGACGTCTTGAATATACAGTCCGATATATCTACGCCGGGTACGGCTAATGTGAACTGGTTCAACTCATATTATAACGCATTTCAAAACAACAGGGCGTTATTTGAATGGGTAAGAATGAGAGTTGTCGATAAATTCAGAGGAATGGATGCAAACTTCGGCATAATCCCATTGCCGAAATTCGACGAAAATCAAGCTAATTATTACAGCGTCGTAAACCCGTACACCGGAGTGCTTCTCGGAGTGCCCAAGAGCGTTCAGGACTTGGACAGGACAAGCGTAATTCTTGAGGCAATGGCCGCTGAAAGCAGATACACTCTCCAGCCTGCGTATTATGATATAGTGTTGCAGAGGAAATACACAAGAGACGACGAAAGCCAGCAAATGCTCGATATCATATTCAATTCAAGGGTTTACGATATAGGCGCGGTTTACAGCTTCGGCAATGTTTTCTTAGACTTTATCGCTCTGTGCAACAAATCTAACACAGACGTAGCGTCGTATTATGATAAGAAAAGCGCGACGATGCAGGCTGCTATCGACAAACTCGTAAAACTGATTGACACAATGGAATAAATGGATTAAATTGAATAAATATAATATTTATTATAAAAAATTGAATAATTAAGCGATAGGAGAAAAAGTATTAAATGAAAAAAATCATAGCGTTATTTTTAGTATTGACTTTGGTCTGCACAACATTAATTTCGTGCAACTCTTCGAATAAAAACAACACTTCGGGGACCGGAGACAGCAATTCCACGACAGACCCGAACGCAACCGCCGCCCCCGGCGAAACCACCACCGAAAGAATAGACCCGAATCTGCCCTCGGAAGACTACGGCGGATACACATTCACAGTTCTTGCCCATGAAGAGCCGAGCGACGACTGGGTAAGTCCGGACCCAAGGGAAATCACCGCGCAAATCGACGATTCCACCGGTCAGGAGGTTGAAAACGGCGATCCGATCAACGACGCGGTTTACAAGAGAAACGCTACGTTGGAAGAAAAATATAATATAAACTTTAAAATGGTGGCGAAGAATGATGAAACCGCTGAACTGAGAAAAACAGTTAATGCGGGCGACACGACATACGACGCGGTTATAATGTTCAACAACAATATTCCGACGATAGTGCCGGCAGACCTTCTGACAGACGTATCCAAGCTGACATATGTTGATTTGTCCAAGCCGTGGTGGGACCCGGCTGTCAACGCCATGTCGATTGAACACAAAAACTTTCTCCTCGGCGGAGATATGTTGCTGCTCGACAAAGAGGCGACAAACTGTCTGCTGTTCAATAAAGACTTAATGGCTTCTTTGGGCATGGACCTGCCATATAATTTAGTTACATCAGGCAAATGGACTATGGACGCGTTTAATCAGGATATCAAAGGCGCGTCAAGCGATCTGAACGGCGATGGCAAAATGACCCCGGATGACGACAGATGGGGATTTGTCGCGTACAGAGAT
>WQYZ01000290.1 GCA_009780985.1 Oscillospiraceae bacterium | reverse complement strand
TGCGGAAAGGCGGCATGAAACTGCTGAACCTTACCATGGGAAGCTCTTACCAGTTCTATATAATCGCGCCCAAAGACCGCGCGCCGGAACAGCCATTGGCGGCAATCGCGCGTATGCAGTCCCTGACCGGCAAAATCAAAGCCGCCAGCAAAGATATGTATATTGTATCTTCTATGTACAGTTACTTGCGTGAGTTTTCGCCGTTTGCCGCCGCCGGGTCGATTGTCGAAAGGATTTCGGACATGGCGGGTTACGGGCGGCTGACGTTTGCCTATCCGGATGCCGCTAAAGATATTATCGCGAATCAATTCGATGAAAAAAGAGTATGTTTGTGCTGCCCTCAATGCGGGTATCCCTGCCGGGTCAGAAGCCAGAAATAACAGAGGTAAAGTTATGAAAAAAATACGAAACTCGAACGAAAACGAGATGATCTATGAATTTCTGAAAATGGAAATCAATTCCGAACGGTACAGAGACCAAATAGAAACTGTGCTGAAAGAATTAAGCGCGGACAAAGAAATTATAATTAACGGTAACATCACATCAGTAGAAGAAAATACATTAAGGGCAGAAATATTAAAACGGTTCAGAGGCTGGAGAAATGAGGAACTATTCGAAAACTTTCCGGTAAATATTAATTGGGTATGGAGTGCGTTTGACAGGGAGGATATTCTGAAAGTCATATACATAGAGTATAGTTATTGGAATGAACTCTCGAACTATACAGGCTCACCCCTTGAAGCGGCAAAATATGTTTTGTCCGGCAGGACTATTTATGATATGCCGACTGACGGATTTATCGGAGACGCGCAGCGGCTGATAGAAGGACATAAATTTCCGCCGTTGATATTTCTGACAGATAGAAGCGAAGAGCGGTACATAATACTTGAGGGGCATTGCAGAATGACCGCATATGGACTTGCGCCTGTTTTGTTTCAGAATGTGTCTGTGTTGCTGGGGTATTGCGACCGTGAGGAGTTAAATAAATGGTACGGCGAAATGCCGGAACGCCCGAAATAAATATATTTTTAAAAGGAGAAAAAATATGAAAAAATGGATATTAGTTGACCGTACAATTCAGGGTCAGGTTTCGGGTGTGGCGATGAAACGTTTTATAAATGCGCTTGAACAGGCCGGAATAGTTTTTGAGAAACGTATAACGTGGTCTGGGGCGTTGCCGGAACGCATATTGATTGCCGCGAAAAATACCGACGCAGTCGCGGGTAATCTTCTTCATGATAAACTAACCGTGCCCGAAAGCATACAATTCGCGAAATACGGCGCGGCTCGCGTGATTTCGGGCAGTGACGAACGAGGTCTTGCCTATGCTCTGATGGAAATGGCGGAACGCGTGGAAAATTACGGCGGGCGGGCGTTGGACGAACTTGAAGATTTAAACCAATCGCCGCACGCCGCAATACGCGGTATGGACCGGATAATTGCCAACACCGGAGACTGCGCGTGGTGGATGAGTGAGGAATACTGGCGATGGTATCTTGAAGAATTGCTTGCGGCACGTTTTAACAGGCTTATTTTGCTTGTGGGTTTTGACACGCCGTATCTGTCGCCTCCGTATCCTTTTTTTGTCGATGTGCCTGAATACCAGAACGTGAAAATGATAACGCCGGAGCTTGACCGCGCCTCGCATCTTGCGGCTCTGCGCAGATTGGGCAAGCTTGCCCACGAGTACGGAATGGGATTTGTATTCGCAACGTGGCAGCAGTCGTTGTGGACGTCCGACCAAACCGCTATGATTGAGGGCGTTGACGCCGATAATCTATCTAAATACTGTGCCGCAGGCATACGCGAGCTTGTGTTGCAATGTCCTGAAATAGATATTATTCAGTTCAGGGTAAATCACGAATCGGGAGTAGGCACTCATATCACAGCAGAAGATTTTTGGTGCGGCATGATTGACGGACTGGCAGTTGCGAAAAACATGGGACATAAAGTCAAACTTGATTTGCGCGCGAAAGGACTGACAGACAACATGATAGCATACGCGAAAGAACGCGGTTTTGACCTCACAGTATCGACTAAATACTGGTGCGAACAGGCAGGTCTGCCCTATCATTTAACGCGTATGCGCACAGAAGAATTGGAACGGCTTGACAACTTGAATCACTCGCGCAGATACAGTTACGCGGATATGCACAAAAAGCCGCGCCTCCACGATTTTCTGTACAGACTGTGGAACGACGGCTCCACGGATTTATTCACATGGGGCGACCCCGATTATGTCCGCCGCTTTATCGCGAGCTTAGAGCTCGGCGACGCAGTCGGGTTTGAGTTGATGCCGCCGTTATCGTTAAAAGGCGGCGCGCAGGATATGATGTACGCAGGCTGGAATATTTTCGACGATCCGAAAATGCGCCGCGGTCATTACGAAGAGGAGCGTTACTGGCTGTTTTGGCGGCTGTTCGGGCGAATCGGATATGATTTACAGGACGGCGGCGAATCGTGGCTGCGACCGATGAAACAGCGTTTCGGAGCGGCGGCGGATTTACTTCTAGCGTCTATTGCGTCGGCAAGCCGTATCATGCCGTTTATCGTCGCTTCGCATATGCCCGTTCACCCGCAGCTGCACTACTGGGCGGAATTATCTACAGGCGCGGCGTTGTTCGCCGAACACAATCACAATCAGGCGTTCAAACATTCGCGCGTTACTTATCAAAATACAGAACCGTCTGATGCAGGGCTTTTTTATCCGATAAAGGATTATGTGCGCGACGCATTTAATAAACGCGAGGACGGGCGTTACACCCCGTATCAGCGCATGGCATGGCTTGAAAGCATGGCAAATAATACGCAAAAATATCTCGAACAGGCTCGCGGCGTAGGGTTGCCGGATACGCCAGAAACTCGCGGATCTGAACTTGACCTTATGATGTTATGCGAACTTGCGCTGTATCACCGGAGCAAGATTACGGCGGCTGTGGAATTGAGCCGATACGAAATAACGAAAGAAACCCGTTATGCGTCGTACGGCTTCGGATATATGATAACTGCGCGGAAGCATTGGAAGGCGCTTGCCGAACTCGGAAAAGCATATCATAAAAACTTAGTGTTCATGGTAGGCGGGGGAAAATACCGCACTGGCACATGGAGCGATTATCTGCCGGAAATAGACGCGGATATAGAAAAGCTGAAAGAAATCACGGAAGATACGCCGCTTAATGAAACACATAAAATAACCGTGCGGATTTCGCCGCCCGATTGGAAAGACAATCTTCCGCAGAATTGTAAATCCGGTCAGGCTTTGCCTGTGACGCTTGAAGTATGCACTCAGGACGATTTTCGCGGGAAAGTCAGAATACGTTACCGTCATACCAATCAGCTTGAAGGAGCGTTTTTGTCAGCCGAACTTGTTTACTCAAACGGAGCGTGGCGCGGCGAAGTACCGGGAGAATATATCGCGCCGGAATGGGATTTGCTTGTGTATTTTGAAGCCGTTTCGCATGAAGGCGACGGTATTATTTATCCGGGGCTTTGGCATCCCCGCCACGCTCTGCCGTATATTATAGTGCGCGTGAAATAAAAAACTGCGGGTTCAAAAATCAAATAAAAGGAGAATAGATTATATATGCTTACAACGGAATTATACGGACGAATAAAAATAAACCTGCCCGAAAATACGAGCCGCGCCGAAATGCTCACGCCTGACGGAGAAGTGCGGGTTTTGGCGGTATATACCCAGAATGACGCAGATTTTACATATGACAGTCATGGTTATGAAACCGTTGCTCTTCGCGGCAACCCATATAAACAATCAGCATACACCGCAACGCAGGAAGGGCTTTATATACTGCGTGCATACAACGGCGAAGCATTGCTGGAAGAAACACCCATCGAATGTAAAGGCGTTGACAACGGGGGATTTGTGGAGGTATCGCGCCGCGACCCGCGTTATTTTACCTTGTCCGACGGCAGCTCCTATGTGCCGATAGGTTCGAATTTGGTCGGCAGCAGTTACACGCGCCTGCCCGCCGGACGCGAGCATTTCAGACGTTCGTCGCAAACCGCCACGACCGGACTGATTGAATGGAAACGCTGGTTCAAAGCGATGAAAGACGCAGGGGCAAATTACACGCGCATATGGCTCTCCAACCGTTATACGCAGGCACGCACCGGAATCATGGGCGTACATGACCCAGTCGCTCTGGCGCGTTTCGACGCGCTGATAGAATTGGCGCGGAAGTATGGAATCAGGCTCAAGCTCTGCTTGGAACACTGGCGTAATTTTTCGGACGAACAGCATTTTGCGTACAAATATTATATAGACCCGGACACAGGCTGTCAGTTGAAAGATGAAAATGAATGGTTCAACAGCCCGCTCTGGAACGAACGCTGGCTTGCAGATATTCAGCCGTATTTAGCCCGTTGTCAGAACGATCCGGTCGTATTCGCGTGGGAATTGTGGAACGAAATCGAATGCGGCGCGGCGAGTTTCGAAGCCGTGACAGGGTTTACAGAGCGGATGTTGCCCGCGGTAAAAAAACTATCGCCTATG
>WQYZ01000289.1 GCA_009780985.1 Oscillospiraceae bacterium | reverse complement strand
GCGCGCATTGCGCGCCCCTACAGTTTCGCGTGTCATCAATCAGATGAAAGGGTATGTAACAAAACAAATCGGATTTTCAATATGGCAGAAGTTATTTTATGATGAGATAATCAGAAATGAAGAAGCATACCAGAATATATGGCGATACATAGACGAAAATCTCGCAAAATGGGCAGAGGACGATTATTTTGTGAAAAAATAAAAATTTATTTTCAAGAAGGGTTGATTAAATGTTACGCTTACAAAAATTATCTGAAAATGACGGTCAGCAGATATATGATATGCTACAGGGAATAGAAAGTAATGATAATGGCTTTCACAATACAGTAAAAGATATGATGTATGAGCATTTTGCAGAATGGCTTAATAAGAATGTAGGTTACTCGAATAGTATCGGGCTTGAGGATTGGATGGTTCCGCAGACAACTTTCTGGCTGTTTGATAATGATATTCCCGTTGGGTGCGGAAGGGTTAGGCATTACCTTAATGACAATTTAAGGAAAGACGGCGGGCATATAGGGTATGCGATTTCATATCGTTACAGAGGGAGAGGGTATGGAAATGCAATTCTGCGGCTTTTGTTGACTGAAACGCATAAAATGGGGATTCAGGAAGTACATGTGGGGGCAAACAAAGATAACGAACGCTCAAACAAGGTTATTATTGTCAATGGCGGTAAGTTAATCAGCGAAACAGAAGCCAAGAATTACTATATTATCAACTTCGCAGTATAAACATTTGTAACAGCACTGTTAATGCTAAATTTTATGCGTGATTATGAATATTTTCTGCGTTTCAAAACAAAAATAAAAGAGACGTTTTTCAATTTTTTTAAATTTGTAAACGCCTCTTTTATTTATATTTTATTATAAATTTGTTTTATTCGTCTCCCTCATAATCGCCGAACATACTGCTTCCGGAAACGATAACTTCTCCGTCTTCAATGCCGTTTTCACTGACAAATAAATCTCCGTATTTTTTGCCTTCGTATCTGTCGTCTTCATTTCTGTCGTCATAATCGTCGCCTTCTTCAATATCGTCGTCGAATCCGTCGTCGAAATCATCGTCGCTTATATCGTCGTCATACACGACAGTCCCCAAAACTTTTGTGATCTGAGCAGATTTTATAACGGGAGGCAGTTTTTCGGATTCCCCTGAAACACTCTTATTAAACATAGCCAATCTTCTCTTTTCGAGTATATTCTTAGCTTCTTCGCTGTGCGAATCTACCACCTCAATATCCCTGTATGCCTGCAGTCCCGTGCCTGCCGGTATCAATTTGCCTATGATTACGTTTTCCTTTAAACCCAAGAGCATATCGACTTTGCCTTTTATCGCGGCTTCTGTAAGGACTTTTGTAGTCTCCTGGAACGACGCCGCCGATAAGAATGATTCTGTTGAAAGCGACGCTTTTGTTATCCCCAAAAGAACGGGCGAAGCCGACGCAAGCCGCAGAGTATAATCTCCTGCGTCTATCAGTCTTTGTATCCTCTCGTTTTCATACTCGAATTCGTTGCTGTCCACAAGCGCGCCGTACAGCAACAATGTGTCCCCTGTATCCTCAACCCTGACTTTTCTTGTCATCTGACGGGCGATAACCTCTATATGCTTGTCGTTTATTTCAACTGACTGACCTCTGTACACCCTCTGAATTTCTTTTATGATGTAATCATAAACGGCGTCAAGCCCTTTGATTCTGGTTATATCCGCAGGGCTCATGTTGCCCTCCGTAATAGGCGTTCCCCTCTCCACATACTGACCGTCCTCAACAGTCAGCTTTATCCCTATTGGAGAGGTGTATATCATTTCTTCCCCGTTGTTTCCGGTTATTGTTATCTGATGGTTGCGCTTAACTTCCTGAATCTTAATAAATCCGGGAATTTCAGTGATTATAGCCGCTTTTTTAGGTCGGCGGGCTTCGAATAATTCCTCAACGCGCGGAAGCCCCTGCGTGATATCGGAACCTGCGACTCCCCCGGTGTGGAACGTTCTCATTGTCAGCTGCGTCCCCGGTTCCCCTATTGACTGCGCAGCGATAATTCCCACTGATTCCCCGATGTTTACAGGGTTGCCGGTAGCAAGGTCCGAACCGTAGCAGTGAATACACACGCCTGTGCGTGAACGGCATCTTAAAATTGAACGGACGTGAATTTTTTCTATTTTAGCCGCAATAATCGCCCTGACATGACTTTCATTGAGTATTACGTTATCTTCCGCGATAACCATGCCCGTTTCAGGATTTATAATCCTGCCGATCGTGTATCTTCCCAAAAGCCTGTCTTTGAATTCTTCGAGAATTTCGTTTCCGTCGCGTATTTCCGAAATCCATAAGCCCTCTCTTGTCCCGCAGTCTTCTTCTCTAATTATGACTTCCTGCGAAACGTCCACAAGACGGCGGGTAAGATAACCGGAGTCGGCTGTCCGGAGCGCAGTATCAGCCAGACTTTTTCTTGAACCGCGCGCTCCGATAAAATATTCGAGTATATTAAGACCTTCCCTAAAATTAGACTTAATAGGAATTTCGATTTTCTGTCCCGTAGTCGAGAACATGAGACCGCGCATACCGGCAAGCTGTCTCATCTGGTTCACAGAACCTCTCGCCCCGGAATGCGACATCATTCTTATAGGATTGTCTCTGGTTAAGTGTTCCTGTAGAGCGGCGGTTACGGCTTTTGTCGTATTCTCCCACGTATCTATAACATTTTTCGAACGCTCTTCTTCCGTCAATTCGCCCATCGCAAAGAAATTGTTTATCTCGTCGACTTTTTCCTCAGCTTCTTTTACAAGAGTATATTTCTGAGGCGGGATAGTCATATCCGAGACGGCGATTGTGAGCGCGCCCTGAGTTGAGTACTTAAAACCCAGACTCTTTATTTTATCCAAAACTTTGGAAGTTTCCGAAGTTCCGTCGCGTTTTATACATCTGTCTATTATTTCTTTAAGTTCTTTAGAAGTCGTTTCAAACATGATTTCCAAGTCGAGAATTTTTGATTCATCCGTCCTGTCGACATATCCCAAAGTGTCGGGCAGAATATCGTTGAATATAAATCTGCCGAGTGTTCCGTCAACAAATTTTGAATAAACTTTGCCGTTTACTTCTTTTGTTCTGTGTATTTTTATCGGCGCATGCAATCCGACATATCCGTTTTCGTAAGCCATCATAGCTTCGTCGAAATCCCTGAATACTTTACCCGCGCCTTTTTCTTCTTCTCGCTCGATAGTCAGATAATAAGCTCCCAAAACCAAATCCTGCGTCGGAACGGTAACGGCGCGTCCGTCAACCGGTTTCAATAAATTATTAGCCGAAAGCATCAAAAATCTCGCTTCAGCCTGCGCTTCGGCGGACAGAGGCACGTGAACCGGCATTTGGTCGCCGTCAAAATCTGCGTTAAACGCCGAACATACAAGCGGGTGAAGTTTTATAGCTTTGCCCTCGACAAGAACCGGCTCAAACGCCTGAATCGATAGTCTGTGCAAAGTCGGCGCGCGGTTTAACAATACTGGGTGCTCCCCTATTACGCTCTCAAGGGAATCCCAGACTACGGCGTTTACTCTCTCGACTTTTTTCTTGGCGTCTTTTATGTTTGACGCTTTTCCGGTTTCCACAAGACGTTTCATGACAAACGGCTTAAAAAGCTCCAGAGCCATTTCTTTGGGAAGACCGCACTGATACAGTTTTAAGTCAGGACCGACGACGATAACCGAACGCCCGGAATAGTCCACGCGCTTACCCAGAAGATTCTGTCTGAAACGTCCCTGTTTGCCGCGCAGAAGTTCAGAGAGCGACTTTAACGGTCTGTTGTTTGCTCCTGTGACCGGTCTGCCCCTTCTTCCGTTGTCTATCAAAGCGTCTATTGCCTCCTGAAGCATTCTTTTTTCGTTGCGTATGATTATATCCGGCGCGGACAGTTCCATAAGCCTTTTTAATCTGTTGTTTCTGTTTATGACGCGCCTGTATAAATCGTTCAAATCCGACGTAGCGAATTTTCCGCCGTCGAGCTGAACCATAGGACGCAAATCCGGCGGAACGACCGGCAGGACTTCTAAAATCATCCATTCAGGTTTATTTCCCGAGAGCCTGAACGCCTCGACTACTTCGAGCCTTTTTATTATTCTTATTTTTTTCTGCCCGGAAGCCGAAGCAAGGTCTTTTTTCAATGCCGCCGATAATTCTTCCAAGTCTATATTATGCAAAAGCTCTTTTATAGCTTCCGCACCCATTCCGGCTTTGAAGTCGTTCTCGTATTTTTCATACGCTTCCCTGTATTCGCGCTCAGTCAAAAGCTGCTTGGGTTCAAGCGGTGATTTGCCCGGGTCGATAACTATATACTGAGCAAAGTACAGGACTTTTTCAAGCAGACGCGGGGAAATATCAAGTAAAAGCCCCATTCTCGACGGCAGCGTCCTGAAATACCAGATGTGCGAAACGGGGGCGGAAAGCTCTATATGTCCCATTCTTTCGCGCCTGACTTTGTTTGTCGTGACTTCTACGCCGCATTTCTCGCACGTTTTTCCTTTATATCTTATTCTTTTATATTTCCCGCAGTGACATTCCCAGTCTTT
>WQYZ01000288.1 GCA_009780985.1 Oscillospiraceae bacterium | reverse complement strand
TCAAAAAACGTGTGCGAGTGCGACAGGACTTTCCCGTGATGTATCTCGTTTTTCACGACTATATGCGGCTTATGCTCGTCAAAAACCATAGAATCTTCTATGATTTCACTTGATGAGTGTGACGGATTTTTATGTTCTTCATTCATTGTTTTGTTTTTCCTTTATGCTGAATTTTATAGATAAACAAGATATATCTAACGTAGAAAATATTTATTTTATGGGGTAAGTCGGGTCGGTTAATTGCTCAATATCATTTGTATTACCGAATATTACCCATGTTTGCCCATTAGGATGAGTCCAGTCTATTTTTTTATATGCTAATTTGCTTTTCTGTGCCACTCGATGTATAAAATCTTCAGTATAATAAGCGAAACCGATTTTATCTTTGCCGGGATATACCCATTCTTTACCTTGAAAATCTTGGTCTCCCAGATGAAAAGTAGCGGCAAGCAATCCGCCGCGGTTATTTTTTGTAGGCGGTTTCAAACACTGTTCCGCATTTTTTAGACATTGAAATATCTGTTCTTGCGTTGCGTGCGTAAAAATTGAATGTGCTACCATAAAATCGAATTTTTCATCAAACGAAGCGATTGGAAAATTATAACTGTATTCAAATCGAGGTTCTTTTATGTGCACCATGCAAGACCCAATTTCGTAATTTACGCCGTCGTCTACCAAATGCTTTTCCGGTTCAATCCCACAATAATTTCCGCAGTTCAAATATGTTATAAATAGCCTTCCGGCTCTTAAAGAGCCGCAGCCTATGTCTAAAAATTTATGATATTCTCTTAAACCGAGAGCAGTAAGCAGATTGAATTGCATAGCTCCGATTAAATCATAATTTTCCGTGCCAGGATGTCTATAATCCTCAATATTTTTTGAAAAATAACCTGTGTTCATATAAATCTCCGCCTTTTAATTAACTTCAGATCAATTAAAATAAATAATCTTCGTTTAAACGTATCTTAATTGTACCTACTTCGTCACGCTCTGCACTTTCACAGGTTTGTTCCCGTTTTTGAGCGATTCTATCGCGGCGTGGATAACCCTCGACGCTTCGAGACCGTCCCGCGCTTTGCCGTCAATATTTTCGGGCTTTACGCCTGCGCTGACTTCCCTTGCAAAACTGTGTATTCTGTCCCTGAACGTGTCGTCGAAATCCCTGAAACCGCCGAATACCGGATTTGTGTACTGCTCTTTCAGGAATGTTTCTGCGGGATACAAAGTCGCCTGCCGCCACATATCCTCGAATACAAGCCTGCCTTTAAGTCCCGCGACTTCGCACCGTTCCATCGGGTGACCGCGCACTATGTCGTACGACGACGTGAGATGTCCGACTGCGCCGTTCTTGAACTTCATGTTTATCGAAGCCGTAGAATATATTTTTGTGCCCTCTTCAGTCCGGTCCGGGGAAGTCATGGCATAGCACTGGACCTCGTCCACGTCGCCCATAAAATGACGGATTATATCGACGCTGTGAGGATTCAACGCTTTCAAGTGATAATATATAGAGTCGAGCGGCATTGTTTTGCCAATCCACAGAGCCATGTTGCAGAACAGCAAGTCGCCGATACGCCCGTCATTCTGCCATTGTTTTGCCTGCCTCGCCGCAGGAGTAAACCTGTGGTTTAAATCAATCCCGTAGCACAAATTTAATTTCTCGGCAGTTTCGACCATTTCAGTCGCAAGCTCCAAGTCGTTCGATATAGGTTTTTCGCCTATAACGTGACAGCCCGCCCGCAATGCCTGCATTGTCGGCTTGTAGTGGTCCGACGAGTATTCGACGCCGCCCGTTGCGACAGAACACAAATCCGGCTTTAATTCCTTGAGCATTTCCTCGGCGTCCAGATAATACGGCACGTTGAATTTTGCTCCGCCGGCTTTAGCTCTGTCCTCGCGGATATCGCAAACTCCCACGAGTTTTGCGTCGGGACAGTCCGAATACGCCCACGAGTGTGTATTTCCTATAGGTCCCATGCCTATTACGCATACTCTTAACATTTTTTATTTCACCTTTTTTCTTGATATTTTCTGTGAATTTATTTTTTAATAGAAGCTTAATATGCTATATAACGTATTGATAAATTTAATTTTGTTTTTTTTCATTGGTATCTCCCGAAAATATAAATTTTCACTTTTTCACAAAATAACGGTCTTCTGCCCATTTTGCCGGGTTTTCATCTATGTATTGCCATATGCGCTGATAATTTTCTTTGCCGAGAATAATATTGTCATAGTAACGGTCTTGCCACATATCGAATCCAAATTCTTTATTCGTGTATTTTTTATATGCCGCCATAATCCGTGGAATCAACGCTGTTGTAGGGCGCGACGACCCCGGCGCGCCGTCTTGCCCACCGCAAACCGCAAGGATTATGTGAATATGGTTTGACATAATACAATATTTATCAACGAATACGCCGTCATAATGGGGTTCAATCGTTTTTATATACTTGTCAGATATAGCTCCGTATTCGGTCAGTCCGACAAATGGGCGGCACGCCGGGTCGTCGTGCCCTACAATACTGCCCAGCATCTCATGACCGTCTTTCACGCACACTGTTATAAAATAATATCCTGCGTTTGAATAATCATAGCCCTTTAAGCGAATACTCTTTCTGACTGGTAATTCTTTCATAAAACATCTCACCTTGATAATTTAATATTCGTGGATGTAGCGATGTCCCTTATATAAATTCTCTACGTTAAAATATACTTTCCCGCTTTATTTTATCTCCACGCCGAGTTCCGCCAACTTAGCCTGCAATTTCTGCGCTTCTGCCGGGTCGCCGATATGCAGAGAATTGTACGCTTCTTCGCTGGACTCGAACGCTTTGCCGAAACCGTTCCATTTTGCCGCGTTTGTGACCATCGGATTCGTTCTGCCGGTTTCTTTTTCGCGCTTTGCGATAAACGCGTTCATTCTGTCGGTCAGGAATTTTACGACTTCCGGCTCTTTGTCCGCGATATTGTTATTTTCTAATGGGTCATTAATTAAATTATAGAGTTCCACCGCCGGTTTGAAGTGGAAATCCGGTTCGAGCGCGATTATCAGTTTCCACTCTGGAGTGCGCCAGCCGTGCTTTCTCATCCATGTTGCTTCGGTTATGTACATTTCGGGTTCTTGTTTTATCGTTTTGCCCTTTACAATATCAACCAAATCGCGCCCGTCGAATTTTATGCCCGCATCTATGCCGAGGATGTCGAGGAGAGTCGGCGTGACGTCTTTAAGCTGGCAGTAGTCCGCAATTCTTGTGCCGCCGCACCCGCAGCCTTTGAGTTTGAACGCAAACGGTACGACAAGCGTCGGTTCGTATGTGCCGTGATGGTCGAATAAACAGTCGTGGTCATAGTGGGTTTCGCCGTGGTCTGACGTAAATACGACAAGAGTTTCTTCTTCTATTCCGAGAGCCGAAAGTTTTTCGAGTATGCTCTGGATACATAAGTCCATATACGCTACTGCCGCATCATACTGGGCAATTATATACTCGGAGTCCGTACAGCCTGCGGGGAACCATGACAGGAAGAAGTCTCTGAACGGTTTGAACTGATACAGTTCGTTTAAAGATTTATTGTTCGGGTCAAATTCGTTTCCCTGATAGAACATTTTTACGAACGGCTGAGGCGGAAGATACAGCGCGTGCGGGTCCATATGTCGCAGGAATAAAAAGAACGGCTTGTCTTCGTCTTTATAGATTTTTGCGAGACGGTCGAGTTCGGGGATTGCGACGTCGTTCAGATTTTCGGCTTTATGCGCTCTGCCGTCGCCTCTGTCCGCGAACCAGCCGTCAAAGTCGATATATTTCTGATAACCCCTGCCGCCGACGTTGCCCTGAAATCCCACACAGGTGGTGTTATAGCCCTGTCCGCCGAGAATTTCCGCGAGAGTTTTTACGCCCGGAGCCAGATCGCCCTCATGTCTCAACGCGACGACGTCCGTGCTGAAAATATCAAGTCCGGTCATCATTGAGCTGTAGCCGGGCGTAGTGGGAACGGACGGCGAAAAACAGTTTTCAAATACAACGCCGTCCGATAAATATTTTGCGATATTCGGGGTAGTCTGTCTTTTATAGCCGTAAAGCGACATGTGGTCGCGTCTCAGCGAGTCGATACCGAAGAATAATACGTTTAATTTTTTTTTGTTATCTTTATTATTGTTATTGTCGTATGACATAAAAATTTTTCTCCTCTTTTATTTAAATTTTGTTACTGTTTAATTTATTTTCTTCCAATTTCTTTTCACGACACCAAAAGTCAATACGTTGTGATAAACGCCGTATAAACATATGCCGTCCTGTAAAACCGCCTCATGAACAAATCCCAATCTCTCCGGAACCGCGCGGCTTTTTTTATTGTCGGAAGCGCAACAGATAAATATTCTGTTTAAGTCGAGTTCGTTAAACCCGAAATCAGTCAAAGCGCGCACACAGTCTGTCATAATTCCCCGACCCTGATAATTTTGCTCGAGCCAATAGCCAATCTCCGAGCTGTTATTGTCCCCGTTAATCGCGTGCAGCCCTATGTTTCCGATATAGTTTCCGCCGAGAAAAATTCCGAATATATATT
>WQYZ01000287.1 GCA_009780985.1 Oscillospiraceae bacterium | reverse complement strand
TAGGAGACGAAATTGCGAAATCGTATTCCGGAAATTGTTCAGCAATTTCTCTGACTTTCCCGATGATTTCGTCGTCTGGCATTTCGAGGTCGGAATACCCGCCACGCAGGACGTAGAACGGCAGTTTTATATGCGCTCCCTCTATTGTTTCTATGGCCTTTCCCACTGTATCCGCATTTATTTTACCATATTGGAAAACAGAGCAATAAATCAACCGCGTGCCATCCGGCGCCGTCCAGTCGAATATGCCGATTGGACCGCGCGCGCGAATATAATATTTGATACCCGCTTCAGCGCATATCTGCGGTATCTGCGGCGACATTCCTGGCAGGTCAGGGTGGCAGGTGCTTATGGATGTTATTCCATGCGACTTAAGCCAACGATTCGCGAGTATATGATGCCGGGCGATTGATTCGCCGCCGTAATAATGCTCATACCTATCGACATATGAACAGCCTATCTCAAAACGCCCCTCCCTGACAAGTTCCATAAACCTGTCATGTTTGTCCGGATGGTATTTGAGAAAATATTCAGCAAATATTACTGTTTCTATATAAAAGCAGTATTCTTGGTATTTATCACATAATTCAATTGCGCGGTTGATGATATCACAGCCTCTGTCCAAGCAGTCTCGAGTCGTACCCATCCAGAATAAGTCCATATGTGAACCCAGTATAAAAAATATTTTAGTTTTTTTCTGTTCCATAAATATTTTATCTCCTTACATTAAGCTCTGTTAAATTTATTAAATACAGTAAGTATATCATCGCCGTCGTTAAACGCGTCGCGGGAAAGGTTTTCTTTTTGGATAATTTCTTCCATTCCAATGAGCGCGTCGTACAATATCTCTTTAGGTATGACAATAACGCCGTCAGAGTCGCCGAAAATCCAGTCTCCCGGTCTCACGAGGATGTTTGCTGTCAAAGTTCCCGAAACATATATCGGACATTCCAGATCTTTTGCCCGCCACCGTTGTTTTGATTCCACAGGACTTGTATAACGGGCAAAACACGACCAATTGTTGATTCTAAGTATACCTGTTTTATCGCGCGTTCCACCGTCGATGACCACGCCCGATGCTCCGGCGGCGCGTGCGCCGTAACTCATCATTTCACCCCAATGTCCGCAGATTTCATCTTTTTCCGAATTCATTACAATTACGCAGTTTTTGTACATAATGTCGAAATGTGCGAAATTATCAAATTTCGGACTGGGCAGATCATTGTCAAATCGCGGTTCTCGCGTACCGTATACAGTAAATGCCGGACCGCATATTTTCATATCTTCGCGAAGCGGTTTTATCGCCAGCGACATACATTGATTTCCATATCCCATTTTGTCAAGAGTGTCATAAAGGTCAGCGGAATATCCTTTTAAAAAACGTTCTTTCATTTCTTCCACAGATAAATTTTTACTATTCAAGATTTTACCTCCTTCATAAAATTTTCGTGTTGTGCAGTATTGCTTCTAAATAAATATCTGCATTTATCTTTACTTTTGCATATATCAAAATCCTGACATATCTTTTTTTCGCTTCCGTCATTGCAAGTCTCTACCAAAAGCATAATATTTTTGTTCGCCAGATTACAGAACCGCTCTGTTTTATATGTCTTGTATGTATTGTCTGAAAAAATTTCAAGCATAGAATACAATTCCTCTCCTGTCTATGATTTTCTATTTCCATTTTTTGAACTTTCGCAATCGCCTATAAATTCACTTGTTTTAGTTGATATTTATTATTTTCCCATAGTCTCTTTCAGATTTCCGTAAATCTCCAGATAAGTCTCATATCTTTTCATATAAACCTCATGATTTTCGGCGTTTGGATAAAAAGTTTTTTTGATTACCACGCTGGTTTTTACAGCGTCAGCAAAGTCAGCGTATATCCCAACGGCAACTCCTGCAAGTATAGCTGATCCAAGAGTTGTCGAAATATCGCTTAACGGAACAGCGATGGGTCTATTTGTCGCATCAGATTTTATCTGCATCCATAAATCAGAGTTCGCGGAACCGCCGTTAGAATACAAAGTGCCGATAACGCTGCCTGTTTTTTTTGCTGTATCCAAATTATGCACAATCGAGTATGCAACACCCTCCATGACAGAACGTATAAAATGCGCTTTATTTTTGGAAAAATCAAAACCGTAAAATACGCCTTTGGCTTTAGGGTCCCATATGGGACTGCGTTCTCCCGCCATATACGGCAGAAATATCATTCCGTCCGAACCGGGCGGCACTTGATTTGCAAGTTTGTCCATTTCTGCAAAGCTCAAATCAGGGAAAAAATTCTCTCTCAGCCATTTATACGATGCTCCGCCGCCGACTGTTCCGCCCTGCAATAAATATTTGTCAGGAACTACATGATGGCATAAAATCAATTTTTCGTGAGGATTAAATCCACTCATGCAGATGCTCATACCGCCAGATTGTCCGCCTTGTTCCTGCGTTTCGCCATCTGAGATAACACCTGCGCCGAGAGTTCCGGAGGCAGAGTCAACACCTCCCGCAATAACGGGAGTTCCTTCAAGCAATCCTGTCAAATCTGCAGCTTCTTTTGTCACTGCGCCGACTATATCGTGACAGTAATATATATCAGGCAATAGATCTATATTGATGTCAAGAGTTTTTGCCATATCTTTATCCCATGTTTTTTTGCGCATATCATAAAAACATAAACCGTAACACTGTGATAAATCCTGCGATAATTTTCCTGTTAGTTTATAGACTATATAACTGTTTGATTGCAGGACTTTATATGTTTTCTTAAAAATATCAGGAAAATTACGTCTGAACCATATGATTTTTGGGGTTGTATAATTAGGCGTGAGGGGATTGCCGCATAATTCAAAAACTGCCTTTTCGCCGACAGAATTTTTTATTTCATCGCATATCCCTATAGCCCTTGAATCCATCCATATAGGATTGTCAAACAAAGCTTCGCCTGTTTTATCAATCAAAATCGCTGACCAGCTTTGACCGTCAATGCCTATGGATTTTATATCATTGGGATTTACTTTGCCGGACGACAATATATTTTTTATAGATTTGCATACAGCAGTCCACCATTCGGCAGGTTTCTGTTCAACATAGCCATTTTGGGGATAATATATGTTATAAATTCCGGTATCTGAGACAATAACATTTCCGGCTTTGTCAAAGACAGCAACTTTACATGCAGATGTTCCTATATCAATACCGAGTATATAATCAGGCAATTATGATTCACTCCGTTCTAAATATCATCTCTATTATCCAATAAGTTACCACATTAATTCCTGCATTATTCGGCACTTAAATGTCTCCTTTCAGTATTTTCCGTGCCTGTGTTGCGGTTTTCCACGATTAACACGTTTGCGTCGGGTGTGACTATGATGTTATGCCACACGCCTTTCAAGACATTATATATCTTGCCGCACTCCATTTTCCACTCCCGTATCCCGTCAGATTCTTCTGTAATCAACGCAGCCTCGCCCGTCAGCAACACAAAAACTTCATCCGTTTCAAGATGCCGCTCTAATTCTTTAAGTCCCGTAAACCCCTTGCTGTAACGCAAAACTGCCACGCGCCAGCTTTCATAATCCACGAGCGGCTTATATCCCTCGCCTTTATATTCGTATATTTCAACCATTTATCTTTTCCTCACAAATATATCTTACTTTTTTTTATTTTTTATTTTATGTTTGATGATTTTTTTAATGGTCTTAATAACACGCCCCCGTCAACAACGATTGACGAGCCGTATATGTACCGCGCCGCCTCAGAACAGAGGAAAGCCGTTACATCCGCAATGTCTTCAGATTCGCCCACTCTGCCGGCAGGGATTTCTTTTTGATATTCTTTTACATATTCTTCAGTAAAATGAGGGTTCATATCTGTCATAATTGCTCCCGGCACAACTGAGTTTACTCTGATTCCGTATTCCGCAAGTTCTGCCGCCGCGCTTTTCATTAGCGATTCAAGCATTGATTTTGTAGCCGAATACATAGCCTGACTTGGCAGTGCGCTTAAAGCGTTTACTGATGTGACAATGACGATACATCCGCCCTGTCCCTGTCGTTTCATATAGTTCGCTGCTCCTTGCATAAACGATACGGCGCCTTTTACATTTGTGGCAAAAAGACCGTCAAAATCTTCAAGCGTCGTTTCTGTAAAAGATTTATAAATTGTGTATGCCGCATTATTTATAAAAATATCCACTCCGCCGAACACATTAGCGTTTTTCCTGAAAAATTCCGATACCTGCCCAGAGTCGCTTACGTCGACCACAAAACTTTCGGCTCTTTGTCCGATATTATTTATTTCTTTTTTTAGACTGTCAAGATTTGCCGCATTACGGGCAATTAAAATTACATCGGCTCCCTGTTTTGCGAGTCTTAACGCGATTGCCCTGCCGATACCTTTGCTTGCGCCTGTAACTATAGCTCTTTTGCCGTCAAGTCTATAAATATCGGTTGTGTTATTAAAGTGTGTTTTCAATGTTATATTCTCCTAAATTTTTATTTTTATATAATAGTTAATCCATCGATTGGAATATATTTACAACTTGATCGATTGCGCTTTGCATTTTCCCGCTTTGACCTTCGTAATATGAAGCTATGTTTCTGTTATATCTTGATGATAAACCTATGAAATCCAAGAATACATTGTCAAAACTGTAAACTGCTCCTATATCGTAAACTTTTGAGTTGAATATAAT
>WQYZ01000286.1 GCA_009780985.1 Oscillospiraceae bacterium | reverse complement strand
CCGATTTTTTTATATCATATAGCGATTTTAATAAAAAAAAGTGAAAATTGCTATATGATATGCAGCTTTTTAGACTGTTTTTTTTGAAGTTATCCACAGTTTCCACAGATTACGGCGAGTTATCCACAGTTCCCACAGGGGCGTATAAAAATTATCCACAGGTATATTTCACAATTTATTAATATATACTTGTTATTACGCAAGTTATAGCAGATTTTATCTGATATTTTTATTTGCAAAAGTTATCAACAATTTTGCCTGTGGATAAATTATCAATTGCCTGGAAAAGTTATCAACATGCACCAAAGGTCACATTTAAAATTGCACCAAAAGTCACAGATGATTTTTTACCCTTGTTCCAAAGGTCACACTTACTTGTTCCAAAAGTCACATTTGGGCGCCGTTTCAGTCCATTTTATCATAGGTTTCAGCCCCCTAAAATATATATAAATACTTTAATATAACATATATCTATGTAGTATGTATGTAAATATAAGTATTATAAATAAGCAAATTGTTGTGACTTATTCTTGACAAAGTCACATTTATTATGATATAATATTAATAACATATAGAAATGATGACAAGAAAAATACGTACCAAAAGTCACAATAAAATTGAGTGAGGTGATAATTTGAATAGAAAAAGCGTGTCGATACAACGCGAATATAATATAGTCAAATCAAATGAATTAATTCAAAAAGCAAGATTTAACCTTTCCGTTCAGGAACAAAAGATAGTATTGTATCTAATAAGCAAAATAAAACCTACTGACAAACAATTTCAAGTATATAAATTTAGGATAACTGAATTTTGCAAAGTTTGCGGGATAGAATACGAAAGCGGCAAAAATTATAAAAATGTAAGAGATTCTATTGACAATTTAGCTGATAAAAAAGCATGGATATTACTTGATAACGGAAAGACTTCACGAGTTAGCTGGATAAATAAGGCTTGGATAGCTGGAAACGAACAAAATGGACGTCTTGAAATTCGATTAGATGAAGATTTATTACCTTATCTAATAGAATTGCATAATAATTTCACTCAATACGGTCTGAAATATATCCTTTCGATGAAGAGTCAATACAGTATAAGATTATATGAACTTCTAAAAAGTTATCAAAACTTAAATAATATAATTTTTGAAATAGATAAATTAAAACAATTATTGATGTGTGAAAATTATAAGCGGTTCCCTGATTTTAAAAGAAAAGTTATTGATATAGCAATGCGGGAAATAAATAAATTAACTGATATTACAATCGAATTTACTCCAATAAAAAGCGGAAAAAGATTCGCACAAATTAATTTTGCAATTAAAAATAATAAAAAATATTGAAAATAAATTAAACGAAAGAAAGAAGTGATATAATGGCACGGATTAGTGTTCTCGCAAACCAGAAAGGCGGCGTCGGAAAAACGACTACAGCCGCCGCCATGACTGCAGGTCTGACAGCGCGGGGTTACAACGTACTGGCAATCGACGCCGACCCGCAATGCAATTTGTCCCACACTTTGCAGGCAGGCGAATCAGGCAAAGGCTTGTTTGACGTGCTGTCCGGCGAACCCGTCGCAGACATAATTCAGCGCAAAAATAACGTATGCGTTTTAAGGGGTCAAAGCTCGCTCACAGGCGCGGATAAAATTTTTACGGATATTGGTATGGAATATTTATTGCACGACGCTATTGAGCCTCTACAAGCGAAATTTGACTATATAATTATTGACTGCCCTCCGCAGCTTGGAATTTTGACTGTCAACGCTCTTGTGGCGTGTACGGATATAGTCATACCAATCACAACAGATATGTATGCAATGCAAGGATTATCACAGTTATTGCTCAATGTCCAAAAAGTTAAGAAACGCCCGAATCCGAACATAAAAATAGACGGCATATTACTGACGCGATACAACAGACGTTCAATATTAAACCGCGATTTGCGGGAATCCATTGAAGTCAAAGCCGTCGAAATGGGAACAAAAGTTTATAAGACGGTTATCCGCGAAAGCGTTGCAATCCGCGAAAGCCAGGCGCAACGCATGAACATATTCGACTACGCACCGAACAGCAACGGTCCCGATGATTACAATAAATTTATCGACGAATATATAAATTCTGCGAATTTGAACAGTTAGGAGGCATAAAAATTGAACAAGAAAAATTTCAAATCCACCGGCGCGGATTTCTTTTTATCGGACACGCCGGATACATCCGACAATACAGGAAAAAATGTATCAGAGAATACGCATGAACGCAATATAACAGCTGAAGTGCTGACATCAAATGAAAATACAGGAGTTCGCGATTTATTGAATAAAGTATCAACTCCCGAACAAAAAGACAGATTATTCCCGCATACTATATATTTAAGCGAAAAAACAGGAAATGAACTTATACGATTATCTCAAAAAGCACATAAAAGTAAATCAGCATTTATTGATGAACTTTTAACGCGCATTTTTTTTAACTAAAAAAATAAATAAATTGTTTATAAAGTATTTTATACTTTATTTTTAAATTAAATTATAAATAACTTACAAATCACTTTATATTTTGTTTAATAATTACTTTATATTTTGATGATTATATGCACTGTCAACAGTTTAAGGCTTAAAATCATAAAATGGCTTTCCCATTGTGATGAAATTTAGCCTTTCTATTGCTCTTCTTACGTTGAACAACTCTGTCAGGTCTGATGGGAATAACGGAATCAGCCATGATACGGTGCATTTTATTAAGCAGCCAGATTTTCCGTAAGAGAAAGCAGCTGACGTTTCGCTAACGTTCGCTCGTCTGTGTTAAGACTTTCTATTTGTCCGTCGAATACTGTATAGTTCAATAAATCATATAGTATTGAACCTCACGCCATTGGTGAGCCTTTCTCATCTCCGAATTTTTCCGCCAGCGACGGGTAATTCGGCAACGCAAACTTTGTACCGTCTATTCCCCATACTCGATAGCCGTTCCATCTGTCATATGAGCCTGTATATGCGAACTTGCTCACATTCTTTGACAATTCCGCAAACGCTTCCCAACGGATTTTATTCCCGCATCGCTTAGGCTTTGCTCTGTCATTGTTTTTGCCTCACCTATTTTCTCGCTGAACCGCCGAAACGCTACGCACAGACACTCATGTACTATTCCCAACATAAACACGCATAATTTCGCAAATGACAACTTCCGTTTTCGCGTAAAATCATTCGGACTCTTGCGTCCTATTTTTATAAATTCAACGCTGTGTATATCTTTATCCAGCATTTCTATATATTCCTTTGTTTTTTTCGCATCTCTTTTTCCCTTTTTATCTTATTTTTCTCCTTCTTGAACCTTTATATCCCTAAACTGTTCACAGTGTATTGATTTAGTATTACAGTAGTAACGCTTCAGATTTATGATAATGATGCCACATAGCCTCCGCTTGGTGGTCTCTGCGCCAGTTAATCCACTTTTGAATATGTGTATTGCCCAACGCCCACAAACGTCTGTAAATACAATCGAAAATTTTGCGAATGTCGCCTTTGCTCAAACGCGCAGATTGCGCCCCCTTTTAAACTCGTCAAGAGTTTTTGAGGCGGGATTATGTTGCTGTAAAGTTTTTGTGTCTAAAGATTTGGCTGAAAGTACGGTGATTAGAGCCAAAGCTAAAAGAGAAAATGTAATGTGCTTGTACCAACTGTCATAACTGCGGACTTCGTACTGGTCAAGCCCAACGAGCCCTTTGCTTTCTTTGAAACACGTCTCTACTGTCCAGCGAGTTCCCGCTATTTCCACTAACTTTTGTGCGGGAGTGCCAACTGGCGCGAAACATATATACGCGCGGATCTCAGTCGGGTCGCTCTTGCTGCGGCGGAATAGCATAGTATGTTTTTTACCATGTTGAACTTCGTTCAGCAGGTCGAGTGTCTGCCAGTCGTATATCCTTGCGCCTTTGCTCCCGTCGCCGCACCTTGCTTCAAACCAACCATCATCAGATAGCCCTTTTACTATGCCGCCAACACATACTTTTGTGCCGTCGTATTTCACATACTCTTTCATTGACACGCACAATACGTAACATTTACCGTTGTTCTCCAGCCATTCCCTCATCGCGTCATAGTCGCCGTATGCACAATCACCCGTTACCCACATATATGGAACTCCCGCCGCTGTTGCCTCCCGTATCATTTCATATGCCATCTGCGGTTTCGTCTGAAATGTCGCCTCTTTCGGCACTCCTGCCTCATCGCGGCGGACTTTATCATCTGTCCACTTTTGCGGCAGATACAACCGTCTGTCGAGCGGCGTGTGTCCTTTCGAACTGGAGTATGTCAAAAACACTCCCAGCTGGCAGTTTTCTGTCTTGCCAGCCGTTCCTGTATATTGTCGCTGTACTCCGCATGATTTCTCTCCTTGCTTGATAAATCCCGTGTCGTCTGTTACCAGTACACCGTCTGCCTCGCCCAACTCTTCGCTTACATATCCCCGCAATTCATCGCGAAGTTCGTCCGCGCTGTATACACCTCGATATATGAACTGCTGTAGTGTATACGGCGTACTCTCTCCTTGATTCTCCGCTATCTGCCACCCGTTTTTCCGTTTCGCCTCACTCAATAGTCCTTTCATATATTTTTGCGCGTTAACAAATCCCTGCTCTCCTGCGAATACTCCTGATATTCTGCTCATCATTTTATTGTATGCTTCTTCCACTTCTCTGTTCGTTATTTCCATTCGCGCTACCTCGCTTTTTCTTTTATGAGCAGTATATCATAT
>WQYZ01000285.1 GCA_009780985.1 Oscillospiraceae bacterium | reverse complement strand
CAGGATTTCTGCGCTTTTTTGCCGTTGCTTAAAGGTCTCAAGGCGTTCAAATTTATTCCCGCACTCCAACGGGTTGTTGACTTTTTGTATCAAGCTGGCTAATTAATTCTTTTAACTCATAAGGTATTACCTGTAAATCTCAATTTATCTAAAAATATTGGAATATTTGGATTTATCGCCGAAATAATACTTTCTATATCCATAATGTACGGCAAAACAGGAGTAATAAATCCCCATACTGTTATACCGTTATCGTATAAATTATTAGCAGTAATTATATTATTATTTTGTACACCTTTTTTGATTTGATTTATATTTGTTATTCCCATGAGAACAGTTATTTCAGCGTGAAAACTTTTTAATATATCAATATCTCTGATTATTAAATTATTATCTGATTTTGTAGTTATCATTGTGTTAATCTGTAATTCGTCAAGGATTAATAAACATTTTCTTGTTAAACAATATTTTTCCTCAAGCTTCATATATGGGTCACAACGACTTCCTAAATAAATTGTATTTGTCTTATCCCATGAATCAAGTCTGTCTTTTAACAATTCGTCGATATTTATATGCGCGTAAATATTTTTATTCCAAGTTTCATCACTTAATTGAAAACAATACGGGCAATTAAATTGACAGCCGTCATATGGGTCAATAATTGGAGTCTTATTACCATCCGGGGGTATTTCATAGGTGATTGGCTCAGATATTGTTTTCTCTATTATCATTTATTTTACCCTCGTATCTACTACATAAATTTTACGTTTTTTTAAATTATCATGTTATTAATGCGTATTATAGTCATTATACCCGAAATTTGCGATACATTAAATCTCTTTATGTAAACTTTTCTGTGAAATCTTGCGTTGCTCAACGATTTTTTTATTTTTGTCAAGCTGTCCTAAAAGCGACGGTTTACCGCCCTTATGTGAGACTGGAGCAGATTCCCTAATTTCGGAATGTGCCGCTTTTGCCAAATCTGTCAAAGATATGGATTTACCTGCCTTAACGTCAGATTCGAGGTCTGCTACTGTCGACTGTGAATTTACATTGATTTTATCTGCCGCCTCCAATCGCCCTGTATATGTACTTGATGACAGCCATTCGTCCCTGCTGATTCCGAACAGACCGTCGTGGTGCAGGATTTCATCGCGGTCAAACGCCATAGCTTCGGTGTTATCGGCGAAAAGTAAATATATACTATGATCGCGGTCAAATAATTCAACCGCCATTGCTTTTTTCATCGGCAATATATCATTGTTGGTATAACCGTAACAGTCACGGTCAGTGACTGTCGTAACTGGATCGGGGAGCGAGTAGCCAACCGCTACCGTTTTCGGATTTATAGTATCCGATTTTTCTGATATATCGTTCGTTTCATCTTTTTCAACACTCGCTTCAATTGCGGCTTTCAGTTTCCATAGAAGACTGGTAAATGTATCCGATACTTTGAATCCTTTCGTTCCCCAGACGCTTCCTGCCGCCGTCTGTAAACTGGAACGCCCTAAGATTACGATTTATCCAGCCTTTCGTCGCAAGCGGCAAGTCTATTTTGTATCGATCGAACAGACTGAACATCGGATTTTTATTTTTATAACTGTCGATTTCTACATTTGCTTTCTCACCTCTGATAATCTTTTCCGCCAGTTCGTCAACGGTTTTTTTGAAATTATCGTCGCGTTCTCTCCGCTCCGATTTCTCACGTTCTGCGCTATCCTGTATTTTTCGCTCGCGCTCTTTCCTCCGTAATTC
Organism: Oscillospiraceae bacterium; assembly: GCA_009780985.1. Taxonomy (GTDB): domain Bacteria; phylum Bacillota; class Clostridia; order Oscillospirales; family WRJC01; genus WRJC01. The sequence continues at coordinate 3,004 of WQYZ01000285.1, read as the reverse complement.
ACGAATGGGCTGATTATGTGTGTCGCACTCTTCGAGACGGTTAAGAACCGCCGTGTCCTGATACAGCACAAACCGCTTACGGTCTGCCATAGCGCGCTCGAACCGTTCAGCAACCTGTTTCATTGCTTCGTCAAATCTGGCTTCCGTCGGGCGCACACTTACATATTTATGCAACTCATCGTCCCATTCGTTGGCGAAATAGTCCCATATGCGTGTTATTCGCCCGCTTGCCGTCAGAAAATACAGGACTTTTTCGCCGTTTTCCTCATGGCTGTATATCGGATATTTGCCGATAGGCTTCTCGACTGTCACACGAATCTTTTTCCCGTTGCGGTTAAGTAGCATATCGTCGAATAGTGGCGGCATTAACACATTTGTACCGACTGGTCGCGTTTCGACAGGTATAATCGGCATAGTTGTTGTAATATCAACAGTTGGCATGACTTTGGAATCTTCGACAGTTTCAGATGTCTTTTCGATTTCCGCAGTTATATCAATCCCCCGTTCCGCCGCGATCCGCCTGAATTTTTCGTCGATGCTGTCGATTAACTCAGCCGCCGTTCTGCGTATTATTTCAAGCGACGATTTCAATTCTTTCAATTCTTTGTCCCTGCCCCAACTCACGATGTACGCCAGGCTGTTTTTGTCAGTTTCTATGCCGTAATACTGCGTAACGACATATGCGACACTTTCGCTTATGACTTCCTGCGCCCGTTTATCTTTCGGTTTTTCGTTAGCGCGTTCGGAATCATATAATTTTGCGTGGGCTATTTCGTGGATTATGGCGCATATCGTCTGGATTTCGCTCATGTTTTCGCGGATTCCGATTTTTTCACCGTACCGACAGTAACCGTCCTGTTGCATTTGCTCAAACTCTATCGGCAACGGTGATATTTGCCTCAACGCTTTCATGAATACATTGTAATTCTGCACATTTCCCGGTATATCCTCCACGAGCGTTACCAACGGTTCGCCGTCTGTTTGCGATGCGTCAAATATCGTAACTGGCTTAAATTTTGTCAGATTTACCTCTACTTCCTCGACTATAGGTTTGCCATCGTTATCGTAGAGCGGCATTTTCGTATCATCGTCAAGTTTTTCTGTTTCCTGCTTAAAATTCAGAGGTATCGGTGCTAATATCGTTATACCCTTTTCGCCGCGCTTGATGTGCCGCCCGAACTCTTTCCATTTTTCGAAGCCATTACACATCGTCGCCGTCGGATTCTGCATATATATCAATAGTGTATTACGCGCAGAATATCTATGAAATCTCGCCATAGTCCGCAGGTAATCCGCATATCTGTCGCTCTCGAAAATCTCTCTTGTGCCGAATTCTAATTTGTAGATGAGTTCTTTTACTTTGTCGGCTTTTTCTGCCATAAATCGCCCCTTTCGCCAAAATTTTTATTTTATTCCGAATAAGTACAATATTTTCAATATTATTATTGTTTTATATAATTTTCTATGTTATAATGTAGTAGATTTATAATAACAAATTTATTTGTCTGGAGATAAAATACATGATAACCCCAAAAAAATCAATCATAAAAAGAGTATTTATATTTTCTATGATTTTCCCAAGCCTGCTACTCATCAACGGATGTAATGGTTCACCGCCAAAGGAAGCCGCAACGAAAGCTACCGAAATCACTGATTCCGAGAACATAATACCAATTGAAGATGAAAAAGTCACTGACCCTGATATAAGCGTACCGGAGGGGATAAATCCCGTGCCTGAGTATGTGCAGGACTTCGACCCGTCGGGGTGGTCTGCGGGCGACTGGATTACATCACCCGACGGACTTTGGGTCGTCAGCAACTGGGGGCCCGCCACGGGCGGCAACTATATGCTGAGAAGCAATTTCGATATTTTTGCTTCCTTCCCCAACGACAGCGGCTCCGGTTATATTTCGCTGAAAACAACGGGGTCAAAAAATTCGCCGTCACAAAAACTTAACGGCGGCGAGATATTTTCCCCGAACTACAGCGAGAAAGACACTCAATGGAAATACGGATATTACGAGTGCCGTATGAAAACCGCCGATATGGGAAGTGCGGAGAGCAATACGGGCGTTTGCGCGTCATTCTTCATACAGAGCGGCGACGGACTTGGGTTCGAGGTGGATTTCGAGTTCCTCACAAACGGGTTAGTCGGCAATGACATTCCGAAAGATGACTGGGTCAACACGGGAAATGAGGGGTATGTGGCTACATCTCTGCACCCCGGAAATGATGTGGAGTACATAAATCTGGGCTTCAACCCCTCGAAAGATTTCCACACATACGGAATCCTCTGGCTCCCTGATAAAGTCGAATGGTATGCTGACGGTCATTGTGTCAGGTCTGAATCCGGCAATTTTGCATATGACGGGTTGCACATAGCTATGAACAACTGGACGGGCGACACAAACTGGGGCGGACTGCCACCCGAAGACGATGCTGTAACATACTATGATTTTGTTAAATATTATACGGTCGAAAGTTGAAACGTGCATAAATGATAAAAAATCCCGCGAGCTGCATATATCAAAATACACATTTGCAGATTTCTTCATAATTGTATGATATAATCGTCATCGTAATGTATTAAGGAAACAATTTTGCATGAAAAAAATAGAATATGAGGTGTAAATAAACATGGCAGATGTATTTTTAGATAATTTAAATCGCAAAAATATAAGCAGGGACGGGGAGAAAACAAAAACGAGGGTACGGGAAGTATGGCAAAGCGCGGCGAAAAAAGACAAGCAGGCGTTATTGCAGTCCACAGGACACAGCATATATAAAACAATTACAACAATCGGCAAAACCGGCAGCATGACGGCGCGGAACACAGTATTGCTGTCGCGTTACCTTGACGTAAATCCGTTATACCTGACGGGCGAATCAGACGAACGCAGTAATTACGACGACAAAACAATGAAGAAGTTTCTCTCAAAACATGGGTACGACAAACTATGGAAAGAGTATGTGAAGTATTCAAAAAACATCACAGTAACTGGTT
>WQYZ01000284.1 GCA_009780985.1 Oscillospiraceae bacterium | reverse complement strand
GTCCGCTCGAATTGTCAGCAGTGCGTAATTCATTGTCGGAGTAGGCGTTTGTGCCAGGTGCAAGATAAATACGAGTGACCGGATTTTTCGCTTTCGTCATACCGGGAGCGGGCATAATCTCTGTGATCTGATACCACCCGACTTCTGCGAACTCGAATATTATCTGTCCGTTTTTATCAGTGTACCAGTTACCCAAATCATGAACGCCGCCTGTGGGGTTTTCCCACTTTATATTGTATAACGTATTCGGCACAGGTTTTTTCGTCAGCGCGTTCAGTTTTGTTATGATTAAAGTAGGCTTTCTGATGTCGGAAAATTCTACGCGGGTACGTTCGCCGTTTCGCAGGACAACGTTCTGTGAAGCAGGTAGTACAAGGTCATAACCAGGGGGCGGCGCGATTTCCGTCACTTTATATACACCCTCTTCGAGAAGCCGCGATTTGTCATTATATGGGATTAATATTTGTCCACTCGCGTCTGTGACTAAATCCTGAAACAAAACCTCGTTATCTTTGCTAATCTGAAAGTGAGCATTTGCTAAAGGTTTCCCAGTTTTGCTGTCGAGTTTGACTATGAGCAATTCGGGACGTTTCAGATTATAGAAAGTCTCGGTTACGTCGTCATCACCTTTTAAGATAACCGTGCGAACTTCGGTATTCAAGACATATCCGTCCTTAGTCGAAATTTCATTGATGTGATATTCGCCCGGTAGTAAATCGGTGATTCTGATTTTGCCGTCCGCACCTGTCGTGAGTGTCTGGTCATAACTGCCGTCCGTTTTATATATGCGGAATGTTACTGCCGATAATGGCAGTGCATTGCCGTTTCCGTCGCCGCGCTGGTCGTACTTTTCTATAGTCAGCTTCGGTTTTTCGGCATCGACAAATGTGACAGTTTTACGAGTATTTGGCTCTAAAATGACTTCCTGTGAATTATTTTCAGACGCAAGATAATGTTCGGGAGCATTTTTTTCGGTAATAATGTATCTGTCAGGCTCCAGAGGATATAACGGACTGTCATACGGAATGACGATTTTTCCGGATAAATCGGTTGTTAATTCGTATTCGGTCGTCGTTCCTGTACGTTTTATCGTGAATACCGCACCTGATAACGGTTTGCCTGCGCTGTCTGTTTTTAGAATTTCAAGTTCAGGACGTTTATCGTTCGTGAACGGCACAGTTACCATTTTGCCGTTTTCGAGCAATGCTTCTTTTACGGTTGTATCAAGCAGATACCCGCGAGTTACGGAAACTTCACGTATTGAATATGAGCCTGCCTCTAAGGGGAAATCGGCGTTATCCCATTCGAGAACGATTTTGCCGCCTATAGTTGTTGCCGAGTGTTTTGTGTCAGTGCCGGATTTCCAGATTTCAAATGTCACGCCGTCAAGCGGATTACCGTCATTATCTGTTTTTGTTATTGTCAATCCCGGTTTCTTAGGGTCAACGAAAACTACTTCGGACAGGGTATTGCCGACAAGCATGACTTCCTTTACTTCATCGGACAAAACATATCCTGCGGGTACGTTTATTTCACGGATCGAATATGCACCTTCGTCAAGCGGGTAATCAGTGTTATCCCACGGGATATATATTTCGCCGTTGCTGTCAGTTTTCGCTGAAAATTTTTCCTGCGTGCCTGATTTCCATATCTCAAACTCAACGCCTGCTAAATGATTCCCGTCGGAGTCTTTTTTGATTATCTTCAGTTCGGGTCTGCGCTTATTGTCGAATTTGAGCTGGATTTCCTGCGTTTCCTTGCCCGTGACCTCGAAAGTCTGTACTGAGGACGTCGCAAGATCGAGTATATATCCGGGAGCCGGATTGACTTCCGAAACCGTGTACCAGCCCGGAGCGAGCGGTCCGAAGCAAATCATGCCGTCGGCGTTACATGGAGTTTTGCACAATCCGCAATCTGAAGAGCATTGTGATTCACCAGTAATACCTGTGTATATGGCAGAAGTCTCATCTTTGCGGCTTAATTTGAACTGTGCGCCGTTCAACGGTTCGTTTGTTTTACTGTCATATTTGTACACGTGAACGCAAGTCATTTGGTCGTTCACAAATTCTACGACTATAGGATTATCTTCCGTAGCCGTTTCCGGGTCGATATATACCGATTTCGGCGTAGTATCGAGGATTAACGGTTCAGGAACATACACTTCTGTAATTTTGTATGAGCCTTTTGGTATATCGTTTATGATATAATATCCGTCGCTACCGACTGTAACTGTCGTTGAATATGTTCCGTCTATTTGCTCCACCAGAAATTTTGTACCCGGCACAGGTTCCCCAGTCATGCCATTGATTTTGCCGATTTTCAGCGAGCCTGTTGTCGGTGCCGCCGGAGTTGTAGGCTGGGTTGTTTCGGGCTGAGTAGTAGGTTCTGTCGGTGTTTCCGTCGTTTCAGTAGGTGTAGCACTATATGTTATGAAAACATATCGCTGATGATTATCATCTTCCGGTTCACCTATCCAATATTCCTCGCCCGTGACAGCGGCAGTATTTTCGTTTTTCGTAATCCAGTTGTATGCGGATTTTATCGCCGCTATCACTTTGCTCCCAAAATCCGGCACATTTGGAATCATGTTGCTCCCTGTCGGAGATAAAACCGGCGTGAGATTGTTGATTTCAGCCAGTGTCTTTGTCTCGTCCTGCCCCGTCATTTCGTAAAACTTCACCGCTATTTTCACTGCGTAACTCGTCCAGTAATCCATATTCGCAAATGATAACCCCGGATACAGTATATCATTGATGTCGCTTCTTACCGACAGTTTCAACGCGGCAATCTCGAATTTGTCTGTGAGCTTTTCAGACAGTGTGACGTAGTAACTGCCGCCGGATTCTGCTACTCCGTCTTTGTCCGGGTCTATGCAGAACGCGAATACTTTCTCGCCGTCGCCGTTTACATAGTATGCGTTGCTTGTCACTATGTCGTCGCTTGATGATATTATGCCGGGGTAGCGTGTACTGCCGCCGGAAAGGTGAATGACGTGTGGGTAGTAAGTGCCTCCCACCGAACTGTCGCAATCGTCTGATTTTATGAGTATTTCTTCGCCGCTTGTCAAAGCGGTTGCAGGAGCATCGCTCGCCGCCGCAGATACGCCGAGTGTCGATAATATCGGCAGTATCATGATGATTGCCAGTAAAATTAATATTACTTTCGATGTAATATGATTATTATGTAATTTAAACATGAATTTTTCCCTTCTGTTTTATAAATTTTAGGTAAAAGAGGCTCGCATATAAGCAAGCCTCTGTGGTTTTATAAATCGCGATGTTTTCAGTTCCCAGCCAGATTTACCACGATATACCAGCGATATCCGGGGGTGTCCTCCAAACACGTATATAGTGAAAGTATATCTTCTGATGACCATGCTAACCCTGATGTATCTGTTTCTGTAATTTGCGTCTTTGAAACGATTTCGTAAGTTCTGACACTATATTGCGTACTATATATGATTTTATCGCCGATATTCAAGTCTTTTACGAAATCAAAGTTATTTGGGACCCCGCGATTATGTGCGCAAATCGCCACATTTCCGTCCCAGACAGATGTGCTTGTAAAATGCCCCGCTCTGATTTTGAGATTTTCGAGGCTTTCACCCTCATACACTGGAATTGTCCTGTTGAATCGTGGTATTTCCAGTGTACCTATGGTTCCGTCGGCATAATATAGTGGAAGTGTTTGTTCAGGCATATTATTGTACACCGATGTCGACGGTAATATATCATCTGATAAATTGCTGACCGGCGGTATATCTGCGATATTACCGGACGAATAGTCACTGTAAGTCACGGCTTGACTTGATGTCGCTACTGCGCTTGACTTATCCTGCGTGTAGTATGGACTTGATGGATCCGTCGCAATATCTCCGCCGAATATGCCGTAAGGCGGTGGATTATATGCCACATCTTTATTCCGTCGCACATTCTCCGTCAATGGATTTTGCGGCGTGGGGTCGTCACTTGATGTTGGTTTATCAAAAGTCGTCGCACTGTCCGCTCCGCTTGAAAAATTATAATTGTATGCGGACGTTGATGTTGATAATAATACTAATAAAATCAACACTGCGAAAATTTTAATCATTTTTCTCATTGTGTTCATTTTTCCTCCCAATTTTCTGTCTATAATAAAAATAACAGCCGCATATTCCGACTATCAAAAAGACAATTATTATAATGATTGCAGTCTGATTAAACGGCTTTTTTGTTACTGTTTCCGCTAAAACTGTCGGCATTTCCGTAGTAGTCTCAACTTCGGTTATGGCTTCGATTGTCGTTGTGAGAGTCGTTTCTGTTGGCATTTCCGTCATTGTCGTGGGTTCGGTCACGATTTCAGATGTCACTGTTGCCTCGACTGTAGGCGGAACGATTTGTGTACCGACAAAAATAGCGGTATATGTTGCCTTGCTCGTGATTGTTTTTGAGACAATTCCATTATATTGCGCTGTTACCACATATCCTGTGACTACAGATTTATAAGCTGTGCCAGTATATGTAGCCGTCGCCATATAAATGTCAGGGATACTGTCATAATCAATAGGCATACTTGACTGCACCTGCCATGAGACATTTGATAAAGTCAAGGTTCTGCCGGATTTGTCGGTGATTGTTTTTGGTACAAACGACGAATCGTTCGATGATAAACACGGATATTCGCGGGTTTCAGAAATCGTATAAGCAACGCTTCTTGTTCCCGCCTGTTCGACCGTGATACTGCTGACATCAAGCGTGAGAGTTCCAGTAAAACCATCGTTATTGTATTCTTTCGTGAGCGGCAGGAGTTTCAAAATACTGGCAAAATCTTTTGTCTGCGAATCG
>WQYZ01000283.1 GCA_009780985.1 Oscillospiraceae bacterium | reverse complement strand
GGAAACCGCATGAAAATCCTTACCGCAGTCTGTCCGAATTCAAACGCAGACCGTTGGGGGAAATATCGGACACAGGGGACAAACGGCTTGAAGCGGCGCGTCTTGCGCCGTCGGGCATAAACTCACAGCCGTGGTATTTCGTCGGAGAGGGTAATATATTTCATGTTTACTGCGTGAAACATGGAGCAGTCAAGGCGTTGATATACGAGCGGATGAACAAAATCGACATGGGAATAGCATTGGCGCATCTTTATGTGGAAAACAGCAGCACATTCAGGCTTTTTGCGGCTAAAAATCCAGTTCAGATCAAGAAGCATTATTATATCGGCAGTGTAGAAATATAACGGTAAGAGGAGGAGCAAAATGTCAGAGAACAAAGAATTTGATGATTTCAAGCAGAAACTAATCGACGGTAACGAAGAACAGTACGGCGACGAAATCCGTAATAAATATGGGAATGATGCCGTTGACCGTTCCGACGCCAAAATCAAAGGAATGAAAAAAGAGCAGTATGCCGAAGTTGAAAAGCTGTCGCAGGAAGTCAACGAAACGTTGAAAGCGGCGTTCGAGCAGGGCGACCCGTCAAGTGAACTGGCTAAAAAAGCCTGCGAACTGCATAAACGGTGGCTATGCTGTTTTTGGGCAGATTACAGCAAAACAGCGCACATCGGGGTGACGCAAATGTATGTTGACGACGTGCGTTTCACAAAATACTACGACAAAATTGCACCCGGCTGTGCTGTATTCCTGCGCGACGCTGTGAAAATATTTTGCTCGTAAAAGATTGTTTACAAATTTCATTTGAAACGAGATATAAAATATGTTAAGATATAATAAAAAAACAAAATAATTTCGGCTGCTATGTATTTTTCCTGTAAAAAATAAAATTAATCACAAATGCAGAATTTTATATTTTCAGGATGTAAGCACAAATGATACACTATATCGAAAACGAACCCACATCAGTGAAAGCGATAGCCGATTTGCGCCGCAGCGTCGGCTGGAACGGAGTGGAGGATTTGCTGAATAATCCGCTCATTACTTCATACTATCACATCGCCTGTTACGATGGCGGCAAGCTCGTAGGTTATGTAGATACTACTTCAAACGGCGTTACCGACGCATATATCCAAGACCTGATGGTTGACCCGTCATATCAGGGGCAGGGCATCGGCACGGAACTTATGAACAGAATCATCGCGAGACTTAGGGAGAACAGAATCTATATGATTTCGGTCATATTCGAGGAGAAACTGTTATCGTTTTACGAACGGTTTGGATTTTTTCCGATGTTAGCCGGTCAAATGCAGACTTATGACGCAGATTAGGTTTTTAACGTCGATTATCCGTAAGTCAACACAATTAAAGAAGACTGGAGGGTAAAAATCCTCCAGTCTTCTTGGTTTTCATATAAATTCTCATTGAGTTATTAAGGCATGTTTGAAAACCTAAAAGTTGTAAAAATCCCCGGAAGATGATATAATAAAGAAAAAAGACAGATGAGATTCAAAAAAGCAAAAATCGATGGTACTGAGGGAACGTATAACTATTATACAACAAAATAAATAACAAAATGTCAACCGATATAACATAGCGGCTTAACTTCTGACCGTTGTCTTCCCATTGGTCTTCGTCCATTTTTCCGGCAATATTAATCCGCGAGCCTTCTTTAAGCTTCATTTTTTCTATTCGCTCGCTGAGCGGAGAAAATGCTTTTACGGCAAAGTTGATATACCTATGGTTGTCTTTTACATTTTTGTCATAGACACGGCTGCCTATTTTGAATTCGACTTTGCTTTTGTTGTCGTTGAAACGGAACGCGGGTTTACTTTCAAATCCTTTCGAAATGACGGCGTCTGTGATAAATATTTTGATCATATTATGATCCCCTTTCTTGCAAGCTGTCTTCGAGGAGAACAGTGCCTGCGCATTTAAAAAATGTTTATATATTTCAAACCCGTTAGGGCAGAAAACAAATAAAAAAAGCGCCGGCGGGCATTATATGCCTGCTGACACTGTGACTGAGCTAAGCTCAGTATATACTCTGATAAACTTTGATTGTTTTCACAAATCGCTGATACTATTGTCGGTATTATATCATACATTATCAGTTTAGTCAATCGTTTTTTGAATTTTATTTAAGTCAATTTATATTTTATTGATTTATTTGCTGTAAATTTATTCATAGGTTTTTTATATAATATAAATTAAATATTGTAGATTTATATAAGCGGAAGGATAAACTTATGAATTACGAATTATCAATTAACTCATTATGTGCTAAAGACTTTATCAGATTAAGAGAAGCGGTTGGCTGGGGTATTCACCCTGATAACCAAGCTGAGGAAGGGTTAAAAAATTCATTATTTACTGTTACAGCAATTCATAATAATCAAGTCATCGGTATGGGCAGGCTTGTTGGCGACGGATTTATGATATGTTATATACAAGATTTAATTGTATTACCGGAGTATCAAGGTGAGGGAATCGGCGCAACAATTCTCGAAAGACTTTTAGCCTATATCATCGATAATGCGATACCCAATACATGCGTCACTGACGGGCTTTTTTCGGCAAAAGATAAAGAAGAATTTTATGAAAAATTTGGATTTCATATTCGCCCAAATGATAACAGAGGCGCAGGCATGGAAATGGGTGTAAAAAGTAAATTATAAAATCAATTAGATAATCAAAAAACAAATTTATTATATAAAATTTATATTTTATGTAATAAGGAGTAGTGGTATTATGAAACTACGCGCACCGATAAAAGGAATATTCTTCGATGCGGGCTGGACGCTTTTTTATCAAACATGCGAGTATTGGTGGTTTCCAAAAGAATGTATAGACCCGCATTTATTTAATGGGATTCCGGACGATAAAAGGGATGCTGTTCTTCAAAAGGCGTTAAAATATCTGGATGATAACCATTTGATTCTCACTGAGGAGGAGGAAATTGAACAATTTAAGACAGTTTATTCTATGATTTCTTCCGATTTGCCTGAACTTGCCTTAACAAAACAAAAAATAGATACGATGGTACACGAGCAGGTATCCGGCACATATTTTTGTTTCTATGATGATACATTACCGACGCTAAAAACATTGCGCGGCAAATACAAACTGGGCGTCATATCAGATTTTTGGCCGTCACTAAAAAGAATATTGAAAAATGGCGGAGCGGATAGTTACTTTAGCGCCATGACGATTAGCAGTTATCTTGGTACATTTAAATCGTCGCCGGACAGGCGGATGTATCTTCACGCGCTTGAACAGATGAAGTTGCCGCCTGAACAGACAATATTTATAGACGATGGCGTGGAAAACTTGGAAGGAGCCGAGAAATGCGGAATACAGCCGGTTCTCATTACTGCAAAGCCGTATCCCGAAAGCAGCGATAAATATCCGAGCATTAAAAAGCTGTGGGAATTGCTTGAATTATTACCTTAGTGATTACCCAAATAGGGAAGGAATGATATTTATAAATGGAATTCACTATCGAAAAGATTGATAAAACGAATTACGCTATGAAGGAATGGGAAATCATGCGCGAAAAGAAAGGGAAACAATCATGAAGTACGCATTATTTACAGGCGCAAGCGGCGGATTAGGCGGCGCGGGCGCAAAGGCGTTGGCATCGGCAGGCTGGACAGTATTCGCCGCAGATATCAACGAAGCCACATTAGAAGAAATCGGAACAACGCCGCGTATAATCCCGCTTTTATTAGATGTCACAAGTCAGAAAAGTATTGATATTGCCGTAGAAACGGTGAAAAGAACAATCGATAAATTAGACGCGGTAATCAACTTCGCCGGCATCCACACGATGGGTTCAATGGTCGAGGGCGATATCGCCGCGACAATGGCGAAGATGCTCGACATAAATGTGATGGGTATGATACGCGTCAACCGCGCTTTTTTCGAGATGGTCAAAGCCGGCGGCGGTCGGATCATTAATTGCAGCTCCGAATGCGGGTACATGAAAGCTCAGCCGTTCAACGGACCCTATACGGTCACCAAGTATGCCGTAGAAGTTTATAATGACAGCCTTCGCCGTGAATTGTTATGTCAGGGTATCAAGGTAATCAAGATTCAGCCGGGCTCGTTCAAAACGAATTTACATAACGCGGCTCAAGCGGGTTTTGATAAACTATATGACAGCACGCGTTATTATAAAAACGCCTTAAAGAAAATGCAGCCGCTGATGACGAGGGAGTTGAAAAAAGCCAACGACCCCGTTCATTTGGTCAGGGTTTTGCTGAAAGCGGCGGAACGAAAGAACCCAAAGATTAATTACCGCGTAAAAAACAGCAGGCTGATGGGCATGATAGAATTTATCCCGGATATTCTATTGGACAGTATATATAAAGTATTATTAAGAAATATTATCATTTAAATTGGATTTTATTTTAATATAAATTACGAGGTAAACACATATGAGTATAATAAAATCACACGACATCACGTTATACGGCGGCAATGATATAGATATTGTTTTGCGCCCGCTCTGCGACGACCATCTGCCTCTGTTGTATAAATGGAACACCGACCCGGAAGTGCTTTATTGGACAGAGGGCGGCACAGCAGACACTAATTTATCTTACGGACCGGATACGGTACATCAAATCTACGGCGGCGATACAGACAAAATCCTATATTTTTTGATTGAAGTCGACGGCATTCCGATTGGCGAGTGCTGGCTGCAAAAGATGAATCTGCCGAATGTTAGAGCCATGTATCCCGAAACGCTTGACGTTCGCAGGATTGATATGTCAATCGGCGAAAAAGCATACTGGAACAGAGGTATTGGCACGCAATTTATCGGCATGATGATTGATTTTGCGTTCAACGGCGAAAATGT
>WQYZ01000282.1 GCA_009780985.1 Oscillospiraceae bacterium | reverse complement strand
GCGACGGTTCTTGTCAATATGTGCAAAGCGTTCGGATTTATAGATAAATAATAATGATGAAATGAAAATGGCGGCGGCAGTAATCAAGATACTCTGCCGCCGCTTTTTCAGGTTTTTTTATTAGCAAGTGATACAAATACCAAGTTAAAATATATACAAAAATGGAAAGCACACACTCTGCTGTTTCGGCGAAGTAAAAGTGACCTGACTGAGATACGGTCGTATATATGTTATGCGACCAAAATACCCCCGCACAAAAGTTAGTGGAAATAGCTGGCACACTTAATGAACATGTTGAAAAATCAAAAAATCTTTGATTTTTAAGATTTTTCTATCATGTTCATTATGGACGGTTGAAATGTGTTTCAGGGAAAGCAAGGGAGAAGTCGGGCTTGACCAGTCTGAAGTCCGCAGCTACGATAGTTGGTATAAGCACATCACGTTTTCGCTTCTCGCTTTGGCGTTACTCACCGTACTTTCTGCCAAATCTCTTGACACAAAAACCTTACAGCAGCATAATCCCGCAAGTTCAAGTCTTGACGAGTTTAAAAGGGGGCGAAATTTGCCCGTTTGAGCAAGGGAGACATTCGCATGATTTTCGATTCTATTTTCAGGCGTTGGTGGACCTTGGGCAAATCTTATATTCAGAACTGGATTGACTGGCGTAGAAACCATCAAGCTACCTCCATGTGGTATCATTATCATAAAAATGTGACGTTACTACTGTAATATTAGAAGAGACAAATGTTGGACGCGGTCAGAAAGACAATTAACGATGTTGGGGAACGGCTATCTAAAACCAACGAAAAAGGCAGACCCGGAAAAGTGATATTTGTCATCACGACCGACGGAATGGAAAATTCAAGCAAGGAATTTACTAAGAGCCAGATAAAAGATAATGATAGAAAGGCAGCAGAATGTATATAGCTGGAAATTCTTATTCTTAGGAGCAAATATTGATTCGTTCAGCGAAGCGAATAGCCTTGGGATAAGCGGGGCAATGACCGCAAATTATGAAGCAAGTCCAGTCGGCACTCAATCACTTTACGGAGCGGTTGTCAAGGTTGTAAACAGCGTAAGAAGCCGCAAAGACGGGAAAATAGATGAAAATTGGGCAAAGGATATAAAGAAAAAGAAATAGATATGTTTGTTCCAATTTAAAAGTATTTATGATTTTTCATAAAAATTATTACTTTCTTGAACAAAACTTGAACATTTTCGTATTTCGACTAATTCCGCACAAAAACAAAAGTCCCGATATATCGCAATATATCGGGGGCTTTCATAAGGTGAATGACCGGATTCGACCGGCAACATCCAGGACCACAATTTTTTGCTTTTTATTCTAGCTCATGATTCGCACTGTAATTACTTACTCATAATAAATTAATAGATTTTTCTACCTACTTGACCAAAACTTGACCATTTTCATTTTTTTACTGTTTTACAAGAAAAATATAAAAGCCTCAAACCTTAGCAGGAATGAGGTTTTTATCGTATCGGAGTGAGAGGATTTGAACCTCCGGCCTCTTGGTCCCGAAGGAAAATCCCCAGTGATTATATATGATTTTGTGATGTTGAGTACGATTATATATTCCCCGTAAAACTATGGTATTTCCTGCTATTTCTATACTTTTGGCTCGATATTCAAGATGGCTCGCACTATTCCAAAAAGCATGCTTTTAGAATATTTTTCGGAAAAAGTGTAGATGGAGTGTAGATGTAAATATTATAAAAACATAATAAAATGCAGAATCCCGCAAATAATGATTTTTTAGTTTTATTGAAAATATATTTTACATTCTCTTCTATTAATTTTCTCATCTATATAAAATAATCAAAAAATTGTCGAACAAAAATCAATTATAATTTAAATCAAAGGGTATTATGATGCGCAATATCTTTCGATTTAAGTTATAATTTTATTTCAAATCTGTTCTTTGAAAGATTATAACATTAATTTTATAAAATATCAACATATTGTAAAAAATATATGATATAATATAATAAATATTCGCAGGAGTAAAATTCATGCAAGGGAGGCGCATTAAATGAATGAAATCGGAGACAATCAGTTGTATGATGAAGTAAAAGTTATATTGGAGCTTGCTCGTTCGCGGGCATATGCCGCCGTGAACTTAGCTATGGTTGAGGCATACTGGAATATTGGCAAGCTGATAACAGAAACTGTTGGCAAAGATAGCCGCGCTGAGTATGGCAAATACTTGATGAGATATTTATCCGAGAGGCTGACAACTGATTTCGGCAAAGGTTTTGATGAACGAAATTTGCGTTTTATGCGGCAATTTTACTTAACATTTCCGATTCGGAACGCACTGCGTACCGAATTGAGCTGGACGCACTACCGAATGATAATGAAAGTGGAAAATCCAAATGCGCGCAACTATTATGTGGAAGAATCGTCAAAAGGCGGTTGGAGTACGCGGCAGCTCGAACGGCAGATAAACAGCTTTTGCTACGAACGGGTGCTGTCGAGCCGAAACCGCAATGCTGTCCGCGACGAAATAATATTGAAAGAGCCGTATAAGAATTCGCTTGACGTTGTGAAAGACCCATATGTTCTGGAGTTTTTAGGGCTTCGGCAGAACGACGACTTATACGAAACAAAATTAGAAAATGCTCTCGTAACTCATATACAGAAGTTTTTGCTGGAACTCGGGCGAGGATTCACATTTGAGGCAAGGCAGAAACTAATCAGCTTCGACGGGGAACATTTCTATATCGACCTCGTTTTCTACAATTACATTCTCAAATGTTTCGTGCTGATCGACCTCAAGACTGGCAAGCTGACCCATCAGGACATCGGGCAGATGCAAATGTACGTCAATTACTACACGCGGGAGAAAATGAATGAAGGTGATAATCCCCCGATTGGGATTATTCTGTGCGCTGACAAGAACGAATCGGTAGTGCGATACACCCTGCCTGAGCAGAACACACAGATTTCACTTCGAAGTATAAGTTGTATTTGCCGACAGAGGAGGAACTACAGCGCGAACTGGAGGCTGAACAAAAATTTTTTGCCGATGAAGCGGCGGTAAAAGGTAAAGATACGGAGGAAGAGACAAATGGCGAATAAAATAGCAGTTACATTAGCTACGCTTGAAAGCGAGCTTCATGAGGTCAATTCAATAAGGAGCGGCACAAAATTGTACAATGCGGGGAAAGTTGAATTTGAATTACGGAATGACGGCGAATACTGGGCGCAGGTCAGGGACAAATACGATACCCGCGGGGTCATTCTCAAATTTGCGCGGGACGGTTCATATTTCGAGAGACATTATTGTAATTGCCGAACTGGCAACGACGGCAAATGCTTATGCAAGCATATTGTCGCAGCGGTATTCGCCGTACAAGGCGGCATTATCGACTCAAACATTAAACTGGGTAAAGCCGCAACTGTCAAAACCATTGTAAGTGAAAGCAACACGGCAAAAGCTGTCGGGAGCGGAAGCCTCGATGTATTCGCGACGCCGATGATGATTGCGCTGATGGAAAAAGTTGCCTGCGAGTGTCTCACTGACGGCTTGGAGCAGGGTCAGACCTCCGTGGGAACACAAGTAAATGTATCGCACACAGCCGCCAGTCCGCTCGGAGCTGAGATTACGGCAACCGCGACTATCGAATATATTTTCGGGCGTAGAATTGAGTTTACTGTCACTGCCAGCGATGGTGCGGGCGAAATCGGGAGCGGCAAGCATACCCGCATTATAGTCGATTCGGGACGATGCATGGAGAAAGCAATCTCACGGGTTGCGAATACACGATGCTGAAAATGTCATATGCCGTCAAAAATGGCACTTTAATTCACGTCTCGGAAGTCGAGAGCGGATTGAAATGCGGCTGTACCTGCCCTGCCTGCAATGCGAGGCTGGTCGCCAGAAAAGGTAGCATAAAAGAACATCATTTCGCCCACGCAAAAGACGAGGACTGCCAAAAAGGTACGGAAACGGTATTGCACATAATGGCGAAATCGATTTTGGAAAAAGAGAAATATATCAGAGTTCCGAAAGTATACGTTTTGACTAAATTTACGGCTGTCCATTATCAAGGACACGATTTCCCGCGAAATAAACAGGAATATGCATCCGGGGAAATGTATATAAAGTTTGACAGAGTGGAACTTGAAAAAAGAGTAGATGATTTCGTCCCGGATGTTGCGTTATACAGCGGCAATCAGTGCTTGCTGGCGGAAATCAAGGTTTCGCATGGGATTGACGAAGATAAACTGCAAAAAATACGGAGTTCAGACATATCTGTACTCGAAATAGATTTGTCAGCCATGAACGGTACCATAACCGAAAGCGAACTACGGGACCTGTTAATTGAAAACGTGTCGAAGAAGAAATGGATTTACAACAAAAAGGCAGAATACTACAGGAAAGAGTGGCTGAATTTATGCGACAAATTACAGCCCTTGCGGAGGGAAAATATCAGAACGGAATATGAAGCCTACCGATATCATTACATAATAAACGATTGTCCGCAGAATAAGAGGATTCACAATGGGCGTCCGTATGCGAACATAAAAACAGATTGTTTTCCGTGTGAATACTGTATCAATATCGAATATGCTGATAATTATCTTCTCAATGAAATAGACCGTATTACATACGTTTACTGCTGCGGCAGAAACAAAATAAGCTCCGTTAAGGAACTTAGAGACTATACAAAATCCAAGAAAAAACTATAAAATAATAAAAAATGCTCTGCATTATTATAAAAGATGCAGAGCATTTTTTTATTTATAAATAAAAATATAATAAAAAATCGAACGGAGGAATCAAGGTGAAAAACAAGGAAACGCTCATACAATCGGAGCAAAAAAATATAAAACTGATTACAAAACATAAAAGGCGGCTACAAACTGTAATTGCGACAACAATAATTTCAATCATGCTGACTACGCAGGCATTAGCCGCTGACGACGATATATGGGGAAAAGCTAAGGCACTCATGCAGGATATATACAATAAAATTCTGCTCATTTCGACGGCTGC
>WQYZ01000281.1 GCA_009780985.1 Oscillospiraceae bacterium | reverse complement strand
TCCAGCAGCTCCGGCAACCACAGCTCCTACGACAGGCGACAATACATTGGCTATATTCTCAGTTATGGTAATCGCTGCAGCAGGCGTTGTTATTTTCAGAAAAAAACTTCTCGTTAAATAATTTATTTTATACAATAATTCAATAATCTCGGAGGTATAAGAGCTATGAATGCTGTGAAAAAATTCAGTATTATTCTTATAATAGCAATTCTCTTGACCTTGCCAGTTTGGGCATTTACTCAGGAGACAAATTTGAACAATGTAAAACTTGAATTCAAAGGCTATGCCCAAACACCGGTTATAGACGGCAAACTCGATGAGTATGGATATTCTAAAGTAGATATTCAACCTGGCGATATCTCCTACGGCGGAAATGACGACACACTGGAAGCAGCTGCAAAAGCTATGCAGTATGATATATACGCTTCATACGACGAGAACTATGTTTATATGTTTATCTCAATGGAGAACAAATATTATAACAATGACGGAAGCGGAGCTTGGGACCAGGCGGGAGTACAAATGGGTTTATCCAATGTCGGCGAAGACACGAATGTGTGCGAATTTATGATAGGAAGGGACAGTACGACGGGAGAACTTGTTATCACATATTTTACACAATATGATGGCGCCGATGAGCTTGCATTAACATCTGGAACGGATTACCAAATAGTTCCTGACGGAGATAGAATTAATTATGAATTCAGAGTTCCTGTCAATGCTTTCTACAATGGCGGTAAATTAAAAGAAGGCTCACAGTTTACTATTTGTATAGTCCTTGACGAATACAATGATGGCTATATTCACACTCAAATTTCGTCAGGTTTATCTAATGGCAGAAATATCGCACAGTTTGCAACAGTAACTCTCGGTGCGCCAATACCGGGACCTACAGTAGCCGCTCCCGCAACTGACGCAGCAGCACCGGCCCCAGACGCAGGAACTCCTGCTCCTGCCCCCGCTCCGGCAGCTCCGGCAACCACAGCTCCTACGACAGGCGATAATGCTTTAGCAATATTCGCAGTTATGGTAATAGCAGCAGCAGGCGCAGTTGTTTTCAGAAAAAGACTTTTCGTTAAATAATTGTAATTAATTTTAGTGAACGTCCCCATACTTAATTCTTGATTGTATTTAAGTGCGGGGACTTTCTGTTCAAGCCTCATGTTGGAAGAGGAAATTATTCTTTGTAAATAATTATATCATAATTTTCAAAAATGCTTGCTTATTTTGAAAAAGTATGATATAATTATGAATATTAAAATAAATTTATAAAAGTGATGATTGGGAACAAGTAATCCTCCATTAGCTCATATTCAGAGAGTCGGCGGTTGGTGCGAGCCGACGGGGAATGGACGGACGAATACATCCCGGGAACTTCGCCTTGAACTATAATTAATAATTGTTATGCCGAACACGTTCGGCGAGTTATCTGTTATTGTTAATTGTAAAAGTAGGGAGCGACGGGAATGCCCGTAAAAGCATGTTGAGTTATAACGGATTTCGTCTGTTTTACGAAATTTATTTCGTTATTACTCTGTAAGCGTACAGTTGCGAGGCTGTGCGGAACTGAGGTGGCACCGCGATTATTTAACTGTAAATAGTTTTGTAACTGATCGCCCTCGGATAAAACGAACTTTGTTCGTATGAATCCGGGGCGTTATTTTATTATTTTAAGTTTTTTTAGAGAAAGGTGTGTTTTTATATGGCAATCAAAGTGATCTTACTTCTGCTGTTTTTCGCGGTCACTATTTTCATCGGTCTGTATTTCCGTAAGAGAGCGTCAAGCGTCAATGAGTTTGTATTGGCGGGGCGTTCGGTCGGTCCGTGGCTGACTGCTTTCGCGTACGGGACTACATATTTTTCCGCAGTTATCTTTGTCGGATATGCCGGACAGTTCGGCTGGAGATTCGGCACCGCCGCCACTTGGGTAGGCTTAGGCAACGCTTTTATAGGTTCGCTGATGCCGTGGATAATCCTCGGACGGCGCACGCGAATCATGACAAATCATCTCAAAAGCGCGACAATGCCTGAATTCTTCGGTAAACGGTTCAACTCCGAGGCGTTGAAAGTCGGGGCGTCGCTTATCATCTTTATATTTCTTATCCCGTATACGGCTTCGCTTTATAACGGACTTTCGCGGCTGTTCTCAATGGCGTTCGGCATAGACTTTATCTACTGTATTATCGGCATGGCGGTCCTCACGGCAATATATGTGGTCGCCGGAGGATATTTCGCCACGGCTGTAAACGACTTTATTCAGGGCATAATCATGCTTGTCGGCATTGTCGCCGTTATCGCCGTGGTGCTTCACAACAACGGCGGATTTATGAACGCGATAAATTCGCTTGCCAATGTCAGCGAAGTAAATGCGGCGGGGGAAGTCACGTCTGCTCCGGGAGTATTCACGTCGTTCTTCGGACCCGACCCGCTGAGTTTGCTCGGCGTCGTAATCCTGACATCTTTGGGGACATGGGGACTACCACAGATGATTTCTAAATTCTACGCTATAAAATCCGAGAAACATATCGCAAAAGGCGCGGTAATATCCACAATTTTCGCGGTTATCATAGCGGGCGGCTGTTATTTTCTCGGCAGTTTCGGACGTCTGTACGGCAGCGTCGTCGAAAAAGGCGCAAACGGCGCGGTCGTATACGATTCGATTATACCGAATATTCTAAAAGGTCTGCCTGATATTTTAATTGGGCTTATCGTACTGTTAGTTCTGTCTGCATCAATTTCTACGCTGTCGTCGCTGGTCATAACCTCGTCCTCAACCTTGACGCTCGATTTTATAAAAGGACATATCGTTAAGAAAATGGACGATAAAAGACAGCTTCTGATAATCCGCATACTGCTTTTGGTATTTATAATTATATCAGTGATAATCGCAGTTTTGCAGTATAAAAAAGGCATTTTATTTATCGCGCAGCTTATGGGGGTCTCATGGGGAGCGTTAGCCGGATCGTTTCTTGCGCCGTTTTTATACGGACTGTTCTGGAAGCGCGCCACAAAACCCGCCGTCTGGGGTAATTTCGGTTTCAGCACGGTTTTTATGATATTCAACGTCATTCTCAATCTTTTCTTAAAAGACAGCAGCGCGTGGTTTCCGACTATATTAAAGTCCCCGATAAACGCCGGGGCGTTTACAATGCTCGCCGGGTTTGTAATCGTTCCGGTGATAAGCTGGCTTACCAGAAAGCCGGATAAAAAGTTCACTGATGATTGTTTCTCATGCTATGACGAGACAGTCAGCGTAAAAGTCAGCGAAGACCTCGGCGATGCCGAAAACACGGCGGAATAAAAGAAGAAGGAGTCAATAAAATGCCAATCACGGAAATACTTGCGAAAAATGTTTCGCTCTACGGCGGCGAAATATGCCTGACGGAAATTAACCCCGAATTTGAGCCGATTCTCGAGACAAAAGAGTACGCTTTAGTCGAAACGGCGCACAAAAATCGATACCGCAAAGAAATCACATGGCGCGAGTTCGACGATAAAGCCAATCAGCTCGCAAATCTGCTGATTGAGCGCGGGGTAAAACGCGACGATAAAGTCGGGATTTTACTTATGAACTGCATAGAATGGCTGCCTGTATATTTCGGAGTGCTGAAATCGGGAGCCGTCGCCGTGCCGCTCAATTTCAGATATACGGCGGACGAAATCAAATACTGCCTCGAACTTGCCGATGTCTCGGTTCTTCTGTTCGGACCGAAATTTATCGGACGCATGGATGAAATCAAACATGAAATTCCCAACGTAAAATCGCTGTTTTTTATAAATGACAACGAACATGCCTGCCCCGATTTTGCCGAAAGCTACGAAGTCCTCACGCGCGCCTGTTCAAAAGACGCGCCGGATATTTACATAAAAGATTCGGATAATGCCGCAATTTATTTTTCGTCGGGGACAACGGGATTTCCCAAGGCGATTCTGCACCCGCATCTGAGCCTTGCCACATCGTGCAAAGTCGAACAGAATCATCACAGCCAGAGTCATGACGATGTATTTTTATGTATCCCTCCGCTCTATCATACCGGAGCGAAAATGCACTGGTTCGGCAGTTTTCTTGTCGGCGGCAGGGCGGTGCTGCTGAGAGGTGTAAAACCCAAGTGGATTATCGAAACCGCAGCAAAAGAAAAGGCGACTATCGTATGGCTGTTAGTCCCGTGGGCGCAGGACATTCTTGATTCAATCGAGAGCGGCGAAATAAACCTCGGCGATTATGATTTGTCGTCGTGGCGGCTGATGCACATAGGCGCGCAGCCGGTTCCGCCGAGCCTGATTCAGCGGTGGATAAGATATTTTCCCAAACATCAATACGATACAAATTACGGCTTATCCGAATCGACCGGACCGGGAGCCGTTCATCTTGGCGTGGAGAATATACATAAAGTCGGGGCTATCGGGAAAGCGGGTTACGGCTGGCAAGTCAGAATAGCAAATGAGAACGGCATACCGGTCAAGCCCGGCGAAGTCGGCGAACTTATACTTTCGGGCGACTGCGTCATGTCATGCTACTACAAAGACCCCAAAGCGACGTCCGAGACGTTGAAAAACGGCTGGCTGTACACAGGCGATATGGCTCGCGAAGACGAAGACGGATTTATTTATCTTGTGGACAGAAAAAAAGACGTCGTTATTACCGGCGGGGAGAATATATATCCCGTTCAGATAGAGGATTTCCTGCGCGGCTTCGATAAAATCAAAGATTCCGCGGTCATCGGTCTGCCGCACGAAAGGTTGGGCGAGATTGCGGCGGCGATTATTGAGTTAAAAGCCGACGCGTCCTGTTCGGAGGACGAAATTATGCAGTTCTGCAGCCAGCTGCCGAAATACAAGCGTCCGCGCAGAATTATTTTTGACGCAGTTCCGCGCAATGCCACCGGAAAAATCGAGAAGCCGAAACTGCGTGAAAAATACTGCGGCGGGAGCGTTGTCGCCAAACAGACGGAACTGTGAAATACTTGTGAGTTAAAAGTTTTTGCGAAAAAGATGAGCCGTAAATAATAAATTCACTTCCATGTGATAAAGTGTAAGTTGAAAAGACAAACACAATCATAGGAGGCAAAAAGTACCATGTTCC
>WQYZ01000280.1 GCA_009780985.1 Oscillospiraceae bacterium | reverse complement strand
AGAAGTTTTTTTCCATATCCTTTGTGCCGATATTCAGGCAAAACGG
Organism: Oscillospiraceae bacterium; assembly: GCA_009780985.1. GTDB lineage: Bacteria > Bacillota > Clostridia > Oscillospirales > WRJC01 > WRJC01. The sequence goes on along the minus strand of WQYZ01000280.1, from coordinate 5,040 downwards.
CAAGATTGTGAATTTCATATACATTATCGGTTTTATTAAAAATATCCTTAGAAATCGAAACATACCCTATCATATGTCTTTCATCATAAAATCCATACATATGCCAACCCCAGTTAAAATGCTGGTGCAGTTTTTCTACCGTGGCACTGAAACTTGTATGCTTTGGGCAATTTTGTTCAGTCAGAGCAAATTCTTTTGCAACCGTCGCGAAACTCGTGCGAATAACCTCGACTGCGCAGGGAAAATCAGAAACGTCAAGTTGTTTAATCATGAATTATATCTCCATCATATTTTATATATTACCTCGACAACAAAGTCATTCCGCACTTGACGCGGAATCCTATGGATTAGAGGGAGATTGCGGGTCAAGCCCGCAATGACAAACAGGAACGGGTTTGCCGTTAGGTTAATATAAAACTTTTCCCTTATTTTTCCATTGCCGCCACAAGTTTATCTATTTCGGATTGCACTTTTGGGGTGATTTTTTCTATAAATGAGGCTATTTCCGTTTTTCCTTTGCAGCCGTTGTCGTTCATCTGAGACATTATGCCCGCAAAATTATAAATCGAACCTACGTCAATAAAAATATTTTTAAATATCAAATCAAGCATTGCCGACGATTCTTCATCGCGCGCAACTTTTCTTTGCAACAGTATGTCGTAGAAAGCGGGCAGCACCTGCATGCGACCCTGATATGCGTATTCCTCCAGAAAAATTCCGGTATTATTGAGATCGGTATTGCTGATGGGAACAGTAACAAACGGAACTGCAACGACGCACATCGGGGTATGATAATCCGATTGTCCGACGTCGTATTTAGGATAAGGTATAATGCCGAAATCGTCTTGCATAGCCCGCATTTCCGGAGCGTAATATATTCCTCCGAGCGAAAAGAGCGCCTGTCCGTTTACGAACATTCCGGCTTCGTATTGGCTTGCCGGATTACTGCGCAGATGCGCGTTAAAAAAAGTATCGTGGTCGGATAGCATTTCAGTAATATGTATATACTTATCAAAAGCGGATTGGGTATTAAAGCTTATCTCCGGGATTCCCTGCGCATTCATTACCGCATAACTTTCTCCACCGGCATTGAGAAGAGCCGTCAAACCGTCCAGTATATGGGTTACGCCGTAGCGGTCGTTTACGTCGCGCTTCCCGTCGTTATTCAAATCGGCGGGAACCACTTTTGCCATCTCATACATCTTGTCTACCGTCCATGTGCCGTTATTAACAAGTGTGTAGGGATTTTCAAGCCCGAAATTGCTTAACATTTGTTTGTTGAAATACATGCTGAAAATCGATAAAAGGTCGACCACAGATACATCGCCGCATATAGCATAACTGTGCTTGCCGAAAGAGAGCGCGTCAAGAGTCGATTTATTCCACCACGGCTTCGTAAAATCCAGATACGGTATCGTCTGTAAATCTGTCAGGTAATTGGAAGTGACAGACGTCATGAGTTTGCCCGAGCGCATTATGTATATGTCGTACAGCGCATCGCCGGCATTCAAAGATTTTCTCAGAGCGTTGTCTGCCGTGCCGTCGTCGGGGAAAGCGACTGACTTTAAGACGCAGTTGAATTTTTCCTGTATCGCAATATCCCTGTTATATGCCGCGTCGTTAAGGACATCCCCGTTCAGCTCCGTAATGCCTAAGTCCGGGGCATTAAGAGGTGCATAACCCGCATAATTCGAAACTAAAATAGTAAACGTTTTTCCATTCATATCGACATTTTCCGGAAGATCCGGTTTCAGTTCGGTCGTTCCCGAAGCTGTTTCTGAAGTTTCATTCGTATTTTCATCTGTATTTCTACTCTGCGGATTCTCTGTTTGTCCCCCGCATCCTGTTAAAGTCACTAAAACGACGAGCAATAGTAAACTTAATGCCCGGAGAATATTCGTTTTTTTCATTATGTATTTCCTTTCTTCCTATTTCTATATATCAAAACAAAATAGATATAATACATTATATATCTAAATTATATATCTATTATATCTATTTTGTATATATTCTAATATTTATTACCGCTATTACTGCATTGACTGGAACGTGGCTACGACTTTGTCTATAGCTGCCTGCATTGCCCCGCTTTTTTTCTCGTAATACGAAACGAAATCCTTGTTATAAGTTTTACTTAAAGTTATAAAATCCAGAAACACGTTGCCGAAACTGTAAACCGCTCCTATATCGTAAATCCTTGAATTGAATATAATGTCGAGCATTTCCTGACTTTCATTGTCTCTTGCATATTTTCTCTGCAAGGTTACGTCATAATATGCGGGCTGCAGAGTATATCTGCTTTCGGCCGAGAGGGCTTCGAGTATTATGCTTACCCTTTCGAGGTTGTCCGCGCTCTTGGGCACTCCGAGGAGCACTCCTGTGTAAGGATTCACCACGCTGCGATAGTTTTCCTGCGATTCATCAGATTTCGGCAGGGGTATAATTCCGAAGTTGGATTCCATTCCTCTGAAAAATCCGACTACTCTCATACGCGCCCACAGGAAAAGAAGCCTGTTTTCCTCAAACATCGGCAGGTAAGTAGTATAATCCAACCCCGAAACATTGAAGACATAATCGGGATTATACATTAAATTCGTAACTTTATCAAGAATCGCTAAGTTTTGCTGGCTTGTGAAATCCATGTACGGCAAATCATTTGCGTCTTTGACTGCGAGAGCGCCTCCGCCGCTGACAAGAAGCGCGTGCAGGGTATCGTTATATACGCAGAATCCCCATCTGTCATCCACTCCCATTTGACCGTCGCCGTTCAAATCGGCTGCCGAACCTTTGATCATGTTATTCATGGCGTCCATAGTCCATTTGCCGTCTTTGACTAACTGATACGGTAAGTCAAGTCCTAAATTAGCCATCAGGTCTTTGTTGAACAGAAGCGCGTTTGTCGCCTCATTGTCAAGTATGAGCAAATCGCCCGCCATAAGATACTGCTTGTGGTCTATCGACATGGCATTGACCGCAGGGTCCCACCACGGCTTGCTCAAATCCACATACGGAAGATTGTCGACGTTTACTAATAAATCAGCCGTTACGACTGCCGGAACTAAATTGTTGAAAATCACAGCCGCATCGTAAGTGCTGTCGCCAGCGTTGACGGCTTTTTTCAAAGTCCCTGTGTCGTCCGAGTTGGTCACCATCTTAATGTTTATATTATATTTTTCTTCTATTGCGCTGTTTCTTTTATAAACCGCGTCGTTGATAGGATCGCCTGTTTCCACTTCCTGACCGGTGGAATCGTCGATTTGCGCCGTGATTTCCCGCGGGTCGCCGTCTCCGACCCAGTCGCCGGCATAGTCAATTTTATGAGCAAAGAAAGTGAACGTATATCCGCCGTAATCTTCGGCAGGCAAATCCGGCTCCAGTTTTTCAGTCGTAGTGTCTGCTTCGGTACTTTGTTGATTTTCGGCATTTTGATTGGTATCAGTATTACCATTTGCATTATTCGCCGTATCGTTACTTTTGCATGAAATCAATATAAATGAAATCAATGTGCAGATTAATATTAACGATATAAATCTTTTCATAAATTTTCTCCAAATATAAAATTTCCTACTTTTGTTCTCTATAAATCTCTTTCATTATAGTTATAATAGTTATATACATCACTTCAAATCCTCGCGTTTTTCAATCAGACGAGCTTTCGTTGAATTGGGGTAACATGTTATGTCAAATATCCGCTGATTTGAACTACCTCTGTAGAACCAGTCCAATGTTTTTTTATCTTTCTCGAATTTGCCGTCTACTAAATAATTTGTCACGGATAAAAGCTCTTTGATGTCCTTGTCTGTTTTAGCCATTTCCAAAAGCTTTTCGAACAAATATCCGGTGTATGTAATAATTTCAACGTCTTTTACCTCGCGCACAAGTTTTGCGACTTTCGCTAGCTCTCTCGCGCTGCAGAACGGCTCGCCGCCTGAAAATGTCAGCTTTGTCGTTTTTGCTCGTATTATTTTATCAACGAGTTTATATATATCAGCATTAAATCCGCCGTTGAAATTCTGCGCTTGCTGATTGTGGCAGCCGTCGCAGTTATGCGGACAACCCTGCACGAATACGACGAAACGCACCCCCGGTCCGTCAACTATCGAATCTTCTATAATTCCCGCAAGCCGTATCGGTTCGGCTATGGCTGGCTTATGTATTCCTATTTGTCTTACAGCAGTATTCATTTAAATTTATTCCCTTTTCTCATATATTTTTTATTTTGAAAATTCTATATCATCGCTATGTCCGAATAACTTTCGCTGCAGTCGCATGAGTGCTTTACCCTTGCTTTTTCTTCTTTAAGCTTGGCGTCGTTGAAACGGTCTAATGTGCCGAGATAGCCTGTGACGCGGCGTATACGGGTAAAATCGCCCTGCCCGTCGTCTTCGCTTCTGCCGCACTTCGGACATCTGTCGTTGATTATGCCGGTAAATCCGCATACGGGGTCTCTGTCTACAGGGTGGTTTATTGAACCGTAACCCACGCCGGTTTCTTTCATGTGACGTATAACTTCCTCAAAGGCTTCGAGATTTTCAGTCGGGTCGCCGTCCATCTCTATATATGTGATATGCCCCGCGTTTGTCAGCGCGTGATACGGCGCTTCAAGCTCTATTTTTTTATATGCCGGGATATTAAAATAAACCGGTATGTGGAAAGAATTTGTATAAAAATCCTGATCTGTAATGCCCGGAAGTTTCCCGAAAAGTTTCTGGTCCATTTTTACAAACCTACCGGAAAGCCCTTCTGCCGGGGTTGCGATAAGGGTGAAATTAAGCCCGTATTTGACTGTAGCCTCGTCCATTTTCTTGCGCATAAGTCCGATTATTTCAAGTCCTAAATTCTGCGCTTCTTCGCTTTGTCCGTGATGTTTGCCGCATAGAGCCACGAGGCACTCAGCAAGTCCGATAAATCCCAAAGTCAGTGTGCCGTGTTTCAACACTTCGCCGATTTCGTCGTCCAATTTCAGCTTATCCGAATCGAGCCATATTCCCTGCCCCATAAGTATCGGGAAATTCCTGACTTTTTTACTTGACTGTATTT
>WQYZ01000279.1 GCA_009780985.1 Oscillospiraceae bacterium | reverse complement strand
TTAAGATTTTCAGAATCTGCAAGGAAACCTATCGTGGCAAGGGTCAGCGCGGCTTGGTCAGGGTCAAACTTATTGCTTCTTTGTACAATCACAGGATTCTTTCTTAGTTCTGCGACACATCTAATAAAAAACGAGGTAAAATTCACATGAACAATAAAAACCTGCTGTTTATAATGTGCGACCAGCAAAGATATGACTGCGTGGGGTTCAGTAAAATCAGACCCGTCAAAACGCCGAATATAGATAAAATAGCGCAGAACGGCGTATGGTTCAAAAACGCATACACCCCGATTCCCGTGTGCGCGCCGGCAAGGCAATCTATAATATGCGGAAAGCGTCCGGAATATTTCGGCGGTCTGTGGAATTTCGGCATTACCCACCCTGTCTGTGAAGTCCCAGTAGATGGTTATATTTATCCGCGGCATCTTAAGGAAAACGGATATAACACGGCATTTTGCGGCAAATGGAATATTTCGGCGTCACTGCCGCCGGGAAAGTACGGTTTTGACATTTCTGTAAGCGACGGCGTGATATACAACGAAATCAATAAAAAATACGCGGATATATCTATATCATATCCGAACGGAAATTTCGGCGACCCCTGCCCTATCGCTCTTGAAGATTCGCACACGCATGTTTTGGCGAAAAAAACAAACGAAATCATAAATAATTTCTCAAAACAAAATAAACCGTGGTTTGTCAATATGGATTTTGGCGAGCCGCATTTGCCGTGCAGACCGTCCGCGCCGTTCGATACAATGTATAAACCGGAAGATATTGAAAAATGGGGCGGATTTGACGACGATTTTCACGTCAAACCGTATATGCACAAACAGCAGGTAATCAACTGGAATCTCGAAAACAGAACATGGGAAGAATGGTCGAGAACCGTAGCGTTATATTACGGCTATGTCAGCCAGTACGACGATGCAATCGGCAGGATTTTACAAAATCTCGAAGCTACCGGACAGCTTGAAAATACCGTGATAATCTATACATGCGACCACGGGGATATGTGCGGCAGTCACAGAATGATAGATAAGCATTATGTTATGTATGAAGATTTGGTTCACGTGCCGTTTATAATACGGTGCGACAGTTTGATTAAACCGCAAATATTTGAGGGATATGTGCATAACTGTCTTGACGTTGTGCCGACAATTCTTGATTTGCTTGACATAGAAAAACCTGTAAATACAAATACTTTGCACGGTGAAAGTCTCGCGCCTGCGTTAATTAGCGGCGAGAAGTGGGACAGGGATTATGCCGTATCGTCGTATAACGGACAGCAGTTCGGACTATATTCGTCGCGGTGTATCAAAATCGACGGCTGGAAATATGTCTGGAATTTATCGGATATTGATGAATTGTACGATTTAACCGCAGACCCGTTTGAGTTGAACAGTATAATATATGATAAATCGAAGTCCGAATTGATTGCGCAGTTGAGAATAAAATTATATAATGAACTTGAAAAATGTCGCGACCCTATGATTAGCTGGACGAAAGACCAACTGCTTAAAGGGAGAAAGATATGAAAAAACACCGATTTATTCCCGTATATGTTTTAATAATTATTGTTATGGTAATATTAGTTAGTATAGGCAAATGCAAAGATAGTTTTATGTTTACGTTCGATACATATGACCACATACAATATAATGGGATTGATTATTATCAGGCAGATAATCAACATCCCCCATCAACTACTAACACAGAGCAAGTATCTATATATTTAGTGAGTAAATCATCAAAAGTAGACTATAAACATGTTTATTATGCACAAAAATATAAAGATTATGAAGGAGAAGCGGAAAGTATATATTTATTTTTTGATAGTGCGGTATATATTCGAGGCGATTATATGACTGAAACGACTAATACGACGAGTGAATCAACTACGATAGCCTAATGTAAAGTATAAAAATAAACAAAAATTTTAAAGGAGAATACACATATGTTAAAAGCGGCTCTTATAGGAATAGGCGCAATGGGAAGCGGACATCTTGACAACTATCTCAGAATGAAAAAAGAAAACAACCCCGATATTAATCTTGTAGCGGTCTGCGACATCGACGAAAGCAAATTCAAGAACAACCAAAAAATCCAGGGCAATCTCGACGGCGTGGGAGGCGGCGGGAACGTCGATTTTTCGGGTATTCACTGCTACACGGACATTGACGATATGCTCGAAAAAGAACAACTCGACATGGTTTCAATCGCCCTGCCTACATATCTTCACTGCGAATACACAGTCAAATGCCTCGACAAAGGCATAAACACGTTCTGCGAAAAACCTATGGCGTTGAACCACGAACAGTGCCAGCAGATGATTGACGCGGCAAAACGCGGCAACAAAAAGCTGATGATTGGGCACTGCCTCAGATTTTGGGGACAGTACGAAGTCACGAAAGAAATCATAACCTCGGGTAAATTCGGTAAGCCAATCGCGGGATATTTTTTCCGAGGCGGCGATACGCCTGTCTGGAGCTATAACAACTGGCTGTTGAAACGCGAGTGCGGCGGCGGAGCGTTGCTGGACCAGCATGTGCACGACGTTGATACGGTGAACTATTTTTTCGGAATGCCAAAAGCTGTAAGCGCGCTCGGCAGCATACTCTACAAAGGCAGCGGTTACGACGCAGTCACGGCGCAGTACATATACGACGACCCGATAACGGTGAACGCGCAGGACGACTGGTCGCTCGCATACGGCGGTTTCACGATGACATTCAGGGTGAATTTTGAAAACGGGTCTGTAATCATGCCGGAAAACGGCGGATTTATATGCGCGGCGAGAGGCGACAAAGACAATCCGAAAACTCCGAACGGTAAGCCTTACACACCCGAATACGACAAGGAAAACGCGTATTATAAAGAGATAAAATATTTCGCGGACTGCATAATACACAACAAGCCCGTACTGATAAACCCGCCGGAGGATTCGATGAACACAATCAGGATTGTCCGTGCGGAAATCGAATCGGCAGATAAAAACGGGGCTATAGTTGAGGTGAAATAACGGAATATTTCATTTCTCAACTGTTGATTAATTGTACAACAACTAATTGATAATTGACTTTTAGTCCTCTGTGTTTTATAATAAAAATACAATCGATTGCAAGTATAAATTTATTTTTATTATAAACACGGAGGAATTTTTTATGAACATAAAAATAGGAGATAAAATAAAATCTTTGCGCAAAAAATCGGACGTTACGCAGGAAAGATTTGCCGAGTATCTGGGAATAACCCCGCAAGCTGTATCACGCTGGGAAAGTGAGACGGCGTACCCTGATATAGAAATAATCCCGTCAATCGCGAATTTCTTCAACGTTACGGCTGATGAACTTCTCGGAATTGACATTACAAAAAATCAGGAAAAAATCGATAAAATTTATGAGCAGATGCACGAAAAGGCAAATAAAGGTTTGGTTTACGAAGAACTTGAAATTGCGAGAAACTCCGTTCAAGAATTCCCGAACGATTACGGATTGCTTTCTCATCTCGCGCATGTTTTGGGAATGATTAATCCTAAAACTCACGAAGAAAGGCAAAAAAATCTGCGCGAAGCCATAGCAATTAACGAACGCATACTCGCAGACTGTACTGATGACGAAGTAAGGGATGGCGTATTGCAGAAACTATCTTTCAACTACAAAGAAATAGGCGAAAAAGAAAAAGCGGTCAAAACGGCGATGAAATTATCGTATATGTACTGCACATGGAATCAAGTGCTTACGAAAGTATATGAAGACAGTGAATTACATGAGCTTATTGTAAATAATATCAGAGGTTATATTGACCTTTTGACTGGAACTTTAACACATCTTGGCTGGTCAAAATATAAAGACGATTTAAGCAAAAAAATAAAAATATATAAAAAGGCTGTCGATTTAATCGAATTGATGTGGGAAAACGGCGATTATGGATTTTACAGTTGCCGATTAGCCGAGTATTATATGGATATGGCGAAAAGTTATATCGAACTAAATGATGTTGAAAATACGCTCGACTGCTTTGAAAAATGTGTAAAATATGCTGTTGCGTCTGACACGGCGGTAAAAATGGAGCATACATCGGTCATATTTGAAAATACCAATTACGACCCGTCAGGTCCGACAAAAAATTACGATTATAACGAATGCTATAGATTATTGCATACTTTCGGAATGGACGAAAAGTTTGTTTCCATAAAAGACAATGAACAATACAAAACAGTCGTCGCAGAACTCGAAAAATATGCGAAAAAAGAACAATAAAATTTGAGAGAGAGAAATGTAAATTTTCCCTTTTTCTATTTACAATAACGCAAATATATATTATAATAACTATATAATATGTAATACAAAGGATATAAAAACAAAAAATGAAAAATAATACAGAAAGACTTAAAATCTATTATGTTCCCGAAAATAATAAGGACAGTAAAGATAATATAAATAAAAGAAATAAAAAATATTATCAGCATTATATTGATAATGCCGGCAGCGCAAAGATAAATAAATATGCTATAGACGATTATTTTAAAATGCGCGAAGAAGAAAAATATAAACCTGATGAAAAAACCAAAAAAATGAGTTCTTCTTATATTTCCGGCAAATATAAAATGCGGGTATATCAGTCGTTCAGTTTTATCTTGGTAATAGCAGTTATAATAACCGGAATGATTATATCAAAATTTCAGAATTTACCGGTTTATGTTTCAGACGTCGGTTCCGCCGCTTCGTTGAATCGCGATTCTAAAACGCTGAATAATATTTTTCCCGCCATATATGACCAAACAAACGATATTTATGTCAAAGCTGACGAAAGCGCACGAAATACGGCAATCTTAAATGCCGCAAAAGCTATAAGTTCGAGCGAAGCGGTTCTTAATTACGTAAAAAAATACAATATGAAATACATTAATCAAATCGAAGATAAAATGCCCAACGGCTGTGAAGTTGTGTCTCTGACTATGGTTTTGAGCAGGTATATTCCCAATATATCGTCGCATGAGATTTATTCTGAATATATGCCGTCAAAACCTCTGCCGTCGCTTTACCATGATGTATATATAGGCGAAGATCCTACAAATTATTATATCGGCAACCCGGAAGGCATGGGGTATGGGATATTTTCGCCCGGACTTGTGAAAACTGCGCAAAACACTCTCGA
>WQYZ01000278.1 GCA_009780985.1 Oscillospiraceae bacterium | reverse complement strand
TTGATTTAATCGAAGACGCAATCAGTCAGTTTCTTGACTTAAAAGTATTCAAAGATAAGGAAATGACAATAAGAAAATACGCAAAATGCCTCTCCGGAAATGAGGATGTACGAAATATATTTGCTTTCGACTTATATATTTTTGAAAGCGATCCGCAGCTGATACCTGAAAATGAATATACATTTGAATTCACTGCTGATATAGCGGGGGTCAGAGATTCATTATCGGACTGTTTCCAAAAAATAACTGCATTTCACCCATATTTTCTACAGGTGTACTGCGATAGGTTTAATTGGATAACAGGAAGCAATCCGTTTCTGAGGGAATTCAAGGAACGTAAAAATCCTACGCGCAAGCAATGGAACGAATTTGTGGCGTCAGTTTTTCAGCTCATCTATACTATCGACGGCGATATCAGAATCATTCAGAATTTCAAGGAATTGTCGGATTTATGCCTGAATATGGACAGAAACGACGAATGGACTACTACACCGATAAACACACGGTTATATATAGCTGATAAATTTTTCGGACTCAATCGGAATCCCCGAGCAGATGTCCTCCCGGCTGTTACGAGCACAATTGGATTCAATATAAAGAACAAAACGAAATATATCGAAAACATAGAAAATAAATACGGTTATTTCTATGAAAAGCGACTGCCGGATGCCTACAGTATAAAGATATTAAAGGAGATATATAAGGATTGCGAGGTTTCGCTTGAGGAAGAAACAGTTCTGAACGATTTCTATAATATATGTTTCACGTCTTTTATGAATATGGTAAAGACTGAAACATATATAAAGAGGTGTGCGAACTGCGGGAGATATTTCATTCCCTTGAACAGGAGCGACACACTATACTGCGATTCGCCGGCTCCGCAGGACGGCACAAAAACATGTAAAAGATACGGCGCGGAGAAGCAGTATCAAGCGAATCTGAAGAAAAACGAGACTGCGAACAGGTACAGGCAGGTTTATATGAAACTCCAGATGCTTGTGAAACGCAATCCGACCATATATGAGTATGAAAGAAAATACGAGGAATTCAAGACTGTTTCAAAACAATGGAAACTTGAAGTAAAAAACGGCGTAAAATCGGAAGAAGATTATCTGAAATGGATAAATAGTTATTAAATCAAGTATAAATACGAAAGGCAGGCTATAATATGGCAAATATAACAAAACGCGATGATACTTACAGAATAACAGTTTTTCTTGGAAACGACAACTCGGGGAAACAAATCCGAAAATATATTACTTATACGCCCGATAAATCGCTTACTCCAAAACAAATCGAAAAGGAAGTGCAACGACAAGCAGTATTATTCGAAGAAAAATGTAAAAAAGGATTATATCTTGACAATAACATAACTTTTTTAGAATTTACTGAAAAATGGTTCAAAGATTATGCAGAAAAGCAATTAAAGGCAAAAACAATCCGAAGTTACCGTATATTTTCAAAAAGAGTATATGCAGCAATCGGACATATCAAACTTGATAAATTACAGCCTCATCATCTGGTCGAATTTTACAATAACCTCAAAGAAGGCGGAGTACGCGAGGACGTAAAATATAGAGGTAAAATTGATTTCAAAGAATTATTGCATAAACTAAAAATCACACAAGCGTCACTATCGCAAAAAAGTGGTATATCCGAATTTTCTATAAGGTCGATGCTCAAAGGCAATAATATAAATTATGATACCGCAAAGAAAATAAGCGAAAGTCTAAATCTCGAATTAAAAAATGCATTCGTTCCTGTCGAAAATAAGACTTTGTCTGACGATACTGTTCATCACTACCACACGTTTATAAGTACCGTCTTATCGACAGCCGTTGTTTGGCAGGTGATTTTATCCAATCCATGCGAGCGAGTGAAACCGCCGAAAGTGGCAAAACGGGAGGCAAAATATCTCGACGAAGAAAATCTTGATAAACTTCTTGAAATCATTGAGAATCTCCCGGAAAAAGACGAACAAAATAAAGTGATGATAAGGGTTTTACTGTTTACCGGATTGAGAAAAGGTGAATTATGCGGATTGAAGTATGAAGATATAGACTTTAATGACCGTATAATCAGCATAAAACGCAATTTACTATATCTGCCGGAAAAAGGCGTATTTGAGGACACACCAAAAACTGAAACATCAATCAGGGACATTCCAGTTTCAGATACTATAATTCAATTATTGAAACATCACCAAATTTCAAAAAGTCAGAAACAAATAGAAATCGGTGACAAATGGCACGATACAGATTACATATTCACATCTTGGAATGGTTTGCCTCTCCACCCTGACACGATAAGCTCATGGTTCAGAAAACTTGTAAAAAAGTATGACTTGCCAAATATTTCTATTCACAGCCTCAGACACACGGCGGCGACTATGTTAATAATGAACGGCGTACCGCTCAAAGTAGTGTCATCATTATTTGGGCATGTGAACGAGATTACGACAGGCAGGATATACTCTCATGTACTTAAATCAGTAAATAAAATGACAGTGGCTATTATGGAAAATGTAATGTCAGGTAAGAAGAAAAAAGAGAAAGAGAAACACAGTTAAATCCGTGTTTTTATTATTTTTCATAAATTGTGCGACAGAAATGCGACAAAACACCAAATTCCAATGAGCGCGACAAAATTAGAATTCCCGATATACCGCAATATATCGGGAATTTTTTGGAGCTGATGGAGGGATTTGAACCCTCGACCTGTTGATTACGAATCAACTGCACTACCCCTGTGCTACATCAGCTTATTTATTTTATTAAAAATATATCTTAACTTGTGGTGCTAAAAGAAAAAATGTTTGATTTTGCACAAATCGGGAAAAGCAAAAATTTTGTTGAGGAAAACAGAAACAATAAAAGCAAGAAATTTAATGTTCAAGCGAGTAACCAAACCCCAGAAGGATTTTGCACGAACACGTTGAAAATCGAACTGATCAGATAACTAAGAGAAAAAAGTTTCGATTCTGCGCCGCCGTTTAAAAACGACTCTGCCCAGATGGCGCGATATACCTGGCTTTTTGGCGTTGGAACGAGATGGCGTAAAATGTAAATTTGCGGAGTTTGTCAATTCTATTTCCCCATTTTTCCATTAGCACCATAGATTATTTTAGATATCTATATTAGTATATCATTTTTATTCAATGATGTCAAGAGAAATTTTTCATAACTTCAATTCGCAAAGTAAAAATTTTTATTCACAGGAGCGTATTTTTATACGCTCTATTTTTTTGTTTATGTCTCTGTATTTAAATGTTAATAAATTCGTGCTAAACTATAATTTAGTGAGATTTCTCACAGAAATTATAGACATATTTTTTTTAATGCGGAGTTTAAATAATGGAAGTGTCAAAACTCAAAGAAATTTTTGAGATTGTAGCTCTTGTTACGCCAGTGTTTGCTTTACCGTTGGGGTTATTGAAATCATTAGTAAAGCGATTATTTAAAAGCCTGACGGACAAGAGGTGTTATATTGATTAATTTCGGAAATTGGTGCGTATCACAAGTACGCCCAATTTTTTAAATTTATATTCTCCTGTGTTTAAAACTTAACAATTATATGTTAGACTATATATAATTGTAGCAAACAGGGGTGTTGCAAGGTTATAGACGTTATAGACTCCGTTTTACGTCCCTTGTCACAGGAGGATATGACATGGCTGTTTTAATATCAATCGCGGCTGTTGTCCAGATTACATCTGGTTTTATAATTATTTATGACTTTTTCAAAAACAACAGCGAAAATAACTATAGCACTTGGCGCACCAACCCTGCGCCATTTTATTTTTATGTGATGGCACAATTCCATATATAGTGTTCACAACATGACGGCACGTCAATTCGCCAAGTGCAAACGAGGACATTGGGCTGTCGAAAACTCTCTTCACTGGGTGCTAGATATGGTTTTTCGCGAAGACGAGAGCCGCGCAAGGAAAGATAATTCCGCTGAAAACCTCAATGTTTTCAGGCAGATGGCTTTCAACATTTTGAAGTGTGAGACCTCTTTCAAGGGCGGCATTTCCGAAAAACAATTTAACTGTCTGCTTGACGAACATTACCTTGAAAAAGTTATGCGTTCTTGGGTTCGTTCATAAATTTTTTACTCGCTCAAAAACCGTGTTCAGAACTCCACGGTAATTGCATGAGTAAAAAATTTATGAACAAGAAAAAACTTTCCAAAGGTAATCATTATCAAAAAGGCACGAATTCCTTGATAGAGTAAGCACCTTAAACTATCATAATACAATGTTTTATTCGTAAACCAACTGTTATCGAATATGCTACTACTTATATTCAAACATCCATCATGATTATTAAAATTTGAAAAAATAGCATATTTTTCCTTACTTTCTTCTATGTGTAAAATCATATCATAAAATAAATATTTTAAAATGTGTAATATAAACCATCCTATGCTATTTGATTCTAATAATACATCTAAGTTAAAAATAAAACTCACGGGATTTAATTGTCTACCATTTGTCTACCAAATCCGTTTGCGAATTCATATTGTATTTACCGTGATTTTTTGTACAAGCTATAAAAATTATTAAAAAATGTCGTAAAACCGAGAGTTATCTTATTTTAACTATGTTTAATTAAAGTTAAGCACGGAATAGTATATAAGACTTAAAATCCCGTGGGATTCATCTCTCGTACCGGTTCGACCCCGGTCACCGGCGCCATATATATCCCATAGAATCGTGCTTTTTAGGAAAGTGCGATTTTATTTTTTTGTCACGTTGATTCGTTTTGATATTATCATTGTCGCGAACAATCTCGGAGTACACCACTATAATATACTGGGTCGCTCTATTATTTCTGTTGTTTTTTCATAATTTATCTATACTGTACCGTATATTAATTCCATAACCTTTGAAAATAATTTTTATAGGGGTTGACATAAAGATGAAAATATGATATTATATTATTTAAAGATAGACTTTAAATTTTTATGTCTACATTTGTCTATCAAATTTGTATTGGTTTATTGGTCTTTATTAATTATTATATTGAATGCGGAGAGGTGGCTGAGCTGGTCTAAGGCGCACGACTGGAAAGACTGTCGGCTAATTTACCATAAGAGTGCGAAAAGCGTTGATTTTATGCGGCTTTTGTGATATAATAAAAATTAAATATTTTTGATGTTTGCCCTAAATGTTTGCCATTT
>WQYZ01000277.1 GCA_009780985.1 Oscillospiraceae bacterium | reverse complement strand
GCCGCCCGTTGTGCTGACCTGCAAACCGCTTCCGCCGGCATACAGCCAATATACATCAGATACGTTTACATATTTCAATTTGTATTGATTTGCCGCGCCGGCCGGTACGAACGTCCATACGCTCGGCCACACTGACGTTCCCAGCCCCGCCGTTCCGCCTGACGGATCCGTGGACAGTATGGAGATACGGGTGTTGGTGTAAACATTGGCAATATAATAATCCCCGCTGTCCGTGATGCTTTTGGCGTATGAGTTGTCCTGCGTCTGCAACGATGTGGGATTCCCGTACGCGTCGTATGTTATATTATACCGCTGTCCGTCGCTGTTTATAGCCGATACGAGGTTGTTCGTCTTCTTGTTATACGCGTACTGAAACGAAGTCCCCGTCGGGTTGTTCAGCTTCGTCAGCTGGTTATTTTTGTACTCGAACTCCGACTTTGCGTTGACGACGCTGGTGGAATTGGTAACATTGCCGTCCGTGTCATACGAATAGCTCTGCCCGAAGGTTTCCTTATACACGAACGGCAGCGCGAAGTAACACCGGTTTATGTTATAGTTATAACTGAACGAAAGCCGCACATAGCTGTAATCTCCGGCGGCTATCGCTCCCCCCGCCGCAAATTGGTATAGTTCGCTGCCGATGTACGGATTGTATTTCGCTTCTACTCTGTTCACTTCTCCGTTGTTGTTATAAAATATAAGCCAAACTTTATATTCCGGTTTGTTATCCAATCCCGCGTTTCCGTAGCTTCGCGCCCTGCCGTCAGTCGCCGCTGAGTCTGCTGCCGCGTACGCCCCGAAGGAAAAAACGTCGTCTTTTTTGCCGTTATAAACCGGGATCATTTCCGAAGTTATTCCCGCCGCGCCTGTCGTATTGGCGTCAAAGCTGAGAATATATCCGCCTCTGTATATATATTCGGTTTGGATTTGGTTTGCGGGGTAGGACAAGTTTGCACCGTCGACGATCCAATGGCTATAACTTGATTGACCGTTTTCATTAATGAATAAGGGATTTTCAACGAGGTTGGCGGAAACGGCGCCTTCTCCCGGCTGCAGCTGTAAATCGTCAAAATACGCGGTGGCGCCTGAGGTATTTCCGTCTAAAAATCCGAAGGAGCATGTTACATCAAATGTATAGTTGCCGTTAAAATAATTGAGCGCGCTTGCGTCGAATTGGGTAGTCACGCTGATACGCCGCCATTCGCCCAAGGTGTCGAATACCGGTTCCGAATAGATATCGCCGAAATAATAATAGAATGGGTATGGAAACGAAATCTTGAGACGCGCCCCCGTTCCTGTAAGTTTTCCGTCGGTTTTTACATAAGCTGAAAAAGTATAATTGTATACATATTGACTATGATTTAAATACTTTTTCCCCGTGACGCCCGTTACCGTCTGCTGAAATCCCAATTCCCCGGATACGGATACAGCGCGTGATATCGCTACAGAGTTGCCGCCAGTATGCGCGGTTGCGCCGTAGCCAAAGTTTGTATTTGCCGAACCTATCTGCGACCAGCCGTCATACATTGGGTTTTCAAATTTTCCGTTGATAAGCAGATTGGGTACGGTCTGCTGTTCCCGCGATACCATTTCAAGCCCGTTGTTGGCTTTGTCGCCGGACTCGTTTTTATGAAATTGATAGAACTGCGCCAGTCCGCTCTTCTGGTCGTCGCATCCCGTGGGACGCCCGTACCCGTCAAATTCTATCGTGGTCGCCCAGCCCTGATTGATAGAACCGAATTCATCCCGCACCATCGTTGAGTGGGGAGAATAATCAAAGAAATACCGCGTATTCTGAGTCGTATAGCTTCCCCACGTGAGATATCTCACGACATATTTTTCATTAGGATCATAATCAATATCCGTTTTATCGTCAATTCCTTTAACCTGCGTCAGCCACCAGCCGCCTGATCCTGGGTCATAACCGAATGTTGTCTTCGCCGACGTATTGAGAGAATAATCCTTATATCGTATTTCAATTAAATTCCCGTTGTTGTCATATTGAAAATATGCATATTCGTTAGCCGGATTATAAATAACCATAAGCATACCGGCAGTGTCATAACTAAAGGAATACACCCGACCCGCGCCGTCGGTAATTGAATCAATACGTCCGCCTATACCACGGGTAACGGTTATAGTATTGCCGTTCGTATCTTTGATTTGATATAATAATCCTGTTGTTGTATTGAAAAACATCTGATTCCCGTCTTTGTCCGCTATGTAACATTCGCCGTACATATTTGTCATGCTGATGTTAAGCCCGAGTCCGTCTTCATCGTGGTATTCACCGTTAAAATAATGCTCCGTGCCGTCCGCGTCATAAAAACAGACCGGGAAGCCGGGTATATTGGTGCTTACAATACGCATATCGTAATTAAGCTGCCAGCCGTATCCGGTTGGAGTATTATTGGATTGAACGTTATATTTCGAGCTGTTGTATATCAGTGAGAAATCAACCGGCATGCGCGTCCCGTCCAGCCCGATCATCAGCGGCATCGTCGTGACAAGATTGCCGTTGAAGTTATTGACCGAAGCCGTCCCGCCGCGCCCCGCCGCCACCGACGTGTAGCTCCAGTAATCCTCCAGCCCGTTCGTGTTGCGGTATTCGACATGCAAGATGGGGTAATAATAGTAATAATTAGGATCATTTTGATAAAAATACCGCATATCATATTGCCCCGAAGTATATTCGTTTTTTTCCTTTAACATAAACCCGTATTGTGTTTTTGTTCCGTTATACCATTCCTGTACGGTTTTAGTCACGTCAAATAAATGAACATTTTTAGAATTATATTCAGAATCCGTTGCGATATGATAATCTAATATAGTAGGATCATATGAATTTGTACTGGAATTGTTATACCATGAAACGTTGTCAATCGGCACTTTCGATTCATGTACGTCAATTTCATATGATTTTCCGGATTCAATATATGGATTAGCTGCCATCGATAAATATGCTCCACTGATTTTATCTCCCGGTTGTAACTGAGGTAAGCCTACATTTACAAAGGAACGGGCAACGCCCCAGATACCGCTTGTAGTAAAATATCCTACCGCCAATTCGCCGAATGAACTATATGAATAGGTACTGTTTTGGGCATATGTATTTGAATAAATAATTGTACCCTTAAATGACGGTTCATTCGTATATAAAGTAACGGCCGGGTCGATGGTAATGGGCAGGGCGGCGCTGCCGCACCACTCGGCGCCAGGGATTATGCTCAGCACATAACCCGTCCCGGTTTCGCGCAGGCCGTAGCGCACGTCGAGGGTGAAATCCCCGTTCGCGTCGTACGCGTACGGCGCGGGCAGCGTGAATACAGGCGCGTCATCCTCTTTACCGTCTTCGGCATACGCGAGTATACTCCCGTCCTCCTGCTGCCTGAGTACCAGTCCGGCGCAGTCCATCTTGAAGCTGAACGTATAGTCGTCCTGCCTCTCCTTTACGACGATATTCTCTTTGACGCCGCTGCCCCGAAGTATGTATTCGATATCCACGCCCGCGACGATATCCGCGTACGTGACCTGCGACTGCAGCGTCTTCTGCGCACTGAACTGCTCTTCCTTAGCCTCCGCCGCCAGCTGCTCCGGCGTCTTACCCGCGTCCGCCTCCCGCTTGCCGCGGCTGTATTCGGCTTCGTCGTACTGCTCGATCACCGCCGCGCTTTCCAGCACCCTCGCGCCTTTATACATAGCCGCGTTTTCTGCTGCAACCGGTTCCTGTATCTGCCGCGCGTCAGCCTCAATCGCGGATTCCGCGGCGGAGACAGATATTTCATCCGATGTATCCGAAGCATCCGGTACGCTTTCTTCTGCTAACATTGTTTCCGATTCCGGCGGGGCGGTGAGGACACCGCCCTCCGCTTCCGATGTGTCTTTTTGTATATTTGCCGTATCCCGCTTCGCGTCTTCTTCCGTATACAGCGTCCAGCCGATGGCGTAGCCGTCCTTATCTACGCGCGCGAGGTACTGATCCACAGAGCTTTTGGCAAAACCGGCCTGAAAGCTGTTGCCCGCGTTGGCGTAGCCCTGCTGTACTTTATCTTTGTCGGCGGAAATCAGACTAAACGGCGTCTCACTGAGACGGTTGTCGATCTCTTCCCAAACCCCGTCCGCATCAAGGTAGTGCACCGTATCCTCATACAAAGCGGCCACCATGCTTCCGTCGCTCATACGGAAATGCTTGGTGACCGCGTCTCTCTTTTCAACTATCTCTTCTATTACATATGCTTCCTCTGTTTTATTACCGGCGTTTTCGCCGATGACGTTTCCTGCCGTGATATCCTGTTCATTTTGCCCTGAATCCGCAAAAACGGACGCCGGTATCAACGTGACCAGCATTGCCATAACTAAAAATACCGCTGTGAAATTCCTTATTACCTTTATTGTCCGCGCCATTGTCTTGCCCTCCATTTGTTTTTGTCTTTATAATATTTTACATATGAGGAAAACATTTCCTATATGATGTTATAAACAGTTTAGCATATTGTACAAATTCATATGTTAATATTGTATAAATTATATATAAATTACAATTATTTATGCGTTATAATTCATTATATATCGTAACCAAGACACAATCGCTTTGATTATTTTAATATTGTTGTTCATTATATAATTAAAAAATACTATGAAAAGTCAAGCACTAATTTAAAGAAAAAGCAAACAAATTTCAGTCAGGTAAAAAAGAGTATAGCAAACAAAGCGGTCGGTCAGTGAATTTTTTCGCCCCGCCTGTAAAAAGCCTTATTCGCGCTCATTTCGCCTTTTTACAGGCGTTATCAACGCAAAAGATAAGGCTTAATCTTCGTAGTAACTGTCCAAGAATTGTTTAATACGGGTATAATAGACACGCAGCAGATTGGGCGTTGACTGTGCTGACAAACAGTACCGCTTCACGGAGTGTTATGGGGTTGTATTCGGCAAAGTCAGTTCCATGCTGGACGGTCTGGCAACCCTTAGGAGCAAGAAAATAACTATATGCCTAATTAATACAAAGCTTAGCGCAGCTTGACTCGATTTACGGGTATAACGAACGCAAAGTAATCGCCGACACGCAGGAATATTTTTCACGCCTTGCGGGAACGTATGACAAGCAAGTGACCGCGCACGGAACGAGCAGCGAATATTTTACAAACTTTCCAAAAGGCAGAAGCATAAACACATACGAGCAGGAAAAGCGAATCATAAAGCCGCACGAATT
>WQYZ01000276.1 GCA_009780985.1 Oscillospiraceae bacterium | reverse complement strand
TGACGGTTACGAACTGCAATATGATAACGCCAATACATGATCTGACGGTAGATGCGGCTGTATATCAATATCAAACGGGAATGATGATATATGACAAAACCGCATGGCAGTCATATACGCAGACTGCAGCGTTTGAGGGAAATGCCGACTGTAAACGACTGCAAAAATACTGTACCGACGCTGGATTAACCCCTTTTGCCTCAGAGTGGTGGCACATGAACGATATTGACGCGCGAAACGCTCTGGGCGACAGAACAGACATACTCGGCGACTGGGAATTGACGACTAACGCGAGTATCCTCGACATTTCCCGGGATTTAACCCGTGCTTTGACGTCAAGCAACGATGAAATACTGATAAAGTCCGATGATTACGATGGCTCTACGGGCGTTACATATTATCCCCGCGTTATTCACCTCGCCGGCGGCAGCGACCGTTACCCCGGCGCAATAGTATCAAGCGACGATGTCGTTACATCAAACGGGTATTATGTAAACGATACCGGCGAAAAAGTATTCGCGTTCTGTATCGATCCCGTGAAGCCCGGAGCCGCAGAAGTTGACGGAGGGCAATATTACGTCACTTTGTCTGAAAAGCTGACGGACAACTTCGAGATTGCCGCGCTGAGATTATGCGAACGCGACGATGTAAACAGTATATTATACGGTAATTCGTCGTTCAGCGATATAGACTACTGGGTGAATTACGCCGTGAAAATCGCGGTAAAATTTTACGAAATGACGGGTAGAAACGAGGCTAAGACATTGGAGGAAATCAACAATTTAGCACCGGTTTCGCCTCCGCATGGGAGCGACTTTATTCCTGCGGGCGACGATAATTTCGGTAATAAAGTCATCTCCGCGATAAAAGCCGTGTATAACTGGATTATCGCCAATGAAAATGCTACACCAGCTGCCGGCAATATACAGATAAGCTGTGTTACAAGCAATCTGAACGAGTTGACAAGCGACGCCGAATACGGCGGACCGTATAAGGGTGAGTTTGAAGTTAATATAGACGGCACCCCCGACGCCAAATTTAAAGTTGCATTTGAACAGGGTTCAGGAAGTTATTTTTCCGATTTTGAGCTGTGCGACGAAAGCGGTACGCCGTATGCAGACGGGTTCGACCATGAGTTTACGAACGGCGACCATTTTTGGGTTATCGGCGATTTGCCTGAATTAGAGCCAAACATGAAATATGATGAAAAACATTTCATAACGGTAACGGCAATCGGCGGATACGGTGAGGAATACTGGATAGGCGAACCTGCCGACAGTAATAACCAACGATATGTCTTCATAAGTTACGGCAACGAAACGACATCTGAAAGCGATTTCAAAGTGTATGACGAACGACCTGACGTACCCAAATCAGGAGCCATGAAAATAGGCAAAATCAACAGCGCTACGGGACAGCCTGTACCGGGCGCTAAATTTTTGGTTGAACAGGCTGACGGCACATATTCAACAACGGTCACAACCGGCGATGATGGGTATTATACCCTTTCAGATATACCCAAAGGCACATATAAAGTAACGGAGATATATGTTCCGTTGCCGTTATTGCTTGACCCTACGCCGAAAACAATATATATCGACCCCGAAACGGCAACTGAGGAAAATCCTATCGTAATTGAGTTTACTAATGATCAGATGACTTGCGTTCACGTGTATAAATATGACAGTAAAACGAACGAACCGTTGAACGGCGCACAGTTCAAATTGAGCAAAAAAGACGAAAGTTCTGCAATATTCACAGGCATTACCGGCGAATCACAATGTACAGTTTGCGGACTATGCAAAACTCCGTGTAACGCCGATGGTATGATTTGTTTCGGACCGCTTGCTCCGGGCTGGTACACAGTATCGGAAGTCAATCCGGCACCCGGATATATACTTGACCCTGTAACGCCTTCCGTTCAGACTTTCGAGGTCACAGGGAAAGAAACGCAAGAAATTCATCTTAAATTCGACAATAAACGCAGACCCGAACTGAAAATAATCAAAAAAGACCCCGATGGTAATCATTTAGCCGATGTTGAGTTTGAGATATGGAAATCAGGCACACAGGAGAAGTTTTCAGCGAAAACAGACAGCAACGGCGAAATCAATATCGCTTGGGACAATACTGATTACCCGCTTGACGAGGGGTCATATTCGATCCGTGAAATAAACGTTCCGGCAGGATATGTTTTGTCCGATGAAGTCAAGGAAGTTATGCTTGTTGGCAATACTTTGTCCGAAGTCGTTTTCGTAAATCCGAAACGTCCTGAATTGGAAATTTTAAAAGTCGATACGGCCGGCAATCCTTTATCAGACGCCGTATTTACAATAAAGCGTGCGGGAAGTACAACAGAATATGAATTGATGACGGATTCACAGGGACGAATTTATATACCCTATGATTCGCCGCTATATCCTTTGGAGCCTGACAGATATATTATCACGGAAAAGCAGGCACCCGACCATTATGTCTTATCAAATCCAAACTATCAGGAAATAGTTTTGGAAGCAAACACCTGCAAGACCGTTATATTCACGAACCCTGAAAAGCCGAAGCTGACGATTGAAAAATATGACCGTCGCGGCGACGGTTCAGGAAATCTGCTGCCCGTAACGCCCGTTACATTCCGCATATGGAAAACGGACGGCAGTTACGACCAGACGCTTATAACTGGCGCGGACGGCAAAATCAGAATCACAGACTTAATGCCCGGCGAATTTCATATCCAGGAGACTGTCACAAAAGACGGATATATATTAAATCCTGAAGTCAGAACAATAATATTGAAAGGCGATGACGATGTTACCGCGACATTCTATAATGATAAACGCCCGGAATTATTAGTCGTTAAACTTGACAGTAAAACAAACAGACCATTATCCGGGGCGCATTTCCAGATAAGTAAAGACGACGAGGTATTATTCCAGGATTTGGTGACTAATGATAACGGCGAGATTTTAATACCATATAACGATCCTCACCGTTTGCTTGAACCGGGCACATATAAAGTGACCGAAATAGCGGCTCCCCCTGGGTATGATGTCGTTTTACCTTGCTCACAAAATGTAGTTTTACGCGAAGGAGAGAGAACCCGCGTAGAATTCACGGATATACGCAAACCAACCTTTATTTTGACAAAACGCAACGCGCTGACGCTGAATCCAATTCCGAATACATTATATAATATAAAATGGGAAGCCCCAAATGGCGGCATTTTTAATTTGGGAAACTGGTACACAGATAAAAACGGGCAGATAATCCTTCCGTTTGTTGAAGCTGGCTGGTATATCGTTACGGAAATCAGACCTGCTCCGGGTATGACTGCGGCGAAAAGTCCCACTACGCGGATATATCTCGCTCCCGGCGCAAACGCTTACAGTACCGGCGAGCTCACGGATTCACAGAACAACAGCGGTGAAAATAATAATTCGACTGGACCGCTACCTGACAGCGAACGCGACAATCCTTACGGTACTGGCACGTCAAACGGCACAGGTATAGTCGCATGGACGCCCGGGCAGACAGCCGGCACGACGGCAAACACCGGAAACGGTATCATTGTCTGGAAACCGTCAACAGGGTATGAAAATGCTGTCGGAGCTGTGCAGGACGACGCAATACCGTTAATCGAACCTATAGATATTCCCGCGTTTGAATTTAGTCCCGACATCGAAGCTATGTCTGACATTACTGTAAACGGCATTAAAACAGAAGATATAACTGAAACTGCCGGAGAGATTAATACGGTTATTATTGATACGGATTCATTTCCCGAACAGACATTTACAAAAGACGAAATCGAGAAAAGAACCTTAGACGGCGAGCCAGAAACATATCATAATGACAACTATAATGTGCAGATTATAAACGTTGGCGATATATATGTAGATGACAGCGGCAGACAGTGGAAATTGGAGATAGCGGGCGATGATGTCAAATTTGTTCCCGTCAGCAGTCCAAATCTGCAGGTATCTGCAAAACTGGCGAATATGAGTGCTTCTTTAACGCCGTTGCCGTTTGTTGAAAGTTCAGATATAATGATGCTTGCCGATAATAACGGTGAAATCATAGATTTTCCGTTAAATGCAGTCATTGTGAAAAAAATAGATGCGATAACCGGTCAGTTATTAGCCGGAGCAACGTTCGAGCTGTACCGGATGTCTGACGAAATTTCCGGTCAGAATGGAACGCTTCTTGAGAGGTTTACGACAGATAACAGCGGTATAATCGCGTTTATCGGGCTGCCTGCCGGCACATACTTCGTGAAGGAAGTAAAAGCCCCGCAGAATTATACTTTGAATATTCATGGTATGCAGACCGCGCTTTTCGCGCCTGATTCAACGACTAACATAGAATTCACGTTTGCCAACTATCCTTACGGTTCTATCTTGGTCGATAAAATCGACGCGGTGACGAATGAACCGCTTTCCGGCGCGAGATTTGAATTGAAAGATTCCGCAGGCGCTCATGTCGCTTACGGCGTTACCGACAATTCCGGACATATACTGTTCCCGGATGTCAAACCGGGCGCATATATCATAAGCGAAGTCGAATCCCCGAGCGGGTATCAGATTGATACTCAGCCTCAGACGGTTTATGTGCCGGCTGACGGTAAAACCTATACTGTGTATTTTAAAAATCAACCCTACGGTTCGCTCGTGATAGTTAAAAAAGACAGGGAAACGAACGGACCGATAGCAGGGGTTCAATTTAAGATAACCGACGTTCACGGCGCAAATATCGGGGAAATAACTCCGGGCAACGGATTTGCCGCCGACGGTATGTATGTGACAGATAATAACGGTGAAATAAGAATAGACCATATACCTGAAGGAAATTATCTCGTTACGGAAGTTTACGCTCCTGCCCCATATCTGATTGACGACACTCCGAAAGTTGTTTACGCGGAATGGGGGAAAATAAAAACTATGGAATTCTGGAACTCTAAAACGGGCGCGCTGGTTATATCCAAATACGATGCAGTGACGAAACAGCCGTTAGCCGGAGCCACTTTTATGGTGACTGACAGCAGAGGCGCGGTTGTCGGCGAATCTGCCGGATTGTACACTACCGACGAAACCGGTCATGTCCTCATATATGATTTGGAACCTGGCGCATACAAAGTGTATGAGCAGAAAGCCCCAGCCGGTTATATATTAGACAATACCGTACAAACCATTAATATACTCGATGAAAAAATATATTATTTGGATTTCTACGACCAGCCTGTAAACAGT
>WQYZ01000275.1 GCA_009780985.1 Oscillospiraceae bacterium | reverse complement strand
TTTCAGGTATCAGCTGCGGGTCGCTTTCAAAAATATATAAGTCGAAAGCAAATATATGTCGTACATCCTCATTTCCGGAGAGACATTGCGCGTATTTTCTTATTGTCATATTCTTATCTTTGAATACTTTTAAGTCAAGAAACTGACTGATTGCGTCTTCGATTAAATCAACATTCATATTAATTAACTCTGTGAAACTTGAACCGAGCGGTAGCTTAATCGTGAATAACGTTTTTTTAGGGTCAGTAGTTGCCGCGCACATAGATTCAGTTCTGTCATGAAGATTGTACTTTATTGTGCCTGTTATGTCTTTTATTGTTTTTTCAAAATCGTCTTTTTCGTATTTATATAGCTCAAACGGGGTATATCTTTTTATATTGTCATAGTTATAACCCATCATACCTTTACGCCTTTCTGTTATCATTTGATAATTATAAATATTATATAAAGTTTTATGATGTCAAATATTTTGTGAAACACTTGACTAAAATTATATAATCATGTTATAATATAATTATAGCACACATCAACTAATTTGTCAACAGCAAAAACAACAAAATTTACGAAAAGAGGTAAAAAATTATGGCGAACGAAAAGTTCAGGAAAGAAATCAAGCAATCAGGCGTGAAAATGTGGCAGATAGCCGACAAAATCGGCATCAGCGAAATGACGCTATCGCGCAAATTTCGATATGAGTTGATCTCGAAGGAAAAAGATGAGATACGGCGAGTCATAGCGGGGATAGTAACGGACCCACTATATCAGGCAAATAAATCAATAATCAAGGGGGTGTAAAAAATATGACGGCACGCATGAGAACGATCACAGAGGCGATAAAGGCAATCCGCGAAGCTGATCCGCAGACGGCGTTTACTGAAACTGCATTGCGAAACATGATAAGGCGGGGCGAAATACCAAGCGTGAAGGCAGGGTGTAAAAATCTTGTCAATCTTGATGTTTTGTTTGAGTATCTTAGCAATTCTACAAGCCAGTCTGTAAAAATAGTACCTGTCGGCACGGGAATCAGACCGGTCAAAGAAAAAATATTTCATTGAAAAGAAAGGACTACGATAAAATGCAGAATTTACATCTAAAAGAAAAGTCTCTTTCCGCTGGAACAGAAAGAGACGAGGCATACAAAAATAATTTGTATGCGGGTCAAAGCGTTTGCGAACATTCTGACAATAATATTATATCACATAAAAATAGAAAAATCAACAATTTTAATACGGATTTATTTGCGCAAATCAAAAATTTACTTAACATCAAAGATGTTTTAGATTTTTACGGTGTTCAGGTTAATCCAAAAAGTTATGCACTCTGTCCGTTTCACGGCGAAAAAACAGCGTCGTTTAGAGTCTACGACGATCACTTTTACTGTTATGGCTGCGGAGAACACGGCGATGTAATTGCTTTTATAATGATATATTTTAATCTTACTGCGATAGAAGCCGCAATAAAATTGGACTCTGGTTTTAATTTGAACCTATTAAATAATACATCAGGATACATATCACACATATCAATAAAAGAAATTCAAGCAGATAAAAGATTAGTATCTGATTTTGATAAGTGGATAAAAAGAGCGTTCAGGGTAGTTTCTACATATTATCGCTACTTGAAGTTCTGGGGAGAACAGTATTTTGTAAATAACGTTCAATACTTTGGGAAATATCTGTCAGATATTGAAGATATATGGTATGTCGAGACGTTGCTTGATATTATGATTGAAGTTACGATGAATGATTTTGAAAAACAGGTGAGATTTTACAGTCATTACGGGGAGTGGGTGGAGTACATTGACGGAAAATACCAGCTTGATCCGTAGACAAAAAGCCGATATGCTGAGGGAATCAGGTTTTTTGGAGAATGACGCAGACGATGAAGATATATTCGACAGATTTAAGCGTCAGCAAATCATACCGGTCTGGGAACCGCCTATACCGTTTGACATTATAAATCTGCCGGATTTTCCAGTGAATGACCTGCCAGTCACCGTTTCGGCTTATGTTCGCGCAGTCGCGGAAACAACGCAAACCTCGCCCGATATGGCAGCTGTGGCTTCGCTCGCTATACTATCATTGTGTTTACAGGGTAAATTCACTATAGAAGGTAAGCAAGATTGGAAAGAGCCGCTAAATTTATATGCCATTGTTGTCGCAAATCCTGCCGAACGCAAAAGCGCGGTTATCGCGCTGATGAGCGAGCCAATTAAACTGTTTGAAGCCAATGAAAATAAAACACTTGCGCCGTTGATTGAGAAAAGCAAGATAGAAAAGAATATACTTGAAAAAAAGAGAAAAGTGTTTGAAGATAAAGCTGCTCACAAATCTAACGAAGTTGGGTATAACGATGACGGAACGGAATTAGACGATATAACCAAAGAAATAAGCGAATTTGAGGAAATCAAACCTTGTCGGTTGTTCTGCGACGATATAACCCCAGAACGGCTGTCGGGAGTGTTAAACGAAAATGCCGGCAAAACCGCGATAATATCGTCAGAGGGAGGCATATTTGATTTGATGGCAGGCAGATATTCGCAGAATATAAATATAGACGTATTTCTGAAAGCGCACTCCGGCGACAGTATCAGGGTTGACAGGCAGGGCAGAGCGAGCGAATACATAAGAAATCCCGCGTTGACGGCACTTATTTTCGCGCAACCGAATGTAATTGAAAACCTGATGAGTAACGGAATTTTTCGGGGTCGCGGATTATGCGCAAGGTTTTTGTATTCAATTCCGGCATCTACAGTGGGAACCCGCCGATTCAGAAGCACGCCGATTTCAGATATAACGTCTGAACAATATTATAAATTGGTAGAAAAACTTTTGAGAATCAAAAATGACACTCCCAAAATCGTGAGATTAAGCGAAAAAGCCAGATTAATATTGCAGGCGTTTTACGAGAAAATAGAACCCATGCTGATTGACGAGTTGGCGGATATATCGGATTTTGCGGGTAAATTTGTGGGAATGACGCTGCGGATAGCAGGGCTTCTGTATCTTGCTGACAATTCCGACAGCGGCGAATTAATTTTAAGCGAGAGTTATATGGAAAGTGCGATAGTCATCGGCGAATACTTTCTCGAACACGCGAAAGCGGCATATCAAATCATGGGCTCGGATAAAATTACAGAACAGTGCAAATATATTTTAAGACTGTTGAAAAAATCCAAGACGGAAAAAATAACTGTCCGCGATATTATGAGGACATGCAGAAAATTTAAAACGGCTGACGAAACATTAATCCCGTTAAACAGGTTATGCGAGTACGGATATTTAAAAGAAGTACAATCCAAAACATGGGACGTAAATCCTATAGTGTATGAATAAATTAAAGTTATAGAGCGCGTGACAAATGTGACAGGCGTGACAAATGCCAATGAATCCCGCCTATTACCGTATAATACAGATTTTTATAAAAGCGTGACAGCTTGTGACAGACGTGACAAATATAAGTAAATATATTATTCTGTCACGTTTGTCCTATTTTGTCACACTTTTATAAAACATTAATTTCCGTGATAAAACCGGACTTTAAGAGATGTTTGTCACATCTGTCACGTTTGTCACGCAATATTTAATATATAATTATAAAACATTATAATAATGTAGAAAGAGAAAATTATGGAACGAGAAACAATTTTACAGCGAATAACTGATATTGAAAACGGCATATCCCAAATACAAAGGATATTAAAAACTACAAAAATAAATTTTATGGCATTCCCGGAAACCTACGAACAGCTGACAAGCGAAGCGGCGATGAAAATCGAACGAATAGCTTGTAAATTCAGACATATTATTTATTCGACGACAAATATAACCAAACCTGCACTTATGCAAAAAGTTTCTGAGGCTCATGGAATAGAGATAAATTATACAGATAATATTTTTAGTGTCACTCTACCGTCACTGCTTCCGAAAAAGCATAAACCAATGAATTCAGAATTTATCGTTGACCCGTTATACTATGCGCTTGAAAAATATTGTAGCATTACGAAGATTGAAAGGTTTCGTGAGTGTGTTGTATGCTTTGCGCACATATATTCGGAAGACACTCCGACCAGACGTGTTAAAGATTATGATAATATAGAAGCGAAACCGGTCCTGGACGCGGTCTCGATTTTTGTTATGGTAGATGACAGCGGAAGATTTTGTAACGTTTATCACATGACAGAGTACGGCAAAAAAGACTGCACCGAAGTGACCGTAATGCCAAAAAATATGTTTACAGAATGGCTTATAGACCACGAAAAAATGCAGAAAAACCGTACCGAATTTTTTTGGGAACCAAGCTAAAATAATTCGGTATGGTACAATTCATAGAAATGCCCCGATTTATGAGGGATTATTATAAGTTTATTTTTTACAAAATTCACAGGATATAACGGGGGTACGTTAAATAAAAGATGGGTACAAAAAGTACGGCTGAGAACAGAGCCACACAAGGCTATCAGCTCACCGAGCTGATTGGATTGTGTGGCGAGTTCCCAGCCGATGCTGTTTACAGGCTCGGCGGCGGCAAAGAGTACAGGCAGGATTTGATTACGCGGCTGAAAAAGACTGGCGTAATCAAAGTGCATTACAGAGACAAACTCCGCGGCTATCGGTTGACGACAAGAGCCAAACAGACGCTTCTGGCAAACAACCCTGACAGGTTCGAGTTTTATCTGATTGGCAATGTTGATACGAATATAGTACAGTCCGACATCACACGCAGACTACGGCTACACCGGATTGCCAATGTGCTTGTGACGATGCACAATGCGGATATAAAAGTATTCAGGGACGAAAAGCCGGATGTATTCAATCCTGACAGCGATGATACAGAAATAGCAGAACCGTCGTTCTACAGTTCGCGGGAGTATAAAATGATAGACCACGAAATGGTAAAAGCACAGAACGCTCGGGCTGTCGGCATATTGCTGTCCCCTGATGATATTTTTATTGTATATAATACGGAAAATTATGTCATGAAGTGGGATTGCAAATCGGAAATAAAGATAAAGTCAATAATCAGGCAATATCTATGTTTTGCCCGTATGCCGCATCAATACCCTTACCCGCCTTCAGAGATAACAGGGCTGTTATTCGGTAACAGCATGGAAATGCTGTATCAAGTGATGACAGGAGGGGACAAGCAAAAACCCAGTTATTTTTTCCTTGACGGCACATTTCAAAATTTTATCTTTCTGACGAACGACAGATACGGCGAGGTACAGCTGAGACTGATGTGCGATGCAGATAGAAGAGTACGACTTGACGATATGTTCCGTGAGGGCAGGAATCCGCATAACTCTAACAGT
>WQYZ01000274.1 GCA_009780985.1 Oscillospiraceae bacterium | reverse complement strand
TGCGCAAGCGATATAGGCAGCGGCATCAATTCAGGCGTCTCGTCGCACGCGAATCCGAACATCATGCCCTGATCGCCCGCTCCTGTGTCGAAGTCCGCCATTTCGCCCGCTTTCGCCTCATACGACTTATTTACCCCCATCGCGATATCCGGCGACTGCTCGTGTATAGAACTGATTACGGCGCAGTTGCTTGAATCGAACCCGTATTTTGCATTTGTATAGCCGATTTCGTCTATCATATTTCTCGCGATTCCCTGAATATCGACGTATGTTTCAGACGTTACTTCTCCCATAACCAAAACAAGACCGGTTGTCGCGCATGTTTCGCAGGCGACTCTCGACATCGGGTCGCCTTTGAGCAATTCGTCGAGTATCGCGTCCGATATCTGGTCGCACACTTTGTCGGGATGTCCCTCTGTCACTGATTCTGATGTAAATAATATCTTTTCCATTCTAATATATACCCCCTGATTTTTTTTATTATCAAATTTAATATACATATAGTATATCATAATATGTTTGAGTTTGCAATAAGTTGAATAAAAAATATAGGGCAACCGCATAAAAAATTTCGCAATTGCCCTATAAATATGATTTTTATTATTTTATACAATATCTCAGATTACCTGTAAAATATATATCATCTATTCCGAGTTCCTTTGCCAGATCTGCAATCTGGCTTTCATCGCCTTTTGTATGCCAGCCGCCGGATATAGTATTATCTATTTGCTTAAATCCCAAAGTAACGGACGCATCGTAAAAATCCTCGAATATATCAGGACGTTTTTCCAACAACACTTTCTGTGCATCTTCCGGGAAAGATTTAAGCGTTTCCTGAGTGACGAATCCATTGCCTGAAACATATAATCCGCCGGGTTTCAAAATTCTGTATATTTCTGCTAGCACTTTAAGTTTATCGCTTCTCTTGTCGCTGAAGTTTCCAAATCCGTCGCCGGACGATATAACGTCGATACTGTTGTCCTCAAACGGCAAATCGCAGTTATCCACTGCAGCATAACAAACATTTGGAGGAAAAAATTCTGTTTCAAATAAATTTTTCCATTCAAGCAAAACTGTTGGCGACAAACCGCTTATAATTATGCTTGCGTCAGGTTTTTCCAATAAAACAATAGGCATATAACCGCCGGTATGTCTCGTACATACTTCTAAAATAATCCCGCCGTGATTAATCATCTTTTCTGCAACCTGTTTATTCCAACCTTTATTATTTTTCCAATACTCCCAGCAATTTTTTACAGCGTTGCTATCAACAATTCTTTTTGCCCATTGTTTTGTCTTTTCGTCGCGTTCTTCTTCCGGCACAAAATACGCAATATCACCCATTTTAAACGGACGGTTAGCGATTTTATACAGAATGTTCTTCCCCTCGAGTATTTCGTTTATAGACATTCTGAAAAGTCCCGACATCATCAGCAAAATTTCTATATCCGGCAAAGCCAGCCCCGTTTCCCATTTTGACACAGCCTGCGGCGTGACGCTCAACATGTCCGCAAAATCGCTCTGCGAATATCCGCATTCTTTACGCAGCGCAATAATTCTTTTCCCGACTTTTACTTTATCAATCATAATTTTATTTCCGCCTTTCTAATTAATCACAATTTTTTCTTGAACACGTGTTTAATTAAATTATAACCGATAAAACGTGCAATGTCAAGATAAGCATAGTTTAGTTAATCCCGCGATTATCAACCGGCAGTTGATGAACCACTAAAATTTATCAATATTTTCCTCCCTGGTGAAATAGTATATATTTTTTCGAGAGTTTACGCTCAGAATTAAGCCTATCGCCAAATACGCGCCCAGAATAGACGAGCCGCCGTAGCTGAAAAGAGGCAGCGGAATCCCTATAACCGGCAGAACACCGAGACACATTCCCACATTTTCGACTATATGCGCGATAAACATCGCCATAACCCCGGAGCATATAAGCGAACCTAAGTTATTCCTTGCATTTCTCGATATGTAAAATATACGCACTAATATCAACGCCAAAAGTATTAAAACAAGTAAAGCGCCGATAAATCCAAATTCCTCACCCGCCGCCGAAAATATAAAATCTGTCCACTGCTGAGGAACAAGCCCATGCTGCGTCCAATAACCCTTTTGATAACCGATCCCGAACAATCCTCCGGAGCCTATTGCCTTAATAGACCTCAGTGCCTGATAGCCCGCGCCGTTCGGGTCAACCATAGGATTAAATCCCGAAAGAATACGCATACGCTGATCGTCTCTCATCAAATTCCACACCAAAGGTGAAGCCGCTACAGCTATAAACAATCCCGCCAAAAAATACCACAGACTTATCCCTCCCGCAAAACACATAGCTAAAAATATGAACAGGAATACTAAAGCTGTGCCTAAATCACCCTGTAACACTATCAAAGCGAATATTATGCCAAAATGCAGAATTAACAGCAGTATATTTTTAGGTTTATCTAATTTTTCTTTAACTGAATCAAGATGCCTTGAAAAAGTCAGAATAAACAGGATTTTTACAAGTTCAGACGGCTGTATGCCTATTCCCATGACCCTAATCCAGCTTTTACTCCCGACGTCTGCTTCACCTGTGCCAAAAATTAAAGTAACTACGAGAAATAATATCGCAGTCGCATACATATATTTCCAATATTTAACAATATGGTCATAATCCATTTTCGTCATAGCGAGCATACATACAATGCCAATAAATATAGCGGCAGACTGAACGATTATCGTCCTTTGCTGTTCCGTAAAATTCCAGAACAACGTTTTCACGGTGTCGCTTGTCAGACAGTTTGTCGCGCTCTTGACTAAAAGAAATCCGTAAGCATTGGCTATAATCACGGTTATAATTAAGAACCAATCTATTGAACGAACATGTTTTTTGACGTCGTTAGCCCAAATATCCATTCTGTTTTCCCATTTTATTTATAAATTAATTTAATTCTCCGAGGGGTTATAAACTGCGCCCATAAATAGTATTACGTCGTCGCGGTCGGTTATAAAATATATAAACGGTCTGTCTAAAGTTATATCCATTTGTTCTGCAGGCAACGCACACCCCGCCATTATAATCGAAGTAAACGCGGCGGCTTCCACGCCCTTTTCGTCAATCGCGACGTGCGTTTCCTGATTTACTGCGGATATAAACGCCGCATTGTCCGTCATTGCCGAAAAATCCGCGCCGCCGCTAAACGCTTTTGTCATCCCGAAAGATTTAAGCGTATCTGTTAAATCCAGCTTATTTCCATATGAAAATTTCGGGATTGTAAAAGTTACCCGCGCGCTTTTTGCATTATTTAAATCTAAAGCAACATTTAATCTATCCGGAGAGTTTAATAAATCGTCAATTTTAATCCCTTTGTCGGGAAGTACAAATATCATGTTTCCGCCGTTTTTTAATCCGAGACATGAACTTATAAACCCATCGCCGGTAGTATACAATTCTCCGTATGCGGTCATAAAATCGCACTCGACAGAATTATCAGAATTATCGTCCAAATAAAATTTATCTTTCTTCGTAACTTTTTCATCGATTGCGTCCGTCCACTGGTCTTTGAAATACGCTGTGTTTAATATAGCCAAAATCGTATTTGAATCGATTTGAATATCCGGCGAAATCAGTTTATTTGTGTTATCCGAAACCCATTTACCCATCAATTTTGCTGTGCCGCTGTTACTGAAATCAACATTATATATCGACGAATAAAAATTTGCCACAGCGTTGTCCGTAAAATCTTTTTTAAACGTCATATCTTGTTTCAGCCACAGCGAATTTGCAATTTTCAAACTGCCGATTTCGTTGCTGAAATATAATCTCCTGAAAAGATTTCCAGTCTGCGCCGATAAATAATCGGTATCTTTACCGTTGATTTGAAGCAGTGAAAACATTTCGTCTTTGGTTTGACTTTCCGCTCCGGTTGCGGCGAGAGCCAGAGCCATATAAAGACTTACAGGCGAATAGCTTGTATTTTTTGAGTTATTTTCGAGACTTGTAAAAATTTTTGCGGCTGTATCAAATGAAAAATTTTCAAGCGAATCCATAAAGTCCTGTTCGATGGGGTTTTCGTCAAACCGATTGTTTTTGTTTTGATAATCGTCGAACGCAATATTTTCAGGATATACGGGATTTAAAGAAATATCCTCAATATTTTCTCCGACGTTATTATTTTTTTGCTTTTGATCGCAACCCGAAAGCCAGATAAAAACGCATAGCACTAAAATCATTGAAATTAAAATTTTTACTTTCATAAACAAATTCCTCAGCTTTCCTCGAAAAATCCCGCGGGACCTATATCGCAGGGCTCCGTGCCGTCTTTTAACATAAGACTGTCGTATATATATTTTTTCATATCAAAACAAAACGCGCATTTAGACGCATATCCGTCGTTAGCCGGAATAAATCCAATATCCTGCGCCGTTTTGTACAGCATATTCAATCCGCCGTTTATTACGGACATAAAATTTATGTATTTTTCTCCGTCAAGTCCTTTGCCGCACAAATCAAAAATATTTGCTCTGAATCCGTTGCATGACGGAGGTATTAAGTCCCCGTTTAAATCCACATGGAAATGCTGAAGCGATTTTATAATATCCGAGCATCTGCTTTCATTAAGCAAAAAATGTTCGTACGAATACCTCGGGAATTTTTGGCTGTTTTCTATTATTCTCAATGCCCTGCCGTTAAAATTCAAACCGTAATTATCGGCTGTCGCTTCAATAAAATCATTGCCGAATTTACTGATATATTCGTCGAGAGAATGAGTTTCGTTTTCATCTAATTTTCTGATTACGCGCTCATATTTGGCCTGCCATAGAAAAGTCCCCATGCCGTTTTTATCGCAGCATTTTATTAAACTTTTTACCCGCGCATACGGAATAAATTCGTTGTGAAACGGGTCTATTGATATTAAAAGGCAGTCCACTCCAGCGTCAGTCAATTTCTTCAGCTTTTCTGATACTGTATAATCGTTTGTAAACCATGAGGCGTTTGTCTCTATATAATCAACAGAAACTTTATTTTTTACGGCGGATTTGCACACTTCTAAAAGCCTGTCAAAATCCATAAACGGTTCGCCGCCTCCGATATGAACGGAATTACATCCCGTTTTTTTCAACAAAGCAAAAATTTTATCCGCCGTTTCCTTTGATATATAATCTCCGCTTCTGTTCGGGGAAGCGGAATAGCAGCAGTGTATACACGAAGCGGAACATTTATATGTAACTATAATCCCCGCGCCGGAATACAGCGATTTAATTTTGTAATTGCCCATTAATTTAATTTCCCTCCGCAAATAAATTAATTTTTCGAAATATGAT
>WQYZ01000273.1 GCA_009780985.1 Oscillospiraceae bacterium | reverse complement strand
TCAGCTGCGGAAATGCCGGATCCACCCGGGCAATCTGGCGAGAGATCGTAAAAAATTACCAGATAACCGGAACAATGTTCGCGCCCCTCGGGGGTAGCCCGTTGGGAAAAAATCCATAATCCAATAAAAGTGAAAAATCAGCCGTATAGAAGTATATACGGCTGATTTTTGTTATTGCCTTTTTTGATACTTGAATCGCCGAAATAAAAATTAAAAAATTCAGCGTTGACAAAATATAAAAATAATGCTATAATAATACTATAATATTCAGTTGAGGTGCTGCGGAGTGTTCCGCAGTACCGTGTTTTAATTAAAACGGAGATTTTTATGAAAGATATAAAAGATATACCATGTTTGTTCGGTTCTTTAGTATTTAATGACTCTGTCATGCAGGCAAAACTCCCGAAAGAAACATATAAAGCTTTGAAAAAGACTATAGCGCAGGGAAGCCATCTCGACGCTGATATTGCGAATGTTGTCGCAAACGCTATGAAAGAATGGGCGGTCGAACACGGCGCGACGCATTTTACGCACTGGTTTCAGCCTCTCATCGGAGTTACGGCAGAAAAACATGACAGTTTTATATCTCCCGTGGGAAACGGCAGAATCATAATGGAGTTTTCCGGTAAAGAATTGATTAAAGGCGAGCCGGATGCGTCGAGTTTTCCGTCCGGAGGTCTTCGGGCTACTTTTGAGGCGCGGGGGTACACTGCATGGGACCCTACGTCCTATGCGTTTATAAAAGACGGTTCTCTCTGCATACCAACCGCTTTCTGCTCTTACGGCGGCGAAGCGTTGGATAAAAAAACGCCGCTTCTGCGGTCTATGCAGGCTATAGACGCGCAGGCGCTCAGGATTCTGAGGCTATTTGGCAAAACTGATGTAGCCAGGGTTATCACTACAGTCGGCGCGGAGCAGGAATATTTTTTGATTGATAAAGAAGTATATTTAAAACGCCCCGATTTAATATATACTGGAAGAACTCTTTTCGGCGCAAGACCTCCTAAAGGTCAGGAACTCGAAGACCATTATTTCGGCGCAATCAAACCGAGAGTTTCGGCGTTTATGAAAGAACTGGACGAAGAACTGTGGAAACTCGGCATCCCTGTTAAAACAAAACACAACGAAACCGCGCCTGCGCAGCATGAGCTTGCCGCGATATACTCCACGACGAATATCGCCACAGACCATAATCAGCTTACTATGGAACACCTGAAGATTATTGCGAATAAGCATAAATTAGCCTGTTTACTGCATGAAAAACCGTTTACCGGAGTAAACGGCAGCGGAAAACACAACAACTGGTCTATTGCGACTGATACCGGAGTGAATCTGCTTGAACCGGGCGAAACCCCGTTTGACAACGCTCAGTTTTTATTGTTTCTGGCGGCGGTTATAAAAGCCGTTGACGTATATCAGGATTTACTGCGGATATCCGTGGCAAGCGCGGGAAACGATCGAAGGCTTGGAGCAGACGAAGCTCCCCCTGCGGTAGTTTCCATATTCTTAGGCGACGAACTGTCCGCAATTCTCGACGCCATCGAAAACGATATGCCCTACGAGGGCAAAGAGAAAGTCCAGATGGAAATCGGCGCGACTGTCCTGCCTCATTTCCCCAAAGACGGCACAGACAGAAACAGAACGTCCCCGTTTGCTTTCACCGGCAACAGATTCGAATTCAGAATGGTGGGTTCGGCTTTTTCGCTTGCAGACCCGAATACAGTATTAAATACTGTCATAGCCGAAATTTTATGCGAATTTGCGGATAAACTCGAAAACTTTGCCGACGCTGAGGATTTCAAACGGGAACTGGCAAAATTAATCAAGTCTACAATAAAAGAACATAAACGAATAATTTTCAACGGCAACAATTACTCCGACGAATGGACAAAAGAGGCGGAAAAACGCGGACTTTTGAATCTCAAAACAACAATCGACGCTCTGCCGAAATTAATGGACAAAAAGAATATTGAACTGTTTGCAAAACATCATGTCTTTACAGAAACGGAGTTACATTCAAGATACGAGATTTTACTTGAAAATTACTGCAAAACGATGCGCATAGAAGCTCTGACTATGGTCGATATGGTAAAGAACAGCATAATTCCGTCGAGCATAAGCTATCAAAACGAAGTCGCTGAACTCTTACGGAGAAAGACGGAAATTATGTACGACTGGGATAATAGCGTACCTAATTTTTCCACGTCTGTAGAAGCGAATCTGTTAATCGCGCTGACTGCCGCGACTGTTTCTGTTTATAAAAAAACTGAGGAATTGGAAAACGCTTTGCTTAAAATTAAATCGGACACTGATATAGAAGGAGACGAATTGACGATGGCTAAATTTTACAGAAATACTGTGTTTACGATAATGACGGAACTCAGGAAGCCGATCGACGAACTTGAAGCGGTCGTGGCAAAAAAATATTGGGATTTTCCCACATATGCGGAAATAATTTACAGCGTAAACTGATTTCTTAATGTAAAGTTAAGTAATTTTACATGCTGAGTTTCTGTAAATTGATACTGCTTTACATTACTTAATTTTAATTTAAAATTTGCCTGAAATTCGGCTTAAAAATATATTTAAGCTAGGATTCAGAAAAATCCATACTGCAAAGTATAATAGCTTTTCAGTATGGATTTAAACTTATACCTTAAATTTATTTTACAAATCCTCTTGACATAATTAAAAACAAATATTATACTATATTCAGTGAAGAAATTTATAAAAATTTTACGGGGAGGGTTTATCTTGATAAAAAATTTCAGAAGGGTTCTGCTCGATAAAGAAAATAAATGCGAGGCATGTTCCGTCGCTGATTTCAACAACGACGGCAAACTCGAAATTATCTGCGGGGAATATATGTACTACGGAAAAGACTTTCAGAACAAGACAAAAATATGCGACATCACTTACGACGGCAATTACGTCCACGATTTCTCTGATTATCCCATCGACGTGAACGGCGACGGCTGGCTTGACGTCATAACCGGTTCATGGTGGTCGGATGGTTTATTCTGGCGCGAAAATCCCGGCAAAAACGGCGAAAATAATTTGGGCTCCGCTCAAATTTGGAAAACGCATAAAATCGAAACTTTGACGAATGTCGAAACAATCAGGTATTTCGATATAGACAACTGCGGTACGGTCGAGGTTTTCCCGAACTGCCCCGGAGAGCCGCAGTGTTTCTTTAAACTGGTAAAAGATGCGGACGGCAAGTGTACGGGGGAATTCAAGCGTTATGTAATCGGCACGGAAAATGCCGGTCACGGCATGGGGTTCGGCGATATACACTCCAGCTCTGCTGGAGAAAGGGACGGCAAAGTTGATATAATTTTATCCGGCGGCTGGCTTGAACAGCCCGACGACGTTTACAGCCCGAATTGGGAATTCCACAGGGATTTTGATATACCTATGGCGTGCGTTCCCATGCTTGTCTACGACGTGAACGGCGACGGCGTGAACGATTTAATCGTCGGAGCGGGGCATAACTTCGGACTGTGGTGGTTTGAGCAAAAAATAAGTGCATGCGGCAAAAGAGAATTTATCAGGCACGATATAGACACGATATGTTCCCAGTATCACGATATGCAGCTTGTTGACATAGACAGCGACGGCGAACTTGAACTTGTCACCGGAGCGCGGTATTTCGCGCACAACGGCAACGATCCCGGAGAGCATAATCCAATCGGCACATATGTATTCAAGATACATAAAGTCCCCTCGGGCGAAATAGTCTTTGACAAAAACACGCTCGACTACGGTCCGGCTGAAATTGCGTCAGGAGTGGGAATATACTTCTGGCTTGAGGATTTGACTGGCAACCGGCGCAAAGATATAGTCGCACCCGGCAAAGAGGGGCTGTATATCTTCTATAACGAAGAAGATATAACATACCGCGTGTTAAAACGGGACGAAATTCCCAAATTCGCCGAAATCGACAGATATGAAATCATTGAAGATATTTATTATTTCAGGGACGGAAAATTAGTTCTTGAAAAAGAATATTGCGAAGTCAAAGAATTTAGCAATATGCCGGAAAGAATCGAAAATGTGACTAATATTTGCGACAGCGGCGGAACGTATATAGGCGCGTTTGACGGTGAAAAATTAGTTGGGCTGGGTGGTATAGGCGGCGAATTAATCGGCGAAAACAACGATATGATTCAGCTTACGTCAATGTTTGTAAGCAATAAATACAGGAACAGGGGAATAGGCAGGCAAATTATTTATATGCTGAAAGAAAAAGCAAAACAGTCGGGCGCGGAAAAATTATATGTGTCCGCAACTCCGTCCAAACATACGGTCGATTTTTACCGCAGCGTTGGATTTGCCCCGACAACTCTGATTAAAGAACTGTTTAAAAAAGAACCCGAAGATATACATATGGCTATGTTATTATGATATACTACTATATGCGAAAAATCGCCGCGCTCGCGCTGTGTTTGACAGTTGCGGTGGCATCGGTTATGACGATAACCGGGTGCGAAACCACAACTGGTAATTTTGGAACAGAAAACACATCAAATCCGACGGATTTGACAAACGCAGACAGACCATATCAAATGCCGGAAACGCCGTATTTTGACATAATATATCAGACTACCGGGAACAGATATACTGTCAGCGAAAACAAGGAAATTGACTTTTCATATGATTATGGGAAATATAAATCTGCGTTTTTATTTGAAAAAGACATGGTAAGTAACGACACCGCTAATGGTTATCCGACTTACGGCATTTTTGTATCTTCGCAAAAAACCGCAGTCGCCTATATTGCTAAAGACAAACAGTCAATACAAATCAAATACAGCGACGACATGGGCACAACATGGAATGATTCAGAACCGATTTTGCCGTCTCATGATTATTATGTCTTTCCTCATCCGGACATTACAGAATTTCCGAATTATATTGTTGACTTTGAAGGAGTCGTTGATTTATTTATTGATTTTCCGACGCCTGACTGCGGTTATATTCTGATTTGCGGAGGCACATCTATGAGTACGCAAAACACAAGAGATATGTTTAAAACAACCGACGGCGGGAAAACATGGAATTATATAAAATCAAATATTGAAGACGGCGGACCTCCGATTCAAAGTATGTATTTTGCGAATTCAAATACAGGATATTTAGGTTCATTTTGCGGGGCTGCAGCGAGTTCTTATATCCAGCGTACCGCAGACGGCGGCATCACATGGACGGATATTACATTTACAGATACAGATGATAATGGCAGCATGTTGAACATTCCGGGAAAGCACGCATATGGGTGCCCATTGCCTCAAATGCCTTATTTCATAGACAATAAAGGTTATCT
>WQYZ01000272.1 GCA_009780985.1 Oscillospiraceae bacterium | reverse complement strand
GTTGCATACCAAAAGAAAATATACAGTCTTTCGTATATTGGAAAATACATCCCGTCCTTTATGAACTGTTTCAACAATTGTGCTGAAATTATCGTCCGTCAGTATCATATCCGACGCGCTTTTGGCGACTTCCGTTCCCGTAATACCCATTGATACGCCGACGTCGGCGGCTTTAAGAGCCGGAGCGTCGTTTACCCCGTCTCCGGTCATGGCGACGACATCGTCATTCTCCTGCCAAGCTTCGACAATCCGTATTTTATCTTCCGGAGATACGCGGGCATACACCGAATACTGCGCAACGTTTTCAACAAGTTCTTCATCGCTCATTTCAGAAAGTTCTGCGCCAGTCAGCACTTTATCGCCCTCTGAAAGTATTCCTATCTGACGCGCTATTGCGCCAGCCGTAACGGCATGGTCGCCTGTTATCATTACGGTGCGTATGCCAGCTTTTTTTGCCGTTGCAACAGAGGCGGCGCACTCCGGTCGCGGTGGGTCGATAATGCCTATTATTCCCTCAAAATCGAGGTCTTTTTCCGTTTCACTCAATCTGTTTTCGTCGGGAAGTTTGTCTATATGTCTGCTTCCGAGCGCGATTATGCGCAGAGCGTCGTGTGCAAAAGCGTCGTGAATATCATGTCTGATTTTTATTTTTTCCTGCTCCGAACTTTTAAAAGGCACCCTGTCAAACGCGCCTTTGGTAAGGACGAGATACCCGCTCTGCGGGTCCCGATGAATTGTAGTCATCATTTTACGCTCGGAAGAAAAAGAAATTTCGGCTATTCTCGGATACTTTTTCTCACATTCTGTTTTAGCCGTACTGCCGCCTTTTTCGTTTAATAAGCGTAAAATAGCCGTTTCTGTGGGGTCGCCCATAATTTTAACATGCCCGTCGGGTTGAATTTCAGCTACGGCATTGCTCGCCAATGCGAATTTATTCAGCAATTCCATTTGTTCTGAAGAAAAATCCGAAGCGTCGTCGAACGGTTCGCCGTTTTCACTCCATAAACGTTTGATTGTCATTCGGTTTTGAGTAAGCGTGCCTGTTTTATCGGTGCATATTACGGATGTACTTCCCAAAGTTTCCACTGCGGGAAGTTTTCTTATCAGCGCATTTTTCGCAGACATTTCTTTTACGCCCTGTGCAAGGGTCAATGTGACAATCAGCGAGAGCGTTTCCGGCACCGCGGCGACGGCTAAAGATACCGCTATAAATACTGTTTCCCACAGATCCGCGCCTCGAAGGAAGTCTATGCCGAATAAGATTAAAGCCGATATTACGGCTATCGAACTGATGATTTTTCCTATTCTGTCAAGCCTGTTTTGCAGAGGAGTTTTTAGTTTCTGGGTATTGTTCAGATACTTTGCGATACTGCCCATCTGAGTATTCATTCCGGTTGCTGTAACTATCGCTTTTGCTCGTCCTGCCGTGACTAAACAACCGGAAAATACCATGTTACTCTGATCGCCTATCAATATTTTGCCTGTTAATTCTATTCCGGAGTTTTTTTCGGAAGGCATACTCTCCCCTGTCAGAGACGATTCGTCTGCGGCAAGGTCGTTGCTCTCTATAAGACGCGCGTCCGCCGAGATCAAATTTCCTGTCTTTAACAGTAAAATATCCCCCGGCACTATTTCAGCCGAATCAATCGAAAGTTGTTTGCCGTCGCGTATAACGAGAGTTGTAGGGCTGTTCAGGTTTTTCAATGCAGCCAGCGATTTTTCCGCGCTTCTTTCCTGCGTAATTGCAAGAATCATATTAAGTATGACAATTCCTATAATGACGATAAATTCAGTATAGCCCTCGCCGTGATTTATTCCCATAGCCAATGAAAGTCCGGCGGCGACAAGAAGAATAATAGTGGAAACATCGCGAAGGTTGTGCAGTATCTTTTTGATTATTCCCTCGCCTTTTTGTTCTTCAAACTGATTTTTGCCGTATTTCGCCTGCCGTTCAACCACAGATTTTGAGTCTATACCTGTTTCGGCATTTGAATGAAGTTCAGTTACCGCATCTGTTATGTTCTTTTCATACCAATTAATCAAATAATCAACTCCCATACTGATTATGAATTATTAAAAATTATACTTCCATCATTTATTGTTTACAATAATATATTATACTATAATGATATACTCAACGTCAAGAATTATTTTTTGTGTAAAAAATTTATTTTCACAAACATGAAAAATTATGAAGAAAGGTATTGACAAGTGAAAACATATGTGATATAATGAAAATATAGGAAAACGAAGTGCGCAATTTGTTTTCTGAAAATAAATAAATTAAATTGGAAAGAGAGAAAACTAATTATGGAAAAATTATACACTGTAGATGATATAGCGAAA
Source organism: Oscillospiraceae bacterium (assembly GCA_009780985.1). Taxonomy (GTDB): domain Bacteria; phylum Bacillota; class Clostridia; order Oscillospirales; family WRJC01; genus WRJC01. Next base: position 3,069 of record WQYZ01000272.1, on the reverse strand, counting down.
ATGACTTCGCTTACAACACGCACAATACGCAATTATATTAAAGACGGACTTTTAAAAGGACGCAAAATCGGCGGTCAATGGAGATTTACAGAAGAAGATATAAAAATGCTCATGGATAGTGGAACCGTAATGAAATCTCATATTGATGATGTACGGCAGGATGTAGAAGACTTTTTAGACAATGTATATACAGAATATTCAGGAAACATACAAATCTGTACGATAGTTGATTTATATGATGAACAAAATATTCTTAAAGAGAAATACGAAAAATTGCAAGCGTTATGGAATACCGAGGTAACAAAAAACTCTAATAATAAAAATTTTTCGTGGGAGAACAACGAAGAAAAAGCAAGAGTTACTTTGTTTGCGACGCCTGAATTTCTTATCGAAGCGTTGAAAATACTGCAATAACAAAAGATTTTACAGAAGCGGAAATTTACCGCTTCTGTTTTTCTGTTTATATATAATAAATTTTTTATGTGTTTACTAATTATGCAATCTTTTTACATTGACATTAAAGCATAAATTTTGTATAATAGATAATAATTAAGAAAAATATATTTTTATTTTTTGTAAAAGAGGGGGAATTTGCCATGAGCAGGAGAAAAGCCAGAGAATTTGTATTATGTCTTGTATTTGAAAAAGATTATCAGAAAGACAGTAACTGTGAAAAATTATACGATTATTTATTTGAGGACTGCGATATTTCAGAATTATACAATTCTTTCGGCAAAAATATGAACAACTCGGAAAAATCAGAAAACGAAGATATAAATCAATTAAACAGTTTAACCAAAGCTGATGAAGAATATATAAAAAATACTTTCTTCGGCATATTTGAGAATATAGAACAGATAGACGATATTATATCCGGTTCTATCATCGGATGGGAATATAACAGAATATCCAAAATATCTATGGCTCTTTTGCGGATTGCGGTTTATGAAATATTATATGTCGATGATATTCCCGTTTCGGTTGCGATAAACGAAGCCGTGGAACTGTCAAAACGTTATGATTATTCCGAAGCGTACACGTTTATAAACGGCGTTCTGGGGGCTGTTGCAAAAAATATATAATTTGGTCGGAGACGAAAATAAATTTATGAATTCAGATAGTAAAAATATCATCACCGTAACTGAATTGAACGAGTATATTAAAAATATTATAGAAAATAATCAAATTTTAAACGATATATATGTAAAAGGCGAAATATCGAATTTTACAAATCACAAAACCGGGCATTTTTACTTTACTGTAAAAGACGACAAAAGCGTTTTAAAAGCGATAATGTTCGGCGGAAGCGCAAAACTGAAGTTTATGCCGGAAAACGGCATGAAAGTCATATTGCACGGTAGAATTTCACTTTTTGTCCGTGACGGACAGTATCAAATTTACTGCGACGATATAGAACCGGACGGCGTGGGTTCGCTTTATATAGCGTACGAACAGTTGAAGGCAAAGTTGGAAGCGGAAGGAATATTCGACGTAAAGAATAAAAAAACTTTACCGAAAACGCCGCTAAAAATCGGAATTATAACATCCCCGACCGGCGCGGCGATTCGCGATATGATAAACGTCGTCACGCGCAGATTTGCCATGGCGAAAATTGTGCTGTTCCCGGCGCTTGTGCAGGGCACAAACGCGCCTCAGCAGCTTATTTCGGGGATAAAATACTTTAACGCCAACAAAACGGTCGATATTATCATAATCGGCAGAGGCGGCGGCTCGATAGAAGAACTGTGGGCGTTCAATGACGAAAATCTCGCCCGCACAGTTTACGGGAGCAAAATCCCAATTATATCGGCAGTCGGGCATGAAACCGATTTCACCATATGCGATTTTGCGGCAGATTTGCGTGCTCCTACGCCGTCTGCGGCGGCGGAACTCGCCGTTCCCGATACCTCTGAGTTGAAAAAACAGCTTTTAAATGTTGAGAAAAGAATGGAAATGCTGTTGCTTAACAGAATCAAAATTTACCGTGATAGGATAAACCATTACGAAAACACAAAAGTTTTGAAAAATCCCATGAATATAATCGACGACAACAGAATGAATATTCTGCACATAGAACAAAATCTGACGTCGCGTATACAGTTGATATTGAGTAATAAAAAATCGCAGTTTATCGCGCAGTCATCAAAACTCGAGGCACTCAATCCGTTGTCTATCGTGACGAGAGGATATTCCGTCGCGTACAAAGGCAAGAAAATCCTGAAAAAAGTGGAAGACGTGGAGATAAACGAAAATATATCGGTGAAATTATCAGACGGGTTTGTGTATGCAGAAGTTGTGAATAAGACGAAGAGTTTATTTGACGAACTATTTTGAATAGGTAAAAAATTTATCATGGGCGGAGGAACAATTATATGGATATTATAATGCCAATGGCTACAACAGGCAGACACAATAGGATAACTACTACGTTTTCCGGCAGAATATTGAATTTGTTAGAAAAGAAAGAAGTTTATGCTTTACAGGAAGAATGTGCTCTTGTTCATTGGGGAAATAAAAGTAAAAATGATATAATAAAGTTAATTGACCTAAAAGATATTGATGATATTAATGAATTTTTGAAAATAACTATATATGAATTAGATTATGTTCAGCCTGATTTCTTTTTCTTTAAAAAAAATAAATATTTGCATAATAAAAGAGAAACGAGAATAGTAGGGCGTCCGGATATGATAGTTGAAGTATGGTCAAAAGATAATTCTCCGATTGACCGCGAACTTAAATTTAGATTATATTCGAGCAGCGAGGTAACAGAACATTGGTATATAGAGCAGGATTCAAATGAGGTTACTTGTTATTACGGTAAGAATAGAATTGAAAATCAATATCTGACTAATATACTTGCAACTCGCGACGGATTGGAATTTGATTTGCGGTATTTAGCGATTTAAAATGAATAAAATTTATATTAGATGCAGGAGGATAAATTAAACATGGATAATTTACAATGGCTTCTAAAAAATGGCGGACCCGCAATAAAACTTAATTTGATACGCGAAGGATTGATAGGCAAAAATAATTACGATATAAACGAATTGGCGGAAGAATTAC
>WQYZ01000271.1 GCA_009780985.1 Oscillospiraceae bacterium | reverse complement strand
GGGGGAAAAGCTGGAAACATAGACACAGTAGGCTTACCTATCGCTATAGACATTTTGCGCAGTCTGGATATTGAGTCACACATTCAATATAGTCATGGGCATTTTCAGCCTCGCGCAGAATGTAGTAAATCAAAGTGCCGGAGTAATCAGCGGAAGCATCGACATAAATATGTCTATGAGCAGTCTGGAGACAACGTTACAGTCAATGGATTGGGGAGAACTGCTCGGACTGTATATGGAATCCGCAGTCGTCAGCCTCGCCATGAAAGCGTTGTCGCTTGTTATTTTCATTATAATATACGGGCGTATGAGGAAATGTACAAAGACGGCATATGCCGCGTAAATTCACAGTTTTTCACTAAAACAATCATATTCCACGACGTGAATTATCAACTCGCGCAAAACGACGACAAAACGCAGATTTTCGAGAATTACTGTGACTTCCTGAACTATTTCGACTGCACAATCCGCGTTCAGATGTCTTTCATAAATCAATACTGCGACATAAAAGATTCCGAAAAGCTTGTGGATATACCCGAACAAGGCGACGATTACGATTCTATACGCCGCGAATATTCTGAGATGCTGAAAAATCAGCTTGCCAAAGGCAACAACGGCTTAGTTAAGACAAAATACATCACGTTCGGTATTGAAGCAAATAACCTGAAAGAGGCGAAAATGCGTATAGAGCGCATAGAAGCTGATATTTTAGCGAATTTCAAAACATTCGGAGTTGCGGCTTATCCGTTGAACGGAATAGAACGGTTGGAAATTCTGCATAAACAATTCAATTCGGACAGTGCCGATAAATTCAAATTCGAGTGGAAAGATATAATCAAAACAGGATTATCGACAAAAGATTATATAGCTCCCACTTCGTTTGATTTTTCAGACGGCAAGTCATTCACAATGGGCGGCGCAATCGGTGCTGTAAGTTATTTACAGATTCTTGCGCCGGAACTCACAGACCGAATGCTCGCAGACTTTTTGGATATGGACACCGTCGTAGCAGTCAACATTCATATACAGTCAATCGACCAGAGCGAAGCGATAAAGATGATAAAACGCAAGCTGTCAGACCTCGACAAAATGCGCATAGACGAGCAGAAGAAAGCGGTTAAAGCGGGTTACGATATGGATATTATTCCCAGCGATTTGGCGACTTACGGCAACGAAGCTAAAAATCTTTTGACCGATTTACAATCCCGTAACGAGCGTATGTTTTTGGTAACATTCTTAGTCATGAATACCGCAAAAACCCGGCAGAAGCTTGAAAATAATGTATTTGCGGCATCGGGTATTGCTCAGAAATATAACTGTGCGCTGAAACGTCTCAATTGGCAACAGGAGCAGGGATTGATGTCGTCTTTGCCTCTTGGTTTGAATCAAATAAAGATACAGCGCAGTCTCACGACTTCATCGACTGCAATTTTTGTGCCGTTCACAACGCAGGAACTATTTATGAAAGGTGAGGCACTTTATTACGGACTGAACGCATTATCAAATAATCTTATAATGGTAAACCGCAAAGAGTTAAAAAATCCAAATGGGCTATTTCTCGGAACACCCGGAAGCGGAAAATCATTCGCCGCAAAACGCGAGATAATAAATGTTTTTCTGATAACTCAAGATGATATTATAATTAAGGGAGCGATAGCGCAGTCGGCAGTATTATCGCTTTTCAAGCGCTTGCCGAACATGTCAACAAATCTGCTGTCAATGCCCGTACTTTCAGTTTTGCCTATGGCTTATTGGGTTCAGGGCGGCGATACGGGATTAAAACAAACAAGTAAAGTGGCGTGGGAAAAGAAATATATTTATGCCGAAGAGCTTGCTGTAATCGTGCCGATTGCAGAAGCGACATTAAACGACGCTATGGGTTCAGGATATAATATATGGAATGAAATAAGTCCGTTAATACAACAGGCGTTCGGACAAAGAATAGATGAGGCAATAATATTCGGAGTAAACAAACCGTCAAATTTCCGTGCAAGTATTGTCGATACGGCTATAGCGACGGGAAACGCAGTTGCAAATACCGGCGACTTATATCAAGATGTTTTCGGCGAGGACGGCGTTATTTCAGCAGTCGAATTAAGCGGGTTTATCCCGAACGGCGTTATTTCAGATGTCGGATTAAGAGGTAAATTAAGAGGACTGGTTGACGCTACTAACCGTCCGCTTTTCACTCAAAGCATGAAAGACAGCGCGGCGCCGTATACGCTTGACGGTATGCCGTTATTCAATATAGTCAATGGAGCGTGGGACGGAACAAATGCAAGTCTTATAATCGGAGCAATGAACGAGGCAGTATATTCAATCAGACAAGATATAACGTTTAAAATTTTGACGGAAAGCACAATAACAGACGGCGACGGCGTTGTTGTGTTTAACTTAGCTCAAATGGATATGGTTGCACTTCGTTGCGTTATGCGTTTAGGTTGGGAAATCCCGAATCCTATAAACGCATTACAGCCGAACAATAATCACCGTTCACCGTTCGCTATATTGCAGCCGGTTAATGGAAACGGTAATGAAAATGAGGGCGAGGGCGGCGGACTTTAATATATTTCAGATATAAAAATAAGTCTGATTTGAGGTGAATAATATGAAATTTTTAAATATGACAACAGGGAATATAATTGAATCCAAAAATGAATTTATGGATAATATATATTTACGTCAGCCGTCAAAATACAAAGTTGTAAAAGAGCAAAATATAAACGCCGAAGCGCAAAATATTGAAAATGAAATGATTGAATCGGAAACAATTAAAAAGACAAGAGGCAGATTGAAAAAACATACAGACCAAATAAATATTACATAAAGGGGATTAAATATGTTTGAATCTTATGTAAAGTATTCAGACTATACAGAATTTATGGACGGGTTCGAAGATTTAATCCCCGAAAATGAATTTAACAAATTTGCCGTTCAGGCGACGCTGACGATTGATAATTTTACTTACAGACGAATAGACGAGACTATACTTAAAAAATATGAATTTGACATTAAATACACCGCTATACGACTTATAATATATTTCTATGAAAAATATGCAATGAGCGGATTATTTGAAATGTCGGACGAAATAAATCAAATGAGCGCGGGTAAAGTATCATTATCGGCTGGAGTTACAAGAGGCGTTGCGGTGGCTGTGAGTGAGAATCCCGAATACAATATTGTCAGAGCTAATTTATTTATGACGGGATTATTAAACGCCGGATTTAATTCACGCTGTAATAATTAATAGGAGTTTGAAATTATGATAAATAAGTTATTTAATCAGGACATTACATTATTTAATTTTCTGATAACGAATGAAACTGAATATTATAAACGGACTTTTATTAAAAATTGCCATTATGAAAAAAACGCAAAATCTAATTTAAGTTCAACAGGCGTTGAAACTCCAAAAGATAACTTCGTAATAATCCGTAATACAAGAAATTATATTGCAATGCGCGAATGGCTTACATATTATCGCGATACGCTTGTTCCATTTATGGTTAAATCAGATGATGACAATATTGTAAAAGTGATTGATGATAATGACATATATTTCTTCAATAGCCATATTCCTGAACAATATTCAGACGGTATATTAAATTTCGGATTTAAATATTTCAATATGGACGACGGCAAGCAATTCTATGTTAGAGGCATGACAATAGGCAGTAAAAATAATTCTGCCGAAATCCCGTTGAATAAATGGACGCTTGCAGTCGGCGGCGATAGAATAGCAACATATGTTATAAGAGGCGATTATAATTTTGAGTTTGATATTGATGACAGCATTTTACATCAGATAGAATTATTTGAAAAAGAAATGCAGAATTTAGGTATTGAATTTAAACGCGTGAAAAGTTTTGAAGAATTTTTAAATATTTCTCCTATGATAAATCATTTAGAAGTAATATGTTAGAGAGGTAAGTTTTAATGTCCTATATTGAACGTGATATTATAACGCCGATAATCGAATTTTTAAAGACGTGTCCCTTTTTGGAAAAATATAATATTGATATGTCTGAAATTGATATAGGAAAATTCAAAGATAAAACTAAACCGAGTTCAATGCTTGAATATACAGGCTCGCCGCAAGTTCAATTTCAAACAGATATTACAGGAAACGCGCGTATAACGAGACAGGCGAATTATCAGTTATATTTATTGAAACGCGGAAATGATAATTTATACAGAAAAGACATAACACTATTTATAGACAATTTTGAACAATGGATAGATTATTGTCAAGTCAGGGGCACTACTCCCAAAATCGGCTCAAAAAACTTCAAAGAAATAATGAAAGCTGAAAATGGAATGTTCTTTGACGACATTCCAACAGGCGAGGGCGGTTTTATGCAGTTGAATCAATATATGATACAATTATCTATACTTTATATGACTGAAATAAAAATAACAGACTTACAATAAGGGGTGATTTATATGCCGTCAAAATTTGACGTCAATATAAACTGGAGCGCGGCATTAAAGGAAAAATCTAATTTTATAAGACCATACGGACAACTGCAAAAGTTTATTGATAGTTCAGTATTACAAGGCGTTGCGGATTATATTCCGTTCAGAGCGGGAATCGCTGTAAAAAGCGGCATATTATATACTGTAATAGGGAGCGGCGCTATTGTATGGAAAACACCGTATATCCGTTATATTTATTTCGGCATATCAAAGCGCGGTAATCCATTACAATATGACACAACAAAACATAGAAAAGCGGGCGCGTTTTGGGCAGAAAGATACAAAGCTGATAATATGACTGCATTGGAAGCGTCAGTAAAACGAAAATTAGGTCAATTATGGAATTAAAATTATAAAAAAGGAGTAAATAAAATATGGCAGCCCCTACTTTTAATCTTACAGCAAATGCCGAAAGAAAAGCATTTGCATTATATATTGATGTATCAGAATCAAGTACTCCCGAATGGGAAGTGCAAGGATACGGGACAGAAGACGCATCTGTTGCGTTTTCCCCAGATACGTCAAGTCTTATTGACATTCTCGGAATTCAACATAATCAAGTTAATAGCTTGACGCGAGCTATGAGCATAACCCCAAATACAATACGTCCTATTGAAAACTTCGGCAAATTAAATGAATTATTACATGAATATACAAGGCGTAATCAATTAACGAAGCTTTCAACATTCAAAGTATTATTAGTATATTGGTACACTACAAATAGCGCGGCTGATTTATATCCTACGTGTACGGTCGTTCCGGGGACGTCAATAACTTATACTTTTTCCGCGCTGTTGTCGATTGACGTTGGAGATACTTATAAAGTAATAGTAAATCCTACTTTGGATAATCACACAGGCAAAGAGGAAATTATATTGGAAATAGGCGGCACTGCTCTGCCTGCGGTTGATAATTTAGGGCGTTATGTAACCGCCCAAATGT
>WQYZ01000270.1 GCA_009780985.1 Oscillospiraceae bacterium | reverse complement strand
GACTTTGAACCTCAGTGAAAGCTGGTGGAATCAGACTATGGATAAAGAAGCGGCAGTAGGCGCAGGCAACAAGCTCTATTACGCCGGCTGCGGCATAGATATTATGACGCTCCAATGCGTGTCGTGCGTGTATTTCAATCAGGATATGATGACAAATTTAGGTCTTGATCTGCCGTATAATACGGTCAGGAACGGCAAATGGACTTTCGACGCGTTTAATCAGTATCAGAAAGCCGGCGCAAATCTAAACGGCGATGCGTCGTTTAACTGGACTGCGGACGGCGCCGCCATATGGGGATTTGTAGGATACGACGATGCCGCAACTGCCCTTCTCGAAGGTTCCGGCGAACGGCTTATCACCACGGACGCCAACGGCACGCCTGCTTTGTCAATAGAGGGCGAAAGATTTATAAATGTGCTCGGTAAAATACAGACCATGCTTCAGCCGCAGGACGGAGAGTTTATGTATGCGAACAACAGCGCCAACGGCGACATATACGAGCAGATTTTCAAGAACGGCAGAGCTTTGATGACTATGGGAGAACTGAAAGCCGCAGATGTATTCAGGGATATGAACGTTACTTTCGGAATACCCCCGATTCCCAAATACGACGAAAATCAGGCAAACTACTACTGCCATCTTATTATCCAGACCCCGGTTTTGGTAATACCCGCAACAAACCCCAATCCCGAGCTCACCGGGGCGGTGGTGGACGCTATGGCATACTTAAGCAACAGTGACGTCACGCCGGTACTGTTCAACGTCGCAGTATCGCAGAAACAGCTTCGCAACGACGATTCGATTGACATGCTCCAGATTATAAAAAATTCCGGTTCTTTTGACGTAGGCTGCGCATACGGCTGGACGAATGTTTTCTACGACAAAATACGCTCCACTATCGGTTTCGGCAAACCGCTTGATATTGCGGCTGAAATAGAAAAAGACAAAGACACTATAAATGCAAACATAGATAAAACTATGGAAGTGTTCCAGTGACAAAATCGTGAACTGTAGGGGCGGAATCTATTTCCGCCCGCAAATTTTAAATCAATGTCGTATTAAATACGCGGGCGGATATTGAATCCGCCCCTACGATTTATATTCCCTGCGCACATCAAATCTTTTTCAGAACCTTCACGGTATACGCCGCGAGCTCTATTTTCCCGGACAATTTTTCACTCGATATAACGTCGGAATATTCCCCGTCAAGTTCTAAATATCCGTCCTTGCCGCGCAGTTCAAGCGCGATTATGCCCTGTTGTCTGTCTGGACTGTCCGTCTCCCCTGCCCTGTTTACAACATACACGTTTTCGCTCGCTTTCATTGCGTCAAGTTTCAGATAACTTACCAATTTACTTATCCCGTCAGACTTTAACGCCGTACCCAAAAGAATTATTCTTCCGCCGCCGTATTTTGTCTCAGTCGCCGCGCACAAACCTTTGAATGGACCGTCGGCGTATATTATCAGCGGTTTTGCACTGTTCGCGCCGATTTTACCGACTATATTGACTATGTGGAAAGCGTCGTAACATATCCCGCCAGACGCCGCAGAACCGTCGTACCAAGTCATATCCTGCGGCAGATTCGCCGACGGCATCTGCTCATCGCAGTATATACCGCAGATTTCTTCCAATATGCCGAACGGCGCGTCAGTATATTTTGTAGTGTGCTCGTCAACTATATCGCTTAACGGTCCGACTATCCATGTGCCGCCGTTTTTCACCCATTCAATCATTCTTTCCCGAAGACTGTATTTATCCAACGTGCACAGAAACGGAGAGAAGATATATTTATATCCGTCAACGTTGTGCGGGTGGTCTATAACATCCATATTTATATGATTATTATGCGCCAACGAAAGATAGAAATCTTTAAGGCTGTCAAGATATTTGAAATCGTCGGCTATAGGCGCGTATTTGAAGATATTCGACGCAACATACGAATAATGCAGAGCGACTTCCAGCTTAACTGCCGTGTTATTCAGGAAATCGGCGGCTTTCTGTATTTCTTCGCCCAGACGCTCCACCTCTTTTGTCTTGAACGTTTTCCTGCCCGATGAAGTGATAACCGCGCCGTGCCCGAGTTCGTGACCGTTCGGGTGCGCTCTCCAGAGCCAGTACATATTCGCCTCGCCGCCTGCGGCGTACGAAAGCCACGAATTGGCGTAGCAGAAATTTATCGGGCGGCATTTCGTCGAATTAAACGAACCGTTCCAGCCGATTTGCGTTTCCGTCACCCAATACGGACGGTCTTTGATTGCCCTTATGTAATCGAGCCAGAATGTGATTTTGTACATTCCGCTTTCGTCGTCATAGTGGTTAAACTGCACTATATCGAGTTTTTTCATGGTGTCGTAATAACTGAAATCTGCATACGGCATCATGTCTGTGCCGACGGGCGCGTCCGTATATTTATGCAGTATCTCTGCCTGTTCGTCTGAAAATTCGACGAAACTGTCGGATGTGAATCGGTCCCACGCAGAACTCAGAGACGGGTGATTCCAGCCCGCGTCCGGCGGTATGATTTTATCAAACGAATCGTACGACAAACTCCAGCGGTCCATACCCCACGATTTATTCAGGTTTTCGACAGTCTGATATTTTTCCTCAAGCCATTTCCGGAATTTTTTCCTGCATATAGGGCAGTGACAGTTTGTAAGATGAAGCTCGTTGTCTATCTGCCAGCCCACGATTGATTTGTCTTTGCCGAATTCTTCCGCCATTTTTGTCACGATTTTGCGGTTGAACCCGCGCATGACCGGGCTGTTCGGGCATGTGTGGCGTCTTGCGCCGTGAACCTGACGCATGCCGGACGGGTACATAATCCGCGTTTCTTCATATTTGTCCGTAAGCCATTGAGGCGGGGTTGCCGAGGGAGTGCACATTATCACAGCTATATTTTCCTCTGCCAGTTTGTCTACGACTTTACGGAAGAAAGATAAGTCATATTCTCCCTCTTTAGGCTCCATTGTTCCCCACGCGAATTCGCCTATACGCGCTATGTTGCACCCTGTTTCTTTCATCAGTTGAATATCTCTGTCCACGCATGATATATCCCACAGTTCGGGATAATAAGCCGCTCCTAAATACGGGGGTTTTCTGTTTTTATCCATATTTATAATTTATACCTGCTTTCCTGATTTTATTTAATTTTATGATTGCGTTATTATATCATAAATTCAACAGAAAAATCAACGTTGTTTTGTAAAAATGTTTTATAAAAATTCAGGGGAACAATAGATAATATACCAACGCCTCCTTGTTAAAAGGAGGCGTTGAATAAAAATTCCAGTAATAACCTAAAAATTTTTTATGAAATTATCTTATATAATTTCTCGCTTCGATTTTTCTGCGGATTGTCAAAGCTAAACCTGCGAACATTACAAGGAACGAACCGCCTATGTAGAATATTGTTCTGCCAATGCCGCCCGTTTCTGGGAGTTTGGTTCCGGAATTGTTTTCCACGACTACATCAGGCGCGGAGCCTATCTTCATCATGGCTGGCTCAATGCCGCCTACGGGCGCGACGTCGGATACCAGCCCTTTTATAACGACGGGCGTGGCGGCTGTCAATTTGTTATAGCCGGCTGGTGCGGCAATTTCCACTAAATAATAGGTTCCATCGTCCAAGCCGTAGAATTGCAGTAAACCATCCTTCGAGACGCTGACCACAGCGTCGCCTCCGGCGCTCGGAGTACAGACGGTGACGTCTTTGCCGGGGTCCTTGATTGCCGCCGCGTCATTGGTGACCGTCTTCGTACTGAAAGTCAGGGCGTTTTCCAAAGTAGTCGGATTATCAATCGCCGCGTTCGCGTCCGTTTCGTTTTTGAAAAGCGCAAATGTAGCTCCGCTCAACGGTTCACCTGTTTTCCCGTCAACTTTTCTAACTTCCACCATATAGGTGTAAACAATCACGGTATGTTTCGGAGTACTTGCCTTTTCAGATGTATCATAGGGGTTTGTGCTGTAGTCTAACCACGTACTATTGGGATTGTTTGGATATCCGTTCATCAATATTGTACCGGGGTCAGCGGTAAGATCCGCTACGGCGGCGTTTTCATTCAGCACCGCAGAATATGTGACAAGAATTGTGTCCCCTGCGGTATATTGCAGGAATTTGACTGGGTCGAAACGAATTTCAAATGTACAACCGTCGTCAAGCCCGTCGGTAACTAATTCATAATCGTCAGAATTGACGAGATATGCGTCATCCTCCAGAACCATCTGATCCGCCGTACTCGGCGGTGTTGACACAGTCACCGGACCCATATACACTTTGACGTTATCCGGGTCAAAAGTCAGTCCGGCACTCATCTGGTCGTGTATGGTGAAAGTATAGGACGAGTAGCCAAAAGTATTGGGAACTGTCGATCTCAGGCTGAAATTAACGGTATCGCCAATGTTGACGTCCGTTTCTGTTCCCCATGTTCCGTTCTGCTGCTGAACATACTTTTGAATAGTCGGTGCGTCGGCTTTGAGATTTATATCCGCTTCCGGGGAGACGGTAGTAAGTCCAATAGCCGCCATTACTTGCGTTTCGTTATATTGACTTCCCGGATGGCGGTTCCTTTGCCGTACACTAAATAATAGCCGTAATCTAAGTTGCTGATGGTCACTTTATGCTGAGTGTTATCGCCGATCAGGCTTATGGATCCCTGTGTCGTGCCGGAGGGTTGGATATTATTTTGCACGATATAGTCCCACAGCGCCTTGGCTTCCGCATTCAAGTCATCGGAGTATTCCGCGAAGCTGGAAATATAATCGTACAGGCTGCCATACTCCGCAGGGTATGGATAATCCGCGAACGCAGCCGCAGGCGTGTAGGCATAGTTGGTTGTATCCCCGCTGCCGCTTGTTGTCAGGTCGAATATCTTGTACGCACTATATACGTTGCCGGGTGCGTTGGTAATTGCGTACGACACAAGCGGGGAGGGTATGTTAATGACGATTTTCGCTCCGCCGCTGCCCGCGCCTCCGTCTGCGAATACCGGCGCGCTCATTGCGAAAATCATTGCCGCTGCGAGAACCGCGCTGAAAATCAGTTTTTTTAATTTAATCATTTTAAAAATTCCTTATCTATAATATAAAAAACAATAAAATATATTTATTTCATTGTCCGCATTATAACACTCATCATCCTCATTTCAATCTTATTTTTAAGCATATTTTAATATTTTATTTTAACACCTGTGTGACAGACGTGACTGGCGTGACAAAAGTTCTTGACTTTTCTGTTTTGGCATAGTATAATCATAGCATAAATAAAAATTATGCGGGGATGTATTTATATAATGTCAAATGATTATATTATGTTTAAAGACGTCGTGCGCGAATATCACAGCGGACAGATTGTAGTGCGCGCGGCGGACGGAATCTCATTTGCCCTTGACAAGGGGAATTTTAATATTATAGTAGGACCGTCCGGCGCGGGGAAAACCACTGTGCTGAACATTTTGGGCGGCATGGATAACGCCACTTCGGGAGAAGTATTCGTAGATGGCAGAGATATAACGCGT
>WQYZ01000269.1 GCA_009780985.1 Oscillospiraceae bacterium | reverse complement strand
GGAGCCGAGGGAGGTTTCGGCAGGATTGTGTGGATGCCGAAAGAGCTCAAAGAGTTGCTCAAAGCCGATATGGAGAAGCGTTTCTCAGAGCAGGGGCTTGACGGATTTTATGATAAAATTGCGGACGAAACAATCGCTGTGACAGGCGAAGAAGTCAGGGCATATATGGAAAAAGTCGCGCATCCTGCGTTGAAAATGGAGGATATGTCAATATATGCACAGAGCGATGAAAATAATATCAATAAAGCAAAACCACCTGTAGGGCGCGATGACCTCAGCGCGCCGCAATCCCCCGCCGGCGTCGCGGACGCCGCCATCCCCTTTCAAAAGGGGGCTGATGCAGAGAGTGCGAATATCGATATTGCCGCATTGACGGAAAAAATTACGGCAGAAGTTACGGAGAAAATAACTAAAGATGTTGTCGGAGAAATGATAAGGGTTTTGTCGGAGAAATTTTTAGGCATGAATATATCCGCAAATACCGCCGCTGGAATCGGAATACTCCGTGAGCCGGACAACGGGCGGCAGGTTGTCGCCCCTACGAAAGAATTCGTCAAAATCGTTACGGCGGCGGAAAGAATCGGCAATATAAAATCGTTCGCATTGCCTGTCGAAAAATCTGAAAATCAGGTTTTAAACGTAACGCTCGGCGGCGGTTCACGCAAAAAAATTCTCGCAGTCGGCGGAGCGGACTGTATGCCGTTTCACTTATGGGAAGGCAAAATGCCTAACCGTCCGCTTGTCGCAATGGAAGTATTTGACGTCGTGAGCGAAAAATTCCCGCCAGTTTTGCGCGAAGTTTACGGCGGCGTTTTAAATAATCCAGCAGAAATGGCGAAATTATGCGTCGACAAATACGGTGCGGATTTGATAAGCATCAGATTAGAAGGCACTCACCCGGAAAGAGGAAATAAGTCTGCGAAAGACGCGGTAGAACTTGTAGGCGCGGTATTGAAAGCAGTCGATGTGCCGCTTATCATAACGGGTCACAGCAATTACGACAAAAACAACGAAGTCATGAAAGCAATCGCGCAGACTTACGAGGGCGAAAATCTACTGTTCAACTGGGTAGAACAGGACAATTACAAGACAATCGCGGGCGCAGTCATGGCATACGGGCACACGCTTGTCGCGCAGGCTCCGATTGATGTGAATATCAGCAAACAGCTTAATATACTGCTCACAAACATGGGACTTCCCGCCGACAAGATTATAATCGACCCTATGACAAGCACTATCGGCTACGGCATAGAATATACATACTCTGTCATGGAGAGAATAAGGCAGACAGGTCTCGGCGGAGACAATATGCTTAAAAATCCTATGATTGTGTCCGTCGGTCAGGAGTGCATAAAAATAAAAGAAGTCAAAGCGGCTGAAAAGGATTTCCCGAATTGGGGAGATTTGGCAAAACGCGCGGCATATTGGGAAATGTCAACTGCGTCGGCTTTATTATACGCCGGAGCGGATATATTAATCATGTATAATCCCGAAGCTGTTAAAGTAACAAAAGATACTATATTTAAATTAATGGATAGAGAGGGGAAATAAATATGGCGCTTACCGGATTACAGATTCAGAAATTGCTGCCGCAGACAAACTGTAAAGAGTGCGGCTCAAACACATGTATGGCATTTGCCATGAAACTTGCCTCTAAAAAAGCGAATTTATCGGAATGTCCCTACGCGTCGGAAGAAGCAAAGCAAATTTTAGGAGCAGCGAGCGAGCCCCCGGTCAAAGGCGTGAAAATCGGCAAGATTTCTGTCGGAGAAGAAACGGTCTTCTACAGGCATGAAAAAACTTTCGTGAATAAGCCGGTTATCGCGGTTAATATAAACGATAACGACGCAGACGCTCTCGAAATTGCGAAAAAAATAAAAGAATATAAACTCGAAAGGGTAGGGGAGATTCTCACCGTCGGAGCGGTTGCGGTTACGCAAAAATCATCTGATGCCGATAGTTACGCCGCATTCGCAAAAAAAATCTATGACGAAACAGATTTGCCGTTGATTTTGCGTGGGTCTGACGAAACTGTCGAAAAAGCGGCGAAAGCTGTCGTGGGTTCCGCGAGCGTGATTTCCGGCGTGACTGCCGCAAACGCTGACAAAATGAGCGAAATCGCGAAAGAAAACGGGCATGTTCTTGCGGTCAAAGCCGAAGATTTAGACGGCATACACGAACTCACGGCTAAATTAAAGCAAGACGGATTCAACAATTTGATTATGGAGTTTAAAACGTATTCTCTTGCCGAAGCGTTCCAAACTAATTCAATCGCTCGTAAAGCGGCGTTGAAAAACAACGAAAAAGCGTTGGGGTACGCGAGTCTAAAGTTTATCGATACGGGCGATGACAAACAGGATATGATTTTCGCGGTCAACGAAATTGTAAAATTCGGCGGGATTATAGTCATGCCGTCGTTTGACGCGGCGCAGCTTGCGACTCTGATGACTTTAAGACAGAATATCTACACAGATCCGCAGAAGCCGATACAAGTCGAGCCGAAGTTATATACTATCGGCGAACCCGACAGAAATTCGCCTATATTCGTCACGACGAACTTTTCTCTCACATATTTTTTGGTTTCCGGTGAAATCGAAAACAGCGGTATAAACGCGTGGCTTGTTATACCGGAGTGCGAAGGTATGAGCGTCTTGACAGCATGGGCGGCGGGCAAATTCTCCGGCGCGAAAATCGCGGCGTTTATAAAAGAAATCAGGCTTGCGGATATGGTTGACACCCGTGAAATAGTGATTCCGGGATATGTCGCGCAGATAAGCGGCGAACTCGAGGAAGAACTTCCCGGGTATAAAATAATCGTTGGACCGGGCGAATCCGCCGATATAGAGAGTTTTGTGAAGGCTGTGCTGGTGAAATAATCGGCGTGAAAATCGTAGGGGCGGATTCCATATCCGCCCGATTTCCGACAAAATAAATATAAGGTTCGGGCGGAAATAGATTCCGCCCCTACGGTTTATAAATTTTACGTTTCCAATAATGTTTTCATTTTATCAATCGCCGTGATATAGCGTTCGTCGGTTCTTATGCAATCAAAATTCATTCTACCTTTATTTTCAAATAAATCTTGAAGTGTATTTTTGACCTCATTAAGCCGACTTTCCGGTATTTGATAGCCTCCGTATTCCAACTTATTTACCAAAAACGATGTATGTTTAGCTTTATTACTCTTATAAATTTTTATAAAATGTTCTGGCATTTCTTCAACATATGACAATGCTTTCTCTGTATTGCCAACCATTAAATTCCAACATGCAAGGTTGTATAAATTATAGAATACTTCACTTTCATTATTAAAATCGCCGTCAGGGTAAACAAGCCGATTTAAATTTAAAATAAATTCAAGAACTTTTATAATTTCTTCTCTGCTGTATTTATTTTGCATATTTGCCCAAAGAGAATTTGCAAAATTACAAACTAATTGAACATAAGAAATAATAGCGCGCTGGTTATGTTCGACAGCTTCTTCGCCGCTTAAAATTCTGCTGTATAATATTTCTTTGTTGTTCCAGCAATTAGGTATCATATCCGCATATTTTTTTGCGTTTTCAAAATCACCGTGCTTCATGCAAAAAAAAGATAAATTGTATATCGCATTAAACCGCATGTCATTATCTGTGCTTTCCCGAAGAAGACGTTCGCCGAGCGCTATCATTTCATTATAATTTTCATCTTCATTAGATTTCCAACCGAGTGCATATAATAAACTAAATAAAACAGTATGGTTGTTGGGGAATTCTTTTTGCGCTTCACGACAAATAGCAAGCCGTCGGTTTATTCTTTCGCTTTCACTTTCAAATTCATTATAAACTTCTTCTACTTTTGCATTGTATTCCTGAATTTTTGCATTAATGGAAATATCGGTCATGCCTAAGAGTTTGTCTGAAGTCACGTTGTAATAGAGCGCGAGAGCGGGGATTAATGTGATGTCGGGATAACCCTCCCCGCGTTCCCACTTGCTGACCGCCTGCATGGATATGCCGAGATGTTCTGCGAGTTCTTCCTGTGTGTTGCCTTTTTGTTTGCGTAATTCTTTTAAATTTTCACAAATACTTATATTCATAAAATCACCCTTTTTGTAAATTATAAAATTATTAAATTTGTGATAAGCGCTTATCCTGATTTTATTATATTACAAATTTGACATAAAATCAATAACCGCGTTGTTGAGTTTGAGTAGAGAAAATAAACTGTGAGTTGAGCCATCAATCGTTGTAGGGCGTGGCATCCTTGACACGCCGAAAACCACGTAAAACATTAATCAAACGCGCGTCTATAAATTCGCCGTTGGCGAATTTGGTGCCGCGCCCTACAAATTTTGTAAATAAGGAAATAATAATTGTTTGAAAAAAATAAATTTTCACTTTAATTTGTTTGATGAAACGGGGCTTGAGCCTCATACAATAAAATCGCTCAAACTTGTAATACTGGCTGTCGCTTTCGGCACAATATCGTTCAACATCACAGGCGGCGTCGCGATGACAGGCTATCTGAAAACGCTCGGCGCGTCTGATTTTACATTCGGGCTTTTATATGCCATAGGTCCGATTGGCGCCGCTATACAGATATTAGCCTCTTATATACTGGAACGTACGCGTAAACGTAAATTGTTGTTTCTCACGCTTGGAATAATGCAGCGTATGAGCTGGCTTCCTTTTGGACTTGTTCCGTTTTTTGTGCCGATGGATAAACCCGTATTGCGCATATGGATGGCGTCAGTTTTTCTGATTGTGTCAGCAATCGGCGTGCCGTTCGTAAACGTGACGTTTAATTCGCTTGCCGCCGATTTAGTGCCGATGGAAATCCGCGGGAGTTATTTTGCCGTGCGTTCGCGTATAGCGACTATATTCGGAGTAGGGGGGGGAATATTCACCGCATGGCTACTCGATTCATTCAGCGGATTTACAAGTTACGCTTTTGTTTTTACGTTGGCGGCAATAGCCGGGACTATGGATATAGCAAGTTTCTTCTGGGTGAAATTTCCGCCTATGCACGAACAGACCGGACCCGAGCAAAGCGGGAAATTCACGCATATGCTGTCAGGCGTTATAAAAGACAAAGGATACATGAAATTCATAATTTTTATGACGTTATGGCAGTTTTCCCTGAATCTATCCGCGCCGTTTTATCTGGTATATTTGCGAAACGTCGTAGTTTTAAGCAATACGCTTATAACAATTCTTATACAGATACTCCCAAATATTTGCTCTATACTCATAATTACAAGGTGGGGAAGGGCGATAGATTTACACGGAAATAAAACCATTATGCAGATAACTAACGGCATATTGTGCGCCGCTCCGTTTATATGGATATTTGTTTCAAATAAAAGTATTGTAATAACTGTATTAATGGTTTCAGTGATTGGACTTATGCAGGGATTTTTATCTTCAGGTTTTGATGTAAGCACGAACAATATCATGCTTGGGCATGCGCCGAAAGTCAACCGCTCGATGTTTATCGCCGTATACTTTATGACGACGACAATGATAGGCGTCGGAGC
>WQYZ01000268.1 GCA_009780985.1 Oscillospiraceae bacterium | reverse complement strand
CCCGACGATATTCGACGATTTAGTCCGCTCCCCGCTCTGCAGCCCCATTTTATACATTGTATACAGCAGCTTCCGGTGCGACGGTTTAAGCCCGTCTATCTGCGGGATCGCCCTCGATATAATAACGCTCATCGCGTACGGCATATAATTATTTTCCAGCGTTTTTGAAATATGCTGTTCTATATAATTATCATTCAAATTTTTAACTCCTTTTAAGAGACTTCCGTATAATCTATATATTTATATCCGTTCTCCGCAATGAAATCTTTTCTGCCTTGCAAATTATCCCCTAATAACAGCTCAAAAATCTGTTCTGTGATATATTCATTTTCTGGCAAAACACGAACAAGTTTTCGCGTTTTCGGATTCATCGTTGTTTGCCACATCATATCGGGATCGTTTTCACCCAACCCCTTTGAGCGCATAATTTTGACCTTTTCGTTTATTTTTGACACAATTTCATCCTTCTCTTTATCTGAATACGCGAACAGGCTTTCTTTTTTTGTTTTTATTTCAAACAAAGGCGATTCCGCGATATATACCCGTCCTTTTTCGATAAGCGTGGGCATAAGAGAATAAAACATCGCGAGTATCAGCGTGCGTATCTGATAGCCGTCCACATCGGCGTCGGTGCAGATTATGACCTTGTCCCACCGCAGCATATCTAAAGAAAATGAACTTAAATCCTTATTATGCTTCGATTTTATCTCGACGCCGCAGCCTAAAACCTTTATCAAATCAACGATTATTTCATTTTTAAATATCTTTTCATAATCCGCCTTCAAGCAATTCATCGGCTTTCCACGAACCGGCATTATAGCCTGAAACTCCGCGTCCCGCCCCAGCTTGCACGAACCCAGAGCGGAGTCGCCCTCGACTATATAAAGCTCGCGTATCGACGTATCCCTTGTGCGACAATCTACGAACTTTTGTACGCGGTTTGATATGTCGATTCCGCCTGAAAGCTTCTTTTTTAAATTTAATTTTGCCTTTTCCGCGTTCTCGCGGCTGCGCTTATTTATCAATACCTGGGACGCTATCTTCTCCGCTTCAGCTTTGTTTTCGATCAGATAAATTTCAAGATTAGACCGCAAAAACTCAGTCATAGCCTCCCCGATAAATTTATTGTTAATGGCTTTTTTAGTTTGATTTTCATAGCTTGTCTGCGTCGAAAAACAACTGCTTACCAATATCAGACTGTCCTCAACATCCGCAAAATTTATCTTGCTTTCATTTTTAGTATATTTACCCGTTTGTTTCAAATATTGATCGATCGCGTTCACAAACGCGCTTTTAACCGCCTTATCCGGCGCGCCTCCGTGCTCCAGCCAGCTCGAATTGTGATAATATTCAATATCGTTGACCTCATTGTTAAAACAAAAAGCGACAGTCATCAAAACCTTATATTCAGGCTTGTCCTCCCTGTCCCTTCCTTTTTTTTCAGACTGATAAAACATAATTTCGCTGAACTCTTTACCGGCCGAAATTTCACGGACATATCCCACAATGCCCTCAGGATAGCAAAACTCGTAAGTTTCAAACTTACCGTTCTCCGTTTCGTCCTTTAAAATAAGCTTCAATCCGGCGTTTACAACCGCCTGCTTTTTCATAGTCGATAAATAATAGTCCAGACTAATATCAATATTTGTAAAAACATCGGTATCCGGCCGCCAATACGTTACCGTACCGGTATTTTTATGTCGGAAGGGCTCTTTTTTAAGCCCGCCGATATTCTCACCCTTTTCAAAATGAAGTTCAAATTTAGTACCGTCCCGCAGCACGGTAATATCCATAAACTCAGAGCTATACTGAGTTGCGCAGCACCCAAGGCCGTTCAGCCCCAGGCTGTATTCATATCCTTCCTGGAATATTTCATGACTGTATTTACCACCGGCGAAAAGCTCGCAATACACCAGCTCCCAGTTGAACCTATCTTCTTTTTGATTATAATCAAGCGGGATACCACGGCCGTAATCTGTAACCTTAATGGATTTATCCAAAAATCTTACGACCTCGATCTCTTTTCCAAAGCCCTCCCGCGCCTCGTCAATAGAATTTGACAATATCTCAAAAAAAGAATGAGCGCAACCCTCGACACCGTCAGAACCGAACATAACGCCCGGTTTTAACCGCACCCTGTCCGCACCCTTTAATGAAGAAATACTGTCATTGTCATATATTTTGTCCTTAGCCAAGCAATCACTCCTATAAATCGATATAATTCGACAATTAACGCCATATTTCGCTTATATGTAATTTATTTCCAGTTTTGACTATTTTATAATATCCGTCCCCATATACGGTATCAAAATCTCCGGAACCGACACGCTGCCATCATTATTTTGATAGTTTTCCAAAATAGCGGCGACTGTTCTTCCGACCGCAACGCCCGAACCGTTTAATGTATGAACAAACTGAGCTTTTGATTTAATATCCTTTTTATATTTTATACCCGCCCGACGCGCTTGAAAATCCTCAAAATTACTGCACGATGAGATCTCAACATAACGGTTGTAGCTCGGCATCCAGACCTCAATATCATATTTAAACGCGGCCGCAAAGCCCAAATCGCCGATACATATTTTCACGACTCTGTACGGAAGCTCCAATAATTTTAATACATACTGCGCGTCCTCCGTCAGCTTTTCCAGTTCATCATAAGAATTTTCAGGCTCACAGAATTTGACCAACTCAACCTTATTAAACTGATGCTGCCTTATAAGCCCGCGCGTATCGCGCCCCGCCGCGCCCGCTTCTGACCGGAAACACGCGCTGTAAGCGACATAATGCTTCGGTAAATCATCCGCGTCCAATATCTGATCACGAAACATGTTCGTGATAGGCACCTCCGCCGTTGGAATTAAAAAAAGCTCACTTCCGGCGATCTTAAAAGCATCCTCTTCAAATTTTGGGAGCTGTCCCGTTCCGATCATACTGTTTCGGTGAACTAAAAACGGCGGGAAAACCTCGGTATATCCCCTTTTAGTATGCGTATCCAAAAAGAAATTTACAACCGCTCTTTCCAGCCTCGCGCCCAAATCCTTATAAAAAGTAAATCGCGCGCCGGTAACCTTTGCCGCTGTCGCGCTGTCTAAAATCCCAAGCTCCTGTCCAATATCCCAATGCGCTTTAGGTTCAAATTTAAATTCCCGTGGCTCCCCGAACCGGGCTACCTCCACATTGTCGTCGTCCGTGTTCCCATCCGGTACATTTTCATTTGGAATATTGGGAATTGTTAATAATATTTTTTCAATTTCACTGTCTGTTTTTCTTATTTCATCGTCGTATTTTTTTATACTTTCCGATATTTCTTTCATTTCAGAAAATATTCCGCTTATATCTTTACCTTCTTTTTTCAACCCCGGTATTTTTTTACTGACTTCATTCTGTTTATTTTTTAAGTTTTCCGACATATAAAGCAGCTCGCGCCGTTTTTTATCCAATTTTAAAAACCCGTCAAGATCATAAACTCCACCGCGTCTTGACAGTGACATCTTTACAAAATCAATATCATGCCTGAGTAATTTTATATCAATCATATGTCAATTAATCCCCTTTATTCTGCGAATTTGCTTGCTGTTTCAATAGCTCTATCTCCGCACGCAACTGTTCTATTTCAGTTTTCATATCATTAACAGTCGTTCTCAATTCCTCATTCTCCTCGGCAATACCTACAAGACCGTCCGCAAACACTTTTTGCTCATGCAACTGTCCCTGCAAACTTTCCGTCTTGTTTTTAGCATCTTCCTGGATTAAGGAAAATACATAGATAAAAACAAAAACAGCTACAAGGATTATTGAAATATAAACCCAAAAATATTTTGCGCCCTTCTCATTCGACATTTTCCCTTCCATCCTTAAAACCTCCGTGCCCATTCGTCCATTCTTAAAATGTTTCACGTGAAACATTTACAACATCATTCCGCTCAGCCGTTCCAATTCATCATAATCACTGTATTCTATCTGTATTTTTCCTCCCGATTTTCCGGATATTATTTTTACTTTTGTTCCTAACTTTTTTTGAAACTTTTCTTGTATTTCAATCAACTGAGCTATTAAATTTTTATCTTTTTTTGTCTTTTTTTCTTTATCTTTATCCTTTTCAAAATCATTTATGAGTTTCTCCGTTTGCCGCACGCTTAAATCATTTGCTATAATTTTTTGCGCTATATCATTTTGTACCCCAATGTCAGTTATGGCTAAAATCGTACGCGCGTGTCCGTTTGATAACTCGCCGTATATGACCATATCTTTTATATTTTCCGGCAACGTTAACAGTCTTAGTGTATTCGCTATCGCCGAACGGCTTTTCCCCATTTTTTCCGATATTTGAACTTGCGTCAATCCAAATTCATCCATCAAACGCTTGTACCCCGCCGCTTCTTCAATCGGATTTAAATTTTCTCTTTGCAAATTTTCAATCAAAGAGATTTCCGCGCTTTCTTCTTTTGAATATTCCTTTATAATAACAGGAACCGTTGATACTCCGGCCATTTTGCACGCACGCCAACGCCGCTCGCCGGCTATAATTTTATACATCCCATAGATTGTTCTTGTAACTATAATGGGTTGTATAACTCCATATTTTTTTATAGAATCACAAAGCGAAGTTAATTTTTCCTGATCAAAATCTTTACGCGGCTGCATATTATCGGGTTCAATATCTGTAATCTTCATTTCCATTATTTCATTTTGCCCATTTTCATTCATTTCGATAAGCGCATTTAAGCCTTTCCCCAGTCCTCTTTTAACCATGCTTTTTCTCCTATCTTCTGTCTACTTCTTTCGCAAGCTCCATATAGCACTCTGCTCCCCGTGAATACGGATCATATTCCGTTATCGGCTGACCGTAGCTCGGCGCTTCGCTTAATCTGACATTACGCGGGATTACAGTTTTATAAACTTTTTTCGGGAAATATTTTTTCACTTCATCCGCAACCATTATGGAAAGGTTTGTCCGCGTGTCAAACATTGTCAGCAATACGCCTTCTATGTCAAACTCTGGATTTAATCCATATTTTATTTCTTTTATAGTTCTTATTAACCGACTTAATCCTTCAAGCGCGTAATATTCGCACTGTACCGGAATTATCGCGCCGTTCGCCGCCGTTAACGCGTTTAATGTAATAAGGCTTAATGAAGGCGGGCAGTCAATAAATATGTAATCAAATTTATCTTTAACTTTTTCTAATGCGCTTTTTAACTGATATTCACGTTTATTTTTTCCTACAAGCTCAACCTCTGCTCCGGCAAGATCAATATCCGCCGGACATATATATAAATTTTTATAATCCGTTTTAATAATCGCCTTTTCCATATCTATATTATCTATAATAACCTGATATGTAGTATAATCCAGTTTCTTTGTGCTTATTCCAAGTCCGTTTGTTGTGTGACCCTGCGGATCTATGTCAACAACAAGTATCTTTTTCCCTATTTTCGCCATGCTTGCACTTAAATTAACCGAGGTAGTCGTTTTCCCAACACCGCCCTTTTGGTTAACTATAGCAATTATTCTTCCCAAAATAAATTCCTCCCAACACCTTTAT
>WQYZ01000267.1 GCA_009780985.1 Oscillospiraceae bacterium | reverse complement strand
GTGCCTATTAATACGGCGGCTTTGTTTGAACTTATCGAGCTTGGCAGGCTGCTTCTCAATCCCAACGATATAGGCGATGATTTTGATTAAAGGTTTTGATTATATGTAAATCAAATGAAAAAGACAGGAGGGCGGTATTTGAATCAGAAAATAGATGTAGTGTCATTATTTGACGGTATTTCCTGCGGACGTGTCGCCCTTGACCGCGCAGGGATTACCGTCAATTCATATTCGGCGTTTGAGATAGACAAATACGCAAAAGCGGTCAGCCGATATAATTATCCCGATATACAGCAATGCGGCAATGTTTTTGACGCGGATTTTAGACGTTTCGCGGGGTATAACATTGTGATTGGAGGCTCGCCGTGTACATTTTGGTCATGTGCGCGAAGTGCGAACCGCGAGGTTGACAAGTCCGGTATTGGCTGGAAACTGTTTATGCGGTTTGTGGAAGCGGTGAGGGTCATTTCTCCATGTTACTTCCTATATGAAAACGTAGCGTCAATGCCGCAGAATATCAAGCGATATATTTCCGAAGAACTCGGAGTTAAGCCTATATTAATCAATTCCGCTCTTTTATCGGCGCAGAGCCGGAAACGGCTGTACTGGACGAATATTAGAGGTGTAACACAACCTGACGATAAAAGGATATTATTGCAGGATATATTGGAAACAGGTGTGACAGCAAGGAATAAATCCTATTGCATAGACGCTTGTTACTATAAAAGCGGAAATCATACCCGCCCGTTAAGTCAGGCTGGTAAACGGCAAATGGTTTACGAACCCGTCCGCGTCGGTTCTTACGGCACAGGCGGTCAGGGCAATCGGATTTACAGCATACAGGGCAAAAGCGTATCGCTCATGGCTAACGACGGCGGACGCGGCGGTAAAGTCGGACTGTATAAAGTGGACTTACCGGACGGCGATTATATTATCCGTAAACTAACGCCTGTCGAAACCGAACGCTGTCAAACTTTGCCCGACAACTATACTGCTTTCGGTATTGACGATAGCGGAAAAACCGTGAACATCAGCAACACACAGCGATATAAGTGTATCGGAAACGGCTGGACTGTTGACGTAATAACGCATATTTTAAGTTTTGCAGATATATGAACACGATAAAATTAAAAAAATAATGTTTTATTCGTTTTATTTTTCATGTTATAATAGCCACAGATAAAAATTATTTTGTACGCTGTTGTAGAAATCAGCGTATATATTATAAAGTTTATGTTTTGTTCATCTCACTCGACTTTTTTGTGCAACAAATGCAGGGTACACAATTTGCTTTCGTGGTATAATTTATCTCGAAGGAAGGGATTTTTATGGATTGGCTTGATAGAATGAATGCCGCTATGGATTACATTGAATCAAATCTGGCAGACCATATTTCGTATGATAAAATAGCGCAGTTGGCTTGCTGTTCTACGTATCATTTTCAACGTATGTTTCCGTTTATCACCGGCGTGGCATTGTCGGAATATATCCGCCGCCGGAGGCTGACGCTTGCCGCGTTTGAATTGCAGACGACAGATACAAAAGTGATTGACATAGCTATGAAATACGGATATGAATCGCCGGACGCGTTCACGCGGGCGTTTAAGAATCTTCATGGGGTAATGCCGGTATCTGCGCGCGATACGGGAGTTTCTCTAAAAGCCTATCCCCGAATGACTTTCCAAATATCAATGAAAGGAGATATCGAGATGAATTATCGCATTGTACAAAGAGAAGCCTTTGAAATGTTCGGAGTATGCGGGGAAATAAGCTATGAAAAGCCATTTGAGGACGTTCCGAATTTTTGGAATAAATTTGCAAACGAAAAAAGTGGCGACGCGATTAATGCAGTATTAGGGCGTCCGTCTGACGCAAACCTACACGCGGCTTTATATGATTATTCCGACAATTCCAACGAGGGTTTCAAGTATATGGTGTGTTATTTTTCGCCTAAAGGGCTTGAAATCCCAGAAAAATTCACAAAAATCGCCGTTCCTGCACTGACATGGGCTATTTTTACTATGCCGAGTGATATAAATATGCAGGAATTTCGGAGACGAATTTGGGCTGAATGGTTTCCTACGTCCGAATACGAAAAGGTAAACGCGCCGGAATTTGAAGCGTATTACCCAATGGGTATAGAAATGTGGTTTCCGATAAGAAAAAAATAAGTGGCTATAAAATTATGGCGCGGGACTTGTCCGAGGTGCGGCAGAACACGAGTTAAAGTATATGAACCGAATACAAGGTGAAACAACTGTAAAAATCTGTAAACATTGTAAGAATAAACAAATGTCGTGACCTATCGATTATAAGCATTAAGCAGGGTGACTTTAAAATTTAGACAACTTAGTTAATACAAGATTAGTTAATATAATACGTATGAGGCAAGGTTTTTGAAAATAAAACCCTGCCTTTTTTATCCAAATAAATAAGGATTATAATAAAATATTGTAAATATTAAAAATTGGATTGGAGGCAATTTATAAATGGCATACGTTTCAGTACCAAAAGATTTGACGAAAGTAAAAAGCAAAGTCATTTTTAATCTCACAAAAAGACAGCTAATATGCTTCGGCGCGGCGGCGGTAATAGGTGTACCGACATATTTTCTTACCAAAAGTATTATCGGTAACACGGCGGCGGTCATGGTGATGATTATTCTCATGCTCCCCGCCTTTTTCATCGCCATGTACGAAAAAGACGGCTTACCCGCCGAAAAGATACTGTTAAATATAATACGGGCAAATTGGTATTATCCGCCCGTTCGCCCGTACAAAACAGAAAATTTTTATCATGTGATAGAACAGGAGGGAAAAATATTTGGCGAAAGCGAAAAAGCGGCGTCATCAGGAAAAATATTTGAAAGCGGCTTCAAAACAGACGACAAAAAATAAAAAAGATATAAAAACCAAAATAAAGGCAGTAATAAATCTTGCAAA
This sequence comes from Oscillospiraceae bacterium, assembly GCA_009780985.1. Taxonomy (GTDB): domain Bacteria; phylum Bacillota; class Clostridia; order Oscillospirales; family WRJC01; genus WRJC01. The sequence goes on along the minus strand of WQYZ01000267.1, from coordinate 2,644 downwards.
TCACAAGCAGCAGAAAAAAGGCGGATTTTTTGCCTCTCTGCTCTCATGGTTCTTTTCATTAATCTTCGGCAAAAAGACCGCACCGCAGACGGCACAGCAGTCTATACCGTACCGCGAGATGTATAAAGACGGTATATGCCGCGTCAACGACAAGTTATATACAAAAACAATCATTTTTTCGGATATAAACTATCAGCTTGCCCAGAACGAAGATAAAACGCAGATTTTCGATAGTTACTGCGGTTTCCTGAACTATTTTGACAGCACTATAAGCGTACAGCTCTCATTTATAAATAAATACGGGAATATAAAGGATTTTGAGCAGGCGATAGACATTCCCGAACGCGAGGACGATTACAATTCAATCCGGCGAGAATACGTCGATATGTTGAAAAATCAGCTTGCCAAAGGTAACAACGGGTTAGTGAAGCAGAAATATATCACATTCGGCATAGAAGCATCGTCGCTACGTGAAGCTAAACCGAAACTTGAACGCATCGAAGCCGATATAATCGGCAATTTCAAGGCTCTGGGGGTTAAGGCTATGTCGTTGAACGGCGCGGAGCGTCTTGCCGTCCTGCACGGGCAGCTTCACCCCGACGGTAAAGATATATTTCAATTTGACTGGAATACATTGCCCGAAACGGGATTATCGACAAAAGATTTCATCGCCCCGACTTCGTTCGATTTTCGCGGAGGCAAGACTTTCAGCATGGGTACGACAATCGGCGCGGTCAGTTATATACAGATAATCGCTCCGGAACTCTCGGACAGACTGTTAGCGGACTATTTGGAAATGAATAACGCTATCACAGTAAATCTGCATATAAAATCAATCGACCAAGCTGAGGCTATCAAGACAATCAAACGTAAAATCACGGAATTGGACGCTATGAAGATAAACGAGCAGAAAAAAGCTGTGCGGTCGGGATATGACATGGACGTGATACCTACCGATATAGCCACTTACGGCGACGAGGCGAAAAATATACTGAAAGAACTGCAATCGCGCAACGAGCGTATGTTTTTGGTCACTATTATTGTACTTAATACCTCTCAGAAAAAACACGACCTTGAAAATACGGTGTTCGCGGCGGCGGGTATCGCCCAGAAGCATAACTGCGCCTTGAAAAGACTTGACTGGCAGCAGGAGCAGGGACTGATGAGCAGTCTGCCGATTGGGATAAATCAAATCGAGATACAGCGCAGTCTTACGACCAGCAGCACTGCGATATTTGTGCCGTTTACGACTTGCGAACTGTTCATGGACGGTCAGGCGTTGTACTACGGACTGAACGCTCTGTCAAATAACATGATTATGGCAGACCGCAAGCAATTAAAGAATCCGAACGGTCTATTTCTCGGAACGCCCGGAAGCGGTAAATCATTCGCGGCGAAACGCGAAATAATCAACGTGTTTTTAATTACCGATGATGATATTATCATCGCAGACCCCGAATCCGAGTATTTCCCCGTCGTTTCGCGGCTTGGCGGTCAGGTGATAAAACTGTCGCCGACCAGTACGCAGTATATAAATCCGATGGACATCAATGCAGACTACGCAGACGACGAAAATCCGCTCACATTGAAATCAGACTTCATCTTGTCGCTCTGCGAACTCATTATCGGCGGCAAAGAGGGGCTTGCGCCCACAGAAAAAACAATCATAGACCGCTGCGTCCGTCTTGTTTACCGCGAATACCTCGCAGACCCGCTCCCTGATAAAATGCCGATACTGGAGGATTTATATAATCTGCTCCGCAAGCAAACAGAACCGGAAGCGCAGAATATCGCAACCGCGCTTGAAATCTATGTAACAGGTTCGCTTAATGTGTTCAACCACCGTACCAACGTGAATATGAATAACCGACTCGTTTGCTTCGATATAAAGGAACTCGGCAAGCAGTTGAAAAAGCTCGGTATGCTGATATTGCAGGATGCCGTATGGAATCGTGTTACCGTTAACCGCGCCGCGAAAAAAACAACTTGGTTCTATATAGACGAATTTCACCTGCTTCTGAAAGAGGAGCAGACTGCGGCATATTCGGTGGAAATATGGAAGCGTTTTAGGAAATGGGGAGGCATACCGACGGCAATCACGCAGAATGTCAAGGATTTGCTTTCGTCGCGGGAGATAGAAAATATATTTGAGAATTCAGATTTTGTCCTCATGTTGAATCAGGCGGGCGGTGACAGGCAGATACTGGCAAAACAGCTTGGCATATCGCCGCACCAGTTGAGTTATGTCACGCAGGCGAACGCCGGAGAAGGTCTTATTTTCTACGGCAATACCATAATTCCATTCGTCGATAGATACCCCAAGGAAACCGAAACTTACCGGATAATGACGACTAAATTATCCGAGACAGGGGTGTGAATGTATGGACGGTAAACCGACAGAGGAAAAGATAGTCAAAAAACGAAATAAAAAAATATCCGGTTTGGAGCGTAAACGAGATAAATATAACAAACAGCGTGACAATGCCCGCAACAAGCAACCGTCGAAAAAGAAAAAAGTCAAGGAGCGTTATTACGACGAAAGCAAAAACAAGGCTCAAACTAAAATTCGATTCGACAAAGAACCCGTTCCCATGAATGAAGCGAAATGGAATCAACCGAAAAAGCAGTCGCTTCCCGCAAAAGG
>WQYZ01000266.1 GCA_009780985.1 Oscillospiraceae bacterium | reverse complement strand
GACAAAACACCCGGCTCTGCGGAGCCACCCTCTTTACTAAAGAGGGCAGGGGCTAAGTGCGTTTTTCCTTGCAGGGTTAAAGAGTCTTTCGCGTCTTTTATTTGCCCTCTTTAGTAAAGAGGGTGGCTCCGCAGAGCCGGGTGTTTTGTCGAATCTGTACAAACTTAACCGTTTTAATAAATAAAATAAAAAATAAATAGGAAGTAGGGAAGTAGTATGTCGGAACAGGCGATAGTGGACGTATTGCGCGCGGCATTTATAGTCGCGATGAAATTATCCGCGCCGCTTTTATTAGTCAGTCTTGGGGTGGGGTTGATAATTTCAGTATTTCAGGCGGCAACTCAGATTCACGAGCAGACTTTGACGTTTGTGCCCAAACTTATAGTTATAGGCATTATATTGATTCTGCTTGCGCCGTGGATGATGACGGTTATGAAAGAGTATGTAATCTCGACTTTTCAGAATATATTGAATTTTATGTGAAAAAAATAAATGGTGTTAAAATGCTGAACGCAATTTTTGAAAAATCTGATATATTTGCATTTGTTCTGTGCAGAGTGACAGGATTTGTCGTTTTTAACCCCATATTCGGCAGAAGAAATATCCCCGCAACTACAAGGGCGGCAATCGCTTTTGTACTTGCGGTTTTTGCATTGCTGCAAATGGATACGAGCATATCCGCCGATACAAGCAATATTGTCATGGCGGCTTTATTGCTGATAAAAGAGTTTGTGTTCGGGTTTTTAATCGGAACTGTGGTGAATATGTTTTTCTCGGTGGTGTCTCTTTCAGGAGAAATGATGGATATTCAAATGGGATTGGGCATGTCGAAAATGTACGACCCTGCGAGTAATATTCAAATGCCGCTGTCGGGGAATTTTTATAACGTGGCATTGATGCTGATGTTTTTCCTGACAAATTCGCATATTACGCTTATAAATATTCTGATGTTGTCGTTTAAGATTTCGCCCGTAAATTCGCTGTATTTCAATGCGGATATAGGAATGTATCTGATGAAATTGTTCGGAGATATACTGATTTTGAGTTTAAAATTAGCATTTCCGGTATTAGCGGCGGAGCTGGTGGCGGAAACAGGCGTAGGGATTATCATGCGGGCGGTGCCGCAGATAAACGTTTTTGTTGTGGGCGTTCAGCTTAAAATTTTTGTAGGGATTATTATAATGCTCATCAGCGCGCCGATTTCCGTATGGTTTTTCGACGGCATGCTGAATAAAATGAACGACAGCGTATATAATGCGCTGCTATTATTGGGGAAATGACAGATTCGAAATTTCTTTTGTAAATTTTATGTAATATTATAAAAATGAGTTGTAATTTTTTTTATTATGTTATATAATTAGTATGAAAAACGGCAATAAATTATTATTTAATATAAACAAAAAACGGAGGAGAATTTTTTATGAATAAAGCCCGCGTAGCCGTAATAGGAAACGGCATAATCGGTGAAACGCATATTCAGAATTACAAAGCGATAAATGACTGCGAAATCGTCGCTATCTGCGATATAAACGAGGAAAGGCTGAATTATATCGGAGACAAATACGATATAAAAAAGAGATTTACACACATTGGCAAAATGCTTCTTGAAGACGATATAGACGCTGTGGACGTCTGTCTGCATAACAACCTGCACGCGCCCGTCACAAACGCCGTGTTAAATTCCGGCAGACACGCGTACTGCGAAAAGCCTATGGCGGGAGCTTACGCCGACGCTTTGTCTATGTATGAAACCGCGCAGAAAGCCGGCAAAAAACTTCATATACAGCTCGCATTGCTTTATGAAGATGCGACAAAAGCTGCAAAAACTTATATCGACAAAGGTTATTTGGGTAAGTTATATCATGTGCGTTCAACCGGATTCAGAAGAAGAGGGAGACCGTTTGTGGATGGTTACGCTACAAAAGAGTTTGTCAACAGTCATACGGCGAGCCATGGCGCATTGTTTGACATGGGCGTATACAGAATGTCTCAGCTGCTGTATTTAACCGGACTTCCGAAACTTGAAAGGGTAGTCGGCAAAGTATATCAGGAAGTCGAAGTCGATGAAAAGAGAAAAATCGAGAGCGGTTTCGATGTTGAAGAACTCGGCACAGGATATGCTGTGTATGAAAAGAATATGACCCTCGACGTTATCGAATCGTGGGCGATACATATGGGACATCTCGGACAGTCGATGATTGCCGGCGACAGAGGCGGTTTGATGTTCGACCCGCTCAGCTATCATACGCTGAGAGAGGATATGCAGGTAGACGAAAAAATTGATTTAGGCGCGATGAATTACAGAAACCACACTGTCCACCCGGAAAATTCCCTGTGCGATTCTTCGCAGCAGCATTGGGTAAACGCGCTTCTTGGACGCTGCGAATTATTGCCGACGGCAAAAATCGCGCTTGAAACGTCGCTTTTGCAGGAGGGCATATTCCTGTCAAGCAATCTCGGCAGGGAATTAACCGCAGACGAGGTCAGATCCATGACAAAATCTACTGCGATTGAAGTGCCGAATATCGCACTGTAAAAATTTTGATATTGTAGGGGCGATCCCGTGTGGTCGCCCGTTGGGAAACGCAAAACGGTGTAAATTTGCGGGCGATCACACGGGGTCGCCCCTACAAATAAACGGATTTATCTACATGAAATTATTGAATTCGCGGAACAGAATATATATAATTGTAGTTGCTACTATATTTTTATTTTTGTTTATATGGTGTCCTCTGAGTTATGTTTTGTCTAAAACGGGAGCGCTAAAAATCGAGGACATAAAAAATTATAAAGATCCGGAAAAAGTCTATGAAAACGTGCCGCTTGCGGGCGTTTTGAACGGAATAGAAAAAGGCAAAGCCGCGCTTGATTCGTTATATACAAATTATCTGCCGATGTACGGCAATATTGTCATTATGCTTAAAAGCTCAAGCTCGGATATGCAGATGTCTTTTGTCGATTTGCTTTCTAAAAATTCCGGAAATTCAGCAGACATGCTTCAAGGAAATACTGCTGAAAATGCAGGGATAGATGAGAATTCCACCGAACCTGCAACGGAAGCAGTGCAATTTTCGGTTATGATGGTGAAAGACGACGGACTTCACAGATATTACGCCATACAACCGTATGATTTTATGGATACGGCTCTTTCGCCTCCGGAGTCAACTCTCCGCAGAAACATGGAAAAACAGATTCCGGAGGTCAACAGGATAGCCGCCGCGACTGCCTTGTCAAACGCCAACTTTTATTTATATGTCGGCACAAGAATGCAGGATACGGATTATTTTACGGAGATTATTCCCAACGAAATTTCAACCAAGCCGTATTTGGACGAATTTATGAGCAGGATAGAGAACGCCACAGGAAAAATGGCGTTTGACATCAGCACTTTGGACAAGAGGCTTGAAAGAGTTTTCAAGACAGACCATCACTGGTCGGCAATGGGCGCGTACAGCGGCTACTGCGATATTATAAACATGATGAATAAAGTCACGCCGGTAATAGGTCAGCCTATTCCGTTAAACGGACTTATCACATATCCGGACGTTCAAATGAGAGGTTCTGCGGACAGCATATCGTCGTTTCCGCGTTTTTACGAAACGTTCAGCGTTATGGATATAACCTTGCCAAGACAGGACCCGCACGCTAAAGTTACGGATAAGTCGAGATCATATGAGGCAGGCAAGTTTGACAAAAGTCTTTACGCAGACCACTACGCAAATTATTACAGTCATCCGTATCACTATATATATCCCGACAATCATACGGGAAGAAAACTGCTGATAATAGGGGATTCATATACATGGGGATCGGCGTGGCTGATTGCGGCGAATTTTGACGAGACGTTCTTGTTTTATCCGTGGGATAATAAAAATTTGAACTACAACGACTATATTGAGCAGAACGGTATTACGGACGTGCTGTTTATGCAATTTTCGGACAGGATTATGTTTAACTTATATAACGATGACCCGCTCGGGAATATTATAACGAGATAATGCAGAATAAATAAATATTCGGGGAGAAATAAATCATATGCTGTTTTCGAGCCTGCCGTTTCAGTTCTTTTTCCTGCCGCTGTTTTTTATAGCGTATTATTTGGCGAAAAAAAGAGCTCACAGAAATTTTATTATGCTTGGATTCTCTTTGTTTTTCTACGCATGGGGAGAACCGTTTTATATATTTCTGATGATTTTTTCTATCTTCGCAAACTATTTTTTCGCGGTTCTGATAGACAGATACCAGTCTGACAATCAGCCCAAAAGCGCGAAATATATGCTGATTTTCACAATCGTCGTAAATCTTACGCTAATCGGCATATTCAAATACGCGGGTTTTATTGTAAATTCGTTTACGGGAATATTGGGATTAGGTCACGTCAATATAAATGTTCCCCTGCCGATAGGAATATCTTTCTACACTTTCCAGATTTTATCGTATGTTGTGGACGTGTATAATAAAAAAGTCAAAGTGCAGAGGAACATGTTATTTCTCGGCACATATTTAGTTGGATTTGCCCATCTTGTAGCAGGTCCGATTGTAAGATACCAGACAATAGAGTACGAACTTGAGCACAGGGTTGAGAGTATGGACGAATTTGCCGACGGTCTGCGCAGATTTACAGCGGGTCTCGCAAAGAAAATCCTGATAGCAAACACAATGGCGGAAATCTGCGACAACATACTCGCAAAATACACCGGCGGACTTGCGGATTCAATCAGCGGAATCGGAATGTGGCTTGCCGTAATCGCATACACTCTGCAGATATATTACGATTTCAGCGGGTATTCGGATATGGCGATAGGGCTCGGCAAAATGATGGGATTCCATTATCTCGAAAACTTCAACTATCCGTATATAGCAAAATCCGTAACAGATTTCTGGCGCAGATGGCATATGTCTCTCTCGACATTTTTCAGGGATTATGTCTATATTCCTCTCGGAGGAAACCGTGTGAAAACTGCGCGCTGGATTTTAAATATGATGATAGTGTGGTTTTTAACCGGACTTTGGCACGGGGCGAACTGGACGTTTGTTTTGTGGGGCGTTTATTTCGGCGTGCTGTTGATTATAGAAAAGACGTTTTTGCAGAATAATCTGTTAAAAATACCCGTTTTAAATCATGTTTACGCAATAGCCGCATTTATGTTCGGCTGGATTATATTCCGGGCTGAATCCGTTCCGCAAATCGGCGCGATACTGTCGGGAATGTTTGGGGCGCATGGCTGGGGCAGTATGCTGAAACTTGCGCAAAACGGTTTGATAAAACCTATGCACATAGTTATGATGATTGCGGGGATAATATGCGCGATGCCGATTTCAAGAAAGATAAAAGAATTTTTGGTAAAAAACGGCAAAGCGGTGTTTGCAATAGATATTGCGTCCGCTGCGGCGCTGATTACGTGTATAGTTGTGCTTATGCAGGGCGCATATAATCCGTTTATATACTTCAGGTTTTAATCGTCGAGAAAGAGAAGCTGAGATAACAACCGTGCGCCGATTTTCATGCCGATTTCGATGTATACATCCCTGTACGCACGCGTCGCCGACGTTAGCTCCAGCATGGCGTCACTGCGCGAGTGCGGGTCGTCCCTGTAAGCCTCGTTCAGCCTTTTCAGTATAAGTGCGGCGCCCTCTGAGATATGGTCTTCGTATGTAGCGGAGTT
>WQYZ01000265.1 GCA_009780985.1 Oscillospiraceae bacterium | reverse complement strand
TGTATAATTAAAAAATAAATATTTATAAAATAAAAGATTTTCAGGAGGAATGTAAATGAAAATAGCGAATAACGTAGAAATGCTTGAAATTGCGGGTAACGGCACTTTTATATACCCGACATTAGTTTGGGACGGCGGTCATCTAGTTTTGATGGACGCAGGATTACCCGGTCAAACCGAAGCTATAAAACAGGCTGTATCCGACGCCGGATTTAGTGCGGAAAATATAACGGAAATTATCCTTACGCATCAGGATATTGACCACACAGGATGCGTAACGGATTTATTAAATCTCGCGCCGAGTGCAAAAGTCATAGCGCACGTTGAGGAAGCTCCGTATATCGACGGGCGCAAGACGCCTATAAAATTGGCGGCAATGCTTGAAAAATATGACAGTTTACCAGACGAGCAAAAGGCGTGGTGCGATATGCTGAAGGCTGGATTTTCGAACCGGAATATAACCGTAAACCAAACCGTAAAAGACGGGGATGTTCTGCCGTTTTGCGGCGGGATTGAGGTAGTTTACACGCCCGGACATACGCCGGGGCATATGTGCCTGTATCTGCGCGAGAGCCGGATTATGGTCGGCGGCGACGCCTTGAATATCAAAGACGGGCAAATGACCGGACCGAATCCACAGCATACCTATGATATGGAGCTTGGGCGCAAGTCGCTTGAAAAATCCAAAACATTTGATATTAGCGGTCTTGTTTCGTACCATTGCGGATATTTGAATATGGCGAAATAACAGGGTTAGTTGTAATAGTTATAAGGCATAATTATTTTTAATTACTCTTGTTGTAATTGTAATGATTATTCAATTTTATAAATTACAGTCGCTCTCTTTAAGTGACGGTGCATCTTTATCTTGCTGAGACAATATGGGGTTTACTATGTCAAACTTAATATTCAAATCAACATCATCAAACTTCACTGTTTTGGATAAAGATGAATCAAAATATTCACTTATCTTGAAAACAATATTTGTATCATTTTCCAAAGTCAAAGCGGCATGCCCAAAGCCGACCGGAATATATACCTGCTTCCTATTTGCAGGCGATAATTCGACGCAAACCCACCGTTTATATGTATCAGAACTTTTTCTCAAATCAACCACAAAATCAAGTATTCGCCCTTTTGTACAATATACAAGTTTTGTTTGCGCTTTTGGGTGATTTTGAAAATGAATTCCATATAGAGTATTCTTTTGTTGCGGGCAATACAAAACTTCTTCAACAAAGTTAATATCAATACCAATTTCGTTTAATTCCCTTTTTGAGAAAGTGCGAACCGATATACCTCGATTATCTTTACTCACGGGATATTCCAATATTAGAATTTCTTCAAATCCCAAATGTGAAACCTTAATCATGCCGTACTCCTGTGTATTATATAAAATCTGTAAACTAATTATATCTGATATTCAATGCGAAGTCAAGACTTTTCGAGATAGACGCATAAAAATATATATGAATAACTAAATACGCGAAAGGAAAAACGGGAAAATGGAAATAACCTGTATAGGTCACAGCGGTTTTTTGGTCGGACTGCCGCAGTATAATCTGATTTTCGATTACTTCACGGACGAAAATAATATCATAACTCCGGAAATTTTCAAAAATAAAAGTACGTGCGTGTTTGTATCGCACGAACACCCTGACCATTATAATAAAAAGATATTCGATTGGCGCAGTTGGGGCAAAATCACATATGTTCTCGACAGAGGGTGTACCGTTCCGCATAATTTGAATAATGCGGAAATAATAATGGTTCGCGAGGGTGACGATTTTTATATATTCGGCGGCGCGGTTAAAATAAAAATATACAGTTCAACTGACGAGGGCGTATCTTTTTTAGTAACGACAGGCAATTCTGTAATATTTCATGCAGGAGATTTGAACGACTGGTACTGGGAAGCCGAATCAACTCCCGAAGAATTAATTGAATATGAAGAAAACTATCTCAGTATTATACGGAAACTCGCCGGACAAAAAATAGATGTGGCATTCATTCCTGAAGATCCGCGATTAGGTCGGAATGCCGCACGCGGTATACAGTATTTCAGGGAAATCGTCGCGCCGGACAGAATAATTCCGATGCACTTTCCCGGCAATGACGGGATAAAATATTAGAGTATAAATATAACAATGATTAAGGAGAATAATTTATGAAATTCACATTGGCGCACAGCAATATAAATGTGTGCAATTTGGAGAAATCGTTGGATTTTTATAAAAATGCTTTGGGAATGGAAGTAGCTCGCCGTCATAAGTCCGCCGACGGCAGTTTCGAAATTGCATTCATATCGGACGGCTCGACTTCGCACCAGGTTGAACTGACATGGCTGCGGGACAAAGACGGCGGGTATAATCTCGGCGACAATGAATCGCATATAGCTTTTGTTGTTGACGACATAAAAGAAGCTCACTCGCTGCATGAGAAAATGAGCTGTATATGTTACGAAAACGAAAGCATGGGCTTATACTTCATAGAAGACCCCGACGGCTACTGGATAGAGATCATTCCGGAAAAACGATGACAAAAAGCCTGAATTTTCGATAAATTCAGGCTTTTTATAATATTGCAAAAATTGCGTCTACTAAAATGCCGCTTCCTAATTTAGGCTCTGCGGTTTAACTGTTGGTTTTGCCGATTTGAAGTATCAATTCAAATACTGCGTTTTCATCTAAATACCAGTCGTGGAACGTCCCTGTCTCGGAATACGAGATTTGCGCCACAAACCTGCCATTTTGCACAGGTCGGTAATTGCCCCACGCATCAGGGGCAGTCAAACTTTGCGCGAAAGTATCGGCGTCGGCTTTGTTTTTGAACTCGTAGACCTGAACGTCTTCGGCTGTGCCGCCCGTCGCATAATCTTTTGTGTATTTCACAACGATACCGTTTACTGGCTGAGGGAGTTTCGAATCCACAGGGAAATAATCATCGGTTACGTCATAACCTGCGTTCTGCGCAGCTTTTTTGATATCGGCAAGCGTCAAGCTACTATTTGCCGCCGTGGATTGAGTTGTTGCCTGCGTCGCAGACTGAGTATAGTTGAGAGTCTTATCTTTAAGGTTCTCGACCATGCGCACAGAGATAACAAGCGCCTGCTCGCGCGTCGCATTCGCGTAACCGATAGCTTCGTCTGAACTCGTTACGTTTTTCGGCGCGAATTTGTTGCCGCCCACCCCGCTCAGTATGCCGTTCGCCACCATGAAATATACCGACGGTTTCGCCCAGTCCGATATGTTCGCGTCGTCCGCGAACTTCGCCGGCTGTGTGAAGTTGAGCGTGTAATTGCCGTCCGTCGCGAACGTCCATCCGGGTATATACGCGCGTTTGAGCACGCGCGTCAGAGCTGTCGCCGCCTGCTCGCGGTTCAGAAGTGTGTTTGGCTCGAATGTGTTAGACGATACGCCTACCATGAGTCCTGTGTTGTACGCTTTTAGCACGTCTGTGTCCTTTGTGTCGGTGAACGGGTTAGACGCTGCGGGAGCAGCCGCCGTGCCAGACAGGGTTTCGTAGACTTTCACTGCGATAGCCGCGAATTCCGCTCTTGTGATCGGTTTTGTCAGATCTGCGTTTTTCAGTGAATCAGGTATCAGTCCCATATCGCTTGCTTTCTGTAATTCGGGAGTCGCCCATTGTGAAGCGTTAGACCATGCGGCGGTAGAAGCAAATTTCGAAAAATCAATATCGGGACTGCCGGTGCCCTGAGACAACGGCACGTATGGCTGCCATTCAGTTTCTGAAGAGAGAACAATTCCGTAATCATAATTTTCTTTGAATCCGGTTTTTGATGCGCGGACAGCGTTCAGCCCCGGAATCGCCTTAAATGTGAAATTACCGTCGTTTCCCGCCGTCACTGTCGTACTTGTTCCCAAGAGCCGCACGGTTGCGCCGGGGTCGGTCTTGCCGCTGAACTCGCCCGTGAACAGATTATCGTTATAATTTATCAGCAATTTTGCGAAGTCGACGGCATATCCGTCGCCTATTCCGGTTGTTTCGTCAATCGTAACGACGAGTTTGCCGGATGAAATATCAGAGTAAAAGCCAGACGGAATAACCGCCGAAATAATATACGACGTCGGTCCGGTTTGGTCGACATGATTGAGTAGCTCGGCAATAAACGGCGCGTCTTTACCATTCAGAGTCACTGTAAAATTGCTCCCCCAATTTAACGCCTGAAAATCGTCGATACAAATCTGGAGCAGCACGTTTTTGAGGGAAATGCCTGAAGCGTCGTAATTAAACGAGATTGACAGCGCGCCGTCGCCATAAGCGCCGCCTTGATTGCCGCCGTTTTTGTATGTGGCAAAGTTCGATGAATAGCCGTCCAAAGTTCCGCCGTTCCAGCGGCTTCCAACGTAAATTCGGTCAGTCCCTGCAGGATCGGCGGGCTCCAAGTTCCATGGATAGCTGTGAGAACGCTGATCTTTCGCGGTGAAAGGATTGTAGCCGTTATCAATAGCACTCACGTCATTTAACGCGTCAATATCGCCGACGCGTACCATGAGTTCGGCTTCGCTTGTATTTTTGAGAGTTGCGGTTTTTGCGCTCCAATCGCCATTATTGGCGTCTGATATTGCGAACGTCGGCAGCGCAGGGAGCAGCACAATTATTATCATGACTGCCAGTATAATTGAGATTGCTTTTTTGCGCATATTTGCGCGTGCTTTTGTTGTTTTCATTAGAAAAATTCCTCCTAAAATTTTTTGTTTGATACCTGATTTAAAGCGTCAGGCAATACTTTATTTACTTATGATATTATCCTGTCCTGTAGTATTTTTTCAACCTCTGCGCACACTTTGAGAAAGTATTCCGGAGCGCCGAGCATGACATCCATCATATTGCCGCCGTCCTTTATTGTTTTAATTGCCTGAGACGCCGCTTTCAAGTCTATGCCCCCGACCGTTGTTTGGACGGTAACCCGCGTAATTTTGACAGTATCGTTTTTAACTTTGATTCTCGGCTGTATTGTCAGATACGTATCAAATCGTATGTAACTGCCGAACAGGCTTTTTTTCAGCCTGAATTTACCGGGCAGATCCGCTGTCCACTTATCTGTCATAAGAGCATAAAGATCCTCCGTCGTCATTGGTTCGCGCAGTTTGTATTTTATCGAGCCTGCCATATTTGTTGATGAAATATTCATTTTAATTTACTCCTTTCAATTTGTAAATTTAATGTTTAATCCGTACCCTAATTTAATCCGTATACATTCCGTCAGATATCTTATAACTTAAATTAATCATTCATTGTATTTATATCCTGAATCGTGTAATCGCTGATTACGGACATGTCAGATAAAGTGACGCCTTTAGTTCTAAATTCCGTAATTTCCATTGTACTTGTTCCAGTGCTAGTCGTCGTTACAGATTTCAGCGTCAGACCGTATTCGTCGTCTATCCAGAATTTGTAGTCAGTGCCGTCTGAACTGTATGTATAACATGTAGTTTTGCGTCCGGCTATTTGATCGGTTCCGGTTTTTGCTGCGCCGAGGGCTCTATATGCCTCAAAAGCGTAGAGGTAAATAGAAATTGTCAGACCGAAATTCTTGTATGTGTCATCGTTGTCAAGAGGGTATGAATATCCGGTTTTATCCGACGGGCTGAGCATATACATCTTGCCTGTGCCGTATTCGACGTAAGTAATGCTGTCCGGCG
>WQYZ01000264.1 GCA_009780985.1 Oscillospiraceae bacterium | reverse complement strand
TTATATCCTTTGTTATTATAGTGATTGTTCATTATGCAAAATTCTCGCTTTTCATTTTTATTTTGTATTCGACGCGGTTTTTGGTTTTACGTCTAATAATATAATATGCGGTTCGTCTTATAAGGGTGATAAATTCAAGCTGGGTAAATTTTTATTTATAATCAATATTTACCTTGACAAAATATGAATTATATGTTATAATAAATTCCGTTAAAAATTAACAAAACTATTTTATAGAAAGCAGAGGTGTCCGTCTATATGATAAACATTGCAAATATATTGTTTTATAATGATTTTAGTATGCGAAACATTCTTCTGTTTTCGTCTGATTAGTTATCTGGTTGAAACAGATATAACGGCATAGTCGTTACGCAAACGCGTCATTATGGGCGCGTGTTTTTTTATATTTCGTAAAATAATCTCTGCCTGAATAATATATTTGTTTACGCGAAAATCCCCAAATTAACAAATTTTATTTATTATTCAAAGGAGATTGATAACTTGAAAAGATTAAAAGATTATCTGTTAAACATGAACCCTAATTCAACGACATACGAAGAAATGTACGATGGCCGAATGTTAGTTTGGCCTGTTCCGCTTGATAAAGACCCCGAATTTGTCTATGACAGCACATATTGGTATAACGACATTGCTTTTACATTTGAGCGTCCGCACAAATTGTCGCTCGATAAACCGACTGTAACAATAAGCATACCTATAAAAATGTTAAATCTAAACAAGGAAGATTGCAGTCATATTGCTGCCGAAGATTATATTTTACGGGCGTTTAAGCCATATCTTGACTGTCTAAACGGCGAAATCACAAACCGCAAACGCCCCGCAAAAGAAACCGGGAAATATTATATTTATTCTCCCGGCGGCGAAGTTGTAAAACGTAATTGCGTTTATTTTCAAGACGTCGAAAGATTGCATTATATGCTTCTCGGAAACAAAAAACTTAAAAATGACAGAATGCGAAATGTTTTTACAATATCTGTGCCGTCGATTTATGAGGACGCGCCGGAATATCAAAGACTGCCGGAGTTTTGCGTTAATGTTATGATACAAGTACAACTTCCGTCTAAAAATTTCAAAAAATCACTGCAAATGTTGACAAAACATTTACCCGACACTGTTGACTGGTTTATCTTGGAATTTGACGCGAATAAACTGCGTGAAGCAGTCGAGTTGAATAAAAAGCAGGAAGAAATCCGCGAATGGCTTAGACAAAGCGATTACTGTGCATTTATCGCAAACGGCGCGATACTGCCTCGCAAAGGCAACTCTCCCCTGCCCGCCGAAAACGCAGTCTCGTTTAAATCGCCTGAGCAGGACGAAATCGAAGTTTGCGGAATGCGAGGAATGGGAATCAAAAAAGGCGTGACTGTTATCACAGGCGGAGGATATTCAGGCAAAAGCACGCTTCTTGACGCAATCTCAGCCGGAATTTACAATCATGTCAATGGCGACGGACGCGAGTTTGTCATCACTGACGAAACAGCGATAAAAATATCGGCGGAGGACGGACGGAGCGTGAAAAACGTGAACCTGTCGCCGTTTATAAAATGGCTTCCGAACGGCGGCGACGCGTCGCACTTTTACACCGAGCACGCATCCGGCTCCACGTCGCAGGCTGCTAATATAATGGAAGCCGCCAACTTCGGCGCAAAACTGTTTTTAATCGACGAGGACAAAAGCGCGACGAATTTTATGATACGCGACGACATGATGAAAGAATTAATCAAACGCGAGCCGATAACGCCGTTCACAGACAGAGTGCGTCAGTTGTACGGCGAAACCGGCATATCGACAATACTTGTCGTCGGAGGGAGCGGCGAATATTTATCAGTCGCGGACAGCATTATTATGATGGACGAGTTTCATGCGCTGAACGCGACCGAGCAGGCAAAACAAATCTATATAAACGCGAAAGGCGCAATTTTACATGAATGTGAAAATTCCGGTCAAAAATGGCGTTGCGGACGAAAATTAAAAACCGAAAAGTTTACATCGTATCCCTATGAGAGCGAGGAAATATACAGCGGCACAGAACGGCTTGAAATTTCGGACATGGGCTTTATTATAATCGGCGACGAAAAAATTGACGTACGCAATCTGCACAATATCATATCTTTCGCGCAAATTACGTCTATCGGCTATATACTTCGTCATTTGGAAATTTCAACAAAAGAAAGTTTTACTGACATACAAAAACGCATAGACGATTTATACTCAGAACTCGAAGACAAGGGACTTGATTTTATTCATTCGACGTTTTTTGCGTGCGAACGCTGGCTCGATATGCCGCGCAAATGCGAACTTCTCGCCGTGATTAACCGAATGAGACAGATTGATTTTATAACGGATTAAAAAGATAACGCAGTAAAGGCGGGATTTACCCGCCTTTACTGTTTATAAATCTATTCGCCGTCGTTATTCTTTTTTTTATTTCCGCGCAGCAAGCGTATGCCCCCAATAATCAGCCCTATTGAAATCGCCGCCGCCGGCACATACCGGGTTATTACGTCATGCGTAGTTCTGTATAATATCTGATTATGGGAATTTGCATAAGTGCTATTGTACAGCATATTGTAAATACCCTCGGATATATTCATAAATAAAACATATCCCCCGATACAGACTAAAATAACCGCAATCGTTTTAACAATTTTAGGTTTTCTGAAGAAATTAAGCGAATCCGTATTCGATATATTTGAAAAACCCGGTACAAAAAACCCGTCGTCTTCGGGAATTTCAATTTCTAATCTGCGCATCTGCGAAATAGAATACATAGCGTCAAACATTTGGTAAAACCATATAATCGGCAGGAACAGCAGGAAAAATACCCCTATTGCGGAAGTTCCATACCCATAGTATAAAGCTCCGGCAAAAAACCAGCCTAAAAAAGCGAAAAACATAAACATCGTCATAAACTCAAGACCTTTTTTTAAATATCCCAGATACATGTGTCCGCAGCCTGGAATTATAGAAAATATAACCGTCAGGAATCTGTTTTTTTTCATTTTTATTATCTCCCCATATTAAAATTTAATTTATTTTAAATTTTGTTATTACATTAAAAATTTCGCCGATTTTTTCAAGTTTATCCAAATTATACGATAAAAAGTCAATTATCTTTGAATTTAATCCGAATACTGCCGAAAGCGTTATAACAATCGCGCTCGCAAAACATACCGCCGCCCGAAGTTTCCTGCTTAACGCCGGAATAACTCTGATTGATTTTGCTGTTTTTATTGAATTTACCGCATTTATTTTTTGCATAACCGAAGCCGTAAAGTTTTCGGGAACGGGTATAGCGGACTGTTCGCTTATTTCAACAAACATATCGAAGAAATCATTGTTGTTTAAAATATAATCGTTTATAATCTTTTCATCTTGATTATTTTCGTAAATCCCGTCTATATAATTTTGTATAATATATTCCGTTTTTTCTTCGTCAATATTAATCGCCATATTCGCCCCACCTTTCCCTGATTAATTTTTTCGCCCTGTATAACTGCGTTTCAACAGTCTTTTCAGGTAGATTATAAATTTTTGCGATTTCCTTAACAGGTATCTGCTCAAAATAAAACGCGCGTATTGCGTTTATGTATTTTTCCGGCAAACCCGATATAATTACGCTTAGTTTTTCATCTCTGATTTTATCTTCTATTTGATTTTCTACGTTGATTTTATCAGGAATATTAATTTCTGTTATATCTTTATTATACAGCGCAGCCGCATTTAATTGTTTTCGCTTGAAATCAATAGATTTATTCGCCGCGATTTTGCACAGCCACGATTTTAAATTATTTATTTGGGTGCTTGCTCTGATTGACAAGAACGCGGACAGAAACGTTTCCTGCGCCATATTTTCGGCTTCCTGCCTGTTCTTCACGATGTTGAAACAGACTGTGTAAACAAGACTTTGATATTCCAAAACAATCCGTTCAAATAAATCAGTTCTTCCGTCCGCAATCTGCCGGATTAAACTGCTTAAGTCATGTATGCTGTCGTTATCAATGCTTTCACAATCCATTTCTCCCTCCCGTATTCAAATAAAATTATCAAGCCGGCTTGTTATATAAGACGGTATAAAAATAAAAATCACTTCACTTTTTATAAAAATTTTTATAATGTTATTATATCGTAAAAATTAATGGAATTGACACAATTTTGCCTCTACTTTATTATAATTTTCATGGGAAAATACTCACGGCACAGTGTTATAATTAAATCATAAAATTAATTAATTTAAAATAAAAATCTCGGAGATGTTTATATTATGGATTCTGAAAAAATGATATATATCGCGGACGACGAACCGCATATCAAAGAACTTATCAGAAGTTTTTTGGAAAAAGAAAATTACGACGTTCAGGCGTTTGACAGCGGGGACGATTTATATAAAGCGTTTACAAAAAAAGCCCCGGACTTGGTTATCCTCGACATAATGATGCCCGGCACGGACGGTTTGACTATCTGCACAAAAATAAGACAAACCAGCAATGTGCCGATTATAATTCTTACGGCTCGCGACAGCGACGCAGATTATATAGCCGGAATAACGCTTGGGAGCGACGATTATTTTACAAAACCTGTTTCGCCAATGCAGCTTGTAATGAGAGTGCGGGCAATCTTCAGACGCATAGACATGGATAAAAGACCGCCGTCGAATCAGGTTTTAAGCTATGCAAATATAGAGGTATATTTGGCAGGCAAAACAGTGACAAACACAGATACAAAAGAAGAAATACAGCTTACGCCGAATGAATTTAACATGCTCGTTTATCTTATGGAAAATCAAAACAGAGCGGTGTCGAGAGACGAACTGTTAGATAAAATATGGGGCTTTTCTGCAGATATAGAGACAAGGGTTGCCGACGACACTGTCAAAAGGCTCAGAAAAAAATTGTCGGAATCAAATTTGATTGTCGATACTGTCTGGGGTTACGGGTTCAGGCTGAAAGATAAAGAAAAAGAGTGATGAGTGATAGTGTATGGATAATTCCAATGCAAATACAACAAATACGGCAAAAATAAAAAAGAGGGAGCCTACGGGAATAGCTTTCAGAATGCTGATTCTGATGATTATCTTCATAGCGTTGATTTTTGCGTCTATTTTCTTGAGTTTTAACTTTTTTATGGAGGGTTACGTCAAAAATGAAATGAGAACTCAGCTTTCAAATGCCGTCAGCGAAGTCACTACCCAGCGTTATGCCGTTATCCAACGGGATATATCCCAGCTTCCGTCAGGAGGAAATGCAAATTCAAACGCGTCTTCTTCCGCTGCGGCATTTACACTGCAACCCGATTATATTAACTTATACAATGTTATGATGCAGAATGTAAACAGTTCAAATTCAAAATCCGAAGTGAATACTATAATATATCAACAGAGTAACAGCAAAAGGGTTTTTCCTGACGCCAAATATTTTTCCGACGACAGGTATAAGTTATTCTTTAATTTTGACGAAATGGATTATATTGTGAGTACCGTAACAGTAAACGGACTGACGGAAAAAGATAAATTTTATAAGGCTTCTGTAAAATCCGGTAATTATTATCTTACAACTGTGGATTTAGGTCCGTATTACGGTCCGTATTGGCAGGGACTGTCCATGGTTTTTTATATAAGTTCCGAAAAATACGACCAGCTTATGAATAATATTTATATTATGATTCTTATAATTTTAGTTATAGCCACTG
>WQYZ01000263.1 GCA_009780985.1 Oscillospiraceae bacterium | reverse complement strand
CCATAGAAAATGCAAATCAGATTGGCAACTTAATGGCGTTTATGCAGTATATCATGCAGATTATGATGGCGTTTATGATGGCGACAATGATGTTCATAATGCTGCCCCGCGCCCAGGTTTCGGCGGGAAGAATAAACGAAGTTATGGAATGTCCGTATTCGGTATTTGACAGAGAAAACACAATGCCGCTTAATATTGACGGATTTGACGGCAGCAAAAATATAATCGAGTTCAAAAACGTGACGTTTGCTTATGAAGGGGCGAACGCGCCTGTTATTAAAAATATTAATTTTGCCGCAAAAAAAGGGGAAACCATCGCGATAATAGGAAGCACCGGAAGCGGAAAGTCCACGCTGATCAATTTAATCCCGAGATTCTACGACGTCACGGAAGGCGAGATTTTATTTTACGGCATGGATATAAGGGATGTGAAACAGAAAGAGTTGCGGCAGAATATAGGATACATTCCCCAAAGGGCGTTTTTGTTCGACGGAACAGTCGATTATAACGTAAGGGAGGGCAATGAAAACGCATCCGAAGAAGATGTTCAGAAAGCGCTCGAAATATCGCAGGCGGCGGAGTTTGTAAGCGAGATGCCGGAAAAAACCGAATCGCGCATATCGCAGGGAGCGACGAATATATCCGGCGGTCAGAAACAGAGACTGTCGATAGCAAGAGCTCTCGCCCGTAATGTCGGATTGTATATATTTGACGACACATTCTCGGCTTTGGACTTTAAAACGGACGCGAAACTCAGAGCGGCGATAAAAGAAAATCTTAAAGACGCATGTATATTGATAGTCGCCCAGCGCGTCGGGACAATTATGAACGCCGACAAGATAATCGTTCTGGAAGACGGCGAGATCAGCGGAATCGGCACGCACAGAGAACTGCTTTCATCATGTGCGGTATACAGAGAAATCGTAGAATCACAGCTTACAGAGGAGGAGATTGCATAATGATGATGGGTGGAAGAGGCGGAAGACGCGGCGGCGGAGGCCACCGGGGAGGTCCTCCGGGATCGCGTCCGGTTGAAAAAGCAAAAGATGCAAAAGGCGCGCTCGTCAATTTATTAAAACTGCTTATGCCTCACAGAATACTTGTGGTAATTATCGTGATAATGGCGATTGCAAGCACTGTATTTACAATATATTCGCCTAAAGTTACGGCGAGATTTATAAATAATGTGGTGGACGGGCTCGTGTCCCAGTTTACGCATAAAATGACCGAAGACGCCACAGCGGGGAACTATCAGGGCGTAGCCGACAGTATAAATGATATGCTCAATCAGAATCTCAGCGCGGACGACGTAAAAAAAATATTTGTTTACGCGCAGATAAGCGGCGTGGATTTGCAGAGCGTTATGACCGGAAATTCCGACGATTTACAAGCGTTTATTGATAAAATCAACGCTATGCGGATACCTGACGAGGATATGCAGACGATAATGACGAAATTGGTTGTTTATACTCAGATGCAGAATATAGATAAAACAGCTATAGCAAATATGTCCGCCGACGATTTGAATAGTTTAATAGCGCAGGCGGACCAGATGGATATGTCGCAGATACCGCAGGATACGCTTGCACAGATAACCGCGGCTATGCAGAAAGCGCAGACAGACATGCAAGCCGCGACGGGTGCGGGCGATACATCCGACCAGGCAACATACGGCATAGATTTTGCGGCTTTAGGCAAACTTGCGCTGCTGCTTATCGGTTTATATCTTCTCAGCGCAATTTTCAGTTATGTGCAGCAGTTTACAATGGCGGTTATAACCCAGCAGACCATGTTTGAGCTGCGCAATAAAGTCAACCAGAAACTTTCGCGTATGCCGCTGGCTTATTTCGACGCCACGCCGAAAGGCGAAATTATGAGCCGTATGACGAACGACATCGACAACATCAGCATGTCCCTGCAGATGAACATGACGCAGATGGTAACCGCGATAACGACGATTGTCGGCATTATCATCATGATGTTTACGATAAACGTTGTAATGACTTTCATCAGTCTTGCGACTATCCCCGTATCTCTGATTATACTTATGCTTATTATGCCGCACTCGAGAAAATATTTCTCAAAACAATGGGATATTACCGGAGATTTAAACGGACATATCGAAGAAATATACACGGGTCACAATATAGTAAAAGCGTTTACGAGAGAAGACCAAGCGGCAAAAGACTTTAAAGAGATGAACAATGATTTATTTAAAACAAGCAGAATGGCGCAGTTTTTGTCCGGTATGTTATTCCCGTTAATGACGTTTGTAAATAACGTCGGATATGTTCTGATATGCGTTGCGGGAGGAATATTCGCTGTCAACGGCAAAATACAGGTAGGCGATATTCAGGCTATGATAAATTACTCCCGGAACCTGACCCAGCAAGTAAATCAGAGCAGTAATATTATAAACACAATCCAGTCGGCTCTGGCTTCCACAGAACGCGTGTTTAATCTGCTCGCGGAACCGGAAGAAATCCCCGAAACTGTAACTGAGACTCTTGCTCCGATAAACAACGAAGTAGCTTTCGAAAACGTAGAGTTTTATTACAGCGAAGACAAGCCGCTTATCACCGACATGAGCTTAAACGTAAAAGCGGGCGATATGGTCGCGATAGTCGGACCGACCGGAGCGGGTAAAACCACCCTCGTAAATCTGTTGATGCGCTTCTACGACGTACGGAACGGCGCGATAAAAGTAAATAACGTCGATATACGCCATGTATCCAGAAACGACCTGCGCAATATATTCGGCATGGTATTGCAGGACACATGGCTGTTCTCCGGCACAATCTATGAAAATATAGCGTACGGCAGGGAAAATTCCACTCCGGAAGAGATATACGCCGCCGCGAAAGCCGCGAGAGCCGACCACTTTATCGACACCCTGCCCGACGGCTACAACACAACCCTCGACGAGGACGGCTCGAATATATCGCAGGGACAAAGACAGCTTCTCACAATCGCAAGGGCTATAAACGCAAACCATGAGATATTGATTCTGGACGAAGCGACAAGTTCGGTCGATACGAGGACGGAAATACTGATACAGAAAGCGATGACGGTGTTGATGAAAGGCAAGACGAGTTTTGTCATAGCGCACCGTTTATCGACAATCAGAGATGCGGACACAATTCTCGTAATGAATCACGGGGATATAGTCGAACAGGGTTCGCACGCCGAATTACTGGCAAAAGGCGGATTTTACAGCGATTTGTACTACAGCCAGTTTGCGAAATAATATTTATAAAATATTCTGGGGAACGGCAAAACGCCGTTCCCCGATTTGGTTATTTACATTCTTTTGCGTATGGTTCGTATTTTTCAAAAAGTTCAATAAATTTAGGGTGGTTCTTTACATCTGCATATATCGAATTTTCCGTGTCCCGCCATTCTCTTATATAGTCAAGTTCGCGTTTCACCCCGTTGCATTTTAATCCTGCATAAACGTTTTTTCTGTCAAAAATTACGCCTTTCACAAAGATTCCTTCAAGTTTTGTTACTCCGTACGGTATGGCGTCATC
This sequence comes from Oscillospiraceae bacterium, assembly GCA_009780985.1. Classification (GTDB taxonomy): domain Bacteria; phylum Bacillota; class Clostridia; order Oscillospirales; family WRJC01; genus WRJC01. The sequence goes on along the minus strand of WQYZ01000263.1, from coordinate 2,279 downwards.
TTTTATGGCATAATCAAGTCCGGTAGACAAACATTCTATTCCTTTTTCATATTCGTTGTTTTGTATATAGCGATTGCCGAGCCATATATATAATTCCGTAAGATGATAATTCATAAAACCACAATATTTATCTTCTCCGTACACAAGTTTTACTATATCTATTATATCTTGAAATCCTTTAATTTTTTCCTGCATACTTAGCGAATTATCGTCCAAAATTACATTTCTGAGTAAAACAATTGACTGCTCGATAAATTCGTTTATCGCTTCTCTCGTGTATTTAAGCCGTCTTTCGTCGCCCCAATTATAGAAAAAAGCTTTCAGGTTTGTGCTTGTATGAAAGATGTGCGGAAGTTTATCGAGAATTTCAAGGGCTTTTGGTTCATCACCTTTTTCCTGATATATAGACGAAAACGTATTTAAAGCCGGATATCTTATAGAATCAATGTTGCATCTGTCCAAAATATCCTCGCATAATTTTTGTATTTCATCTAAATTACTTTTAAACCCGTCTTTTTCGCCATACGTTAATTTGTCTATATATTTACTTATAATCCGCCAATCGTGCGGGAATTCCTGATACGCTTTTGTTATCATCTCATATTTTTCGTCATTATAACCGATATTTGACAATCTGTCGTATTCGTTGATATACTCCTGTATTTTAACTTCGTTTTTTGCCGCGTCCGTTCCGAGAAGTTCGTCAACAGTCACGTCGAAGTAATTCGCCAAAGGTATAAGCATAGTTATGTCGGGATAACCCTCGTCGCGTTCCCATTTTGAGATTGTCTGATATGTTATCTGCAAATGGTTTGCGAGTTTTTCTTGCGTAATATTTTTATTTACTCTAAGTCTTTTTATATTTTCGCCTATTTTTATATTCATAATAAAATCAACCTTTCTATTAAAAATCAATCAAAAATTTTCAAACACGCGCATGTTTGATTTTATTATACTTTAATATTATATATTTTGCAATAATCTATTACGCTACCTATCTAAACGCGGCGTTGAGTTTTTCTTGCTTCTATTTATTGTTTTTATCGTTGTCAGAATCGCCGTCGGCTATATTATACATATAATCGGCAATTTTTTTTATTGACGGGGACAATAGTTCTCTGATTTTCGCGGGCAGTATATTTCTTGATTTAATTTCCGGTGCGCGGGAGTAAATTTTATTGTACCGCCATACAGAAAGCACCATTCCCAACAGTATCATGTCCACGATATACCCGCTTCCCTGATACGATAAAAACGGAATATATAAATCCGTAATCGGAAACAGACCAAAATTCATTAAAATTCCCGTGACAAACCGCAATGCAAGCATAATGCTTGAGGACAACGCGATATAAAATCCCAAGCAGTTTTTTATTTTTGCGGTAATTCTGAAAAGCTGAGCTATAAAAGCCGCTATTGCCGCCATTACTGCAATTCCCACAGCCCAGCCTAAATGTGCGACTATATTGACTAATATAAAAGTGCATTTCCAGTCGAAAATCAATATGCCTGTTCTGTCAGCAAAATCTGCCGTTCCGAATAATTTTGCCGTTTTAAGCACATTGTCTATCTGTATTATCATCCATCCGGAACCCAGGGGGTCCGACTGTCCCCGGGTAATGAATGCAGTCCATCTGTTATATGAATAAGGAGGTTGAGCGAAAATATGATACAGGATAAAAACCGCAGAAATCAAAAAAATTAACAAAAATAACATCTTGGAAATTTTAAAAGGTTTTTTTATTGCAGCAACTATATATACTATAAGCGCACACAATACAAATATTATAACATCTGCATAATTATGTAATATATACATTATAAACGTAAAGAATATCAGTAAAAAATAAATTCCTGTGAGCGGCAAAATCCTTTTGTTTTTTATTGCTCGGTAAAGCAATGCCGCAAACGGTATGACTACCAGCATTAAGAAATCAGCAATATTAAAAGATGCAAAGAATGTAATAAAACCGTAGCCGTTGTTAAAAACTGCGTAAAGTGCAAAAATAATAAAAGCGAATGATAGAACAACAGCATATCTGTTCAATTTGGTATAATTGAAAAACATAACGCAAATCATCAGTCCCAAAGATATGCCTATCCAAATAAGATATTTCCCGAAATTTACGTAAGTCTGAAATATGTCATTGTATCTTTCTTATGAGTTAAAAGAATTAATTAGCCAGCTTGATACAAAAAGTCAACAACCCGTTGGAGTGCGGGAATAAATTTGAACGCCTTGAGACCTTTAAGCAACGGCAAAAAAGCGCAGAAATCCT
>WQYZ01000262.1 GCA_009780985.1 Oscillospiraceae bacterium | reverse complement strand
TCGCGGGAAAAAATACGACGCAGTAATTCTCGACCCGCCGTCATATGGCAGAGGCGCAAACGGCGAGATGTGGAAAATCGAAGATAATCTGTTTGATTTGCTGAACATGATACAGGAATTGTTGTCGGACAATCCCATATTTGTCCTCGTAAATTTATACACTGCGGGACTTGCGCCGTCATGCGCCGGATATATGCTTTCCTCAATATTTAAAAGCAGATACGGAGGTAAAGTCGAATCCGACGAAATCGGAATTTTTACTGAAAGTACGGAAATCCCGTTTCCGTGCGGCGCATTTTCAAGATGGATAAACATAAAATAACCGGTAATTTGCATTTAAAACATAAATCTTTGAAAAAATTTAAAAAATTAAAAAATTATTGTTGAAAATTTGATTTTTAACAGTAATTTTATGTTATAATTGAATATATAAAATTTTTTATTTGGCAAGGGGGCGGACGGGAAAAGTGTATGAATTAAATATAGAGAATACAGACGATATAAACGATACAGAAAATGAGGATAATATTTACAGTATTAAAAATAAAGAGGCTCAAAATGATACGGATTCTTATATAAATATAACGGATTTTATTGAAATAAAAGAAAAACTCGAGAAAATAGAATCGTTTAACCAGAAACTGAACAGTTGCAAAAGCTCGCTTTCAAATCATGAAATGTTTTTATACGATAATCTGCACGAATTGAAAAAAGAAAAAGTACGGCTCGACAGTCTGCAAAAAATCTCATTTGACAATCTATGCAAATCTATGCGGGGAAAAGTTGAAGATGAGAAAAAAATACGTCTCGACTTTATGCTCAGAAATAAAAGATACGGCGAATTGCGCAAAGTTGCCGAAAATATAAGACAGGATGTAAGTCTCATAAAATCAAATATAGAGGTCGAGCAATACGAAATCGCCAAATTAAAAAATAAAAACAGGCACAGTATAAGCTATATTGATTATATGTATGAGACCGGGAAGAAATCCGCGTCAAACTCCGTAGCTCTGTATGAACAGCAGGTAAGCGACTTAAAGAATAAAGAAAAAGAAGTCGCTGAAATTATAGAATCCGGTAAAAAATTATGCGCCAATATACACGAAGCGGCGCAGAGAATTTTACAGGCTGAAAGCTGGACTAATCCTAATCTGAAAAGGGTGATGGATAAATCAGCAAAAACAGGCAGTGAAAATAAAGAGAAATCCGGAAATTTTAACGCGCGCAAAACGATACTGTATCAGATTGTCTTCGGTCAGCGGGACAGAAACGACAGTATTTTAAAAGTCGAGCAGATTTTATACAATCTCATATATCCCATGAAAAGTTTTACGTCCGCGATATATAATATAAATCAGAATCAATTAAGTTATATCGTCTCATATGAAATAAAAGATTATGATACGGCTATTGAATTTATAGATTATTTTTACTCGACTGTGAACGAGGATATCAAAGACAAAATGGATTTGAGCGACGATTATTTTATGCTTGATAATTTGTACATAAAAATAAATAAAATTATCAACGGGTTAAAAGATTTAAAATCCGTTGTCGCTAAAAAAATAGAGCGTCTATGCGCGGAGCATGACAAATATGACAGGTAAAATAAATAAAATAATATTGGCGTCGAAATCGCAGGGAAGACGGGATATTCTCGTCAATCTTGGAATAAATGCGGAGATATTCCCGACTGACGCGGACGAGACTCTGAACGGGAATTATTCCCCCGAACAGGCGGTTATGGAGCTTTCGCAAAGAAAAGCGAGAAAAGCCATAGAAATGTTGAACAACACGGCAGCTCTTATAATAACCGCAGATACCATTGTGGCATACAAAAATCAGATTATAGGCAAGCCGGCTGATATTGACGACGCGCTCGGGACTTTGTCCATGCTGTCTGGCTCGGAACATGAAGTATATTCGGGCATAACCGTGAGTTTAAACAATAAGACGCTGTGCGGTTATGACGTAACGAAAGTCAGATTCAGGAAAATAAGCAGGGAAGAAATAAATCTGTATGTAAAATCCGAAAACCCGCTGACAAAGGCAGGTTCATACAGCGCGCAGGGCGTAGGCTCAACGTTTATTGAGAGAATAGAGGGCGATTTTTTCAACGTGGTCGGACTCCCGGTGTGTAAATTCGCAAGTATGCTCAAAACAGGATGGGATTTGACCGTGTTTGATTTAAAACAAGCAATCAATAAAATATCAGAAAATAAATAACAGTAAGGAAACGATATATGAAAAGCATTGGAATAGACTTAGGAACCGCAAATACTCTCGTTTACATGAAAGGACGGGGAATACTGCTGCGGGAGCCGTCAGTCGTCGCCGTCGAGACTAAATCAAAAAAAGTCTTAGCGACGGGAAACGAAGCAAAAAATATGCTCGGCAAAGCTCCGGATACCATAGAAGTGTTCAGACCGTTAAAAGACGGGGTTATCGCGGAGTTTGAAATAACCGCCAAAATGCTCAACGCTTTTTTTAAAAGAGTGACGGGGGTTATAATGTTTAACAGACCGAGGGTTATAATCTGCGTGCCGTACGGAGTGACGGATGTGGAAAAACGCGCCGTCGAGGACGCGACCCTCGAAGCCGGGGCGAAAAGCGTCGCGCTGATAGAAGAGCCCATAGCCGCAGCAATAGGCGCGCGGCTCAGAGTAAGCGACGCGAAAGGCTCGATGATAGTGGATATCGGGGGCGGAACGACAGAAGTCGCGGTTCTGTCTTTAGGCGGGATAGTCGTGCCTCAATCAATAAGAATAGCGGGGGACGAATTAGACGAGGCGATCGTAGCGTATGTCAGAAAAAAGCACAATGTGCTGATCGGCGAGGCGACAGCCGAACTGGTTAAAAAGAAAATAGGCGCGGTTCATCCCGACGTTCAAACCGAACATACTGAAATAAAAGGCAGGAATTTATATTCGGGTCTTCCCGACAATGTGGTGCTGACAACGGCGGATATAATAGAGGCGATGAGCGACCCTGTGGCTCAGATAGTAAACGCGGTAAAACGGGCTTTGGAGCGCACTCCGCCGGAACTCGCCGCCGATATATACGACAACGGCATAATGTGTTCCGGCGGCGGCGCATTGCTGAAAGGGCTTCATACTTTGCTTTACGAAGAAACGGGAATAAAAACATATATAGCAAAACGCCCGTTAGACTGCGTTGTAGACGGAATCGGCGTGGTTCTGGACGACCTTGAATCTTTAGGCGGAGTTTTGTCCTATGTGAAATCAAGATAAAAAATTTAAGGAGAAGTAAATAAATATGGGCGATATATTCAAGAATAAATTTTTTATTATATTACTGATAGTCGCGTGTGTTCTCACTTTTGCGACTATGGGTTTAAACCTTACAGGACATGGATCAATAGTTTCCGACACGACGAATATAATAATTATGCCTTTTCAGAAATTCGCCAATATAGTAAAAGAGAGCTGGTCCGGTTTTACCGCATATTTTACGGATATTAAAGAACTGCGGAAAGAAAACGCCGATTTGAAAGCCCAAGTGGCTGTATTGCAGGCGCAGAATGCGGATATGCCCATATTAGACGGAAAAATCAACAGTCTGATGGCTTACTACGGATTAAAACAAGACCATACTGATATAAAGCAATTTCAAGACGCGGCGGTTATCGCGAGAGACGCCGGGAATTACAGCACCGTTCTGACAATAGACAAAGGGTCGTTTCACGGTATAAAAAAGGATATGCCCGTTATAACAACGGCGGACGGGATAGTGGGGATAGTAGGGTATGTGAGTGAAGTCAGCACGTTCACTTCAAAAATTTCGCTGTTTATAAGAACGTCGAATTCAGTGGGGGCATATATAAAACGCACCGGACAAATCGGGATTGCGGAGGGAGACTTTGATTTAGAGAAAGAGGGAAAATGCATACTCGGGTCTTTGTCGAAAGATACGGATTTGCAGGTTGGCGACAAAATATATACTTCCGGTTACAGCGACATATATCCGAAAGATTTGTATATAGGCGAAATCACGGAAGTTGTGCCGGACCCGCTGTCGCAGACTTTAACCGGATATATACAGCCTGCGGTAGATTTTAACAGCCTGCGCAACGTTATGGTTATTCTTGAATTCACCCGGGAGTTTTATTAGTATGAGAATAAACAACAGGTTTATAATAAAATCACTGATTTACGCGCTGATTTTTATATTTTTTACGGTGCTTGAGACCAATATACTGAACGGCGCAAAAATATTCGGGGCAAAACCCAATATAATAATATCTCTTGTCGCGGCGGCGGCAGTGTTTGAAAATGAGCGGTACGCCGCCGTTTTTGGACTGATATGCGGGGTTATAATAGATTCGTCGTTTGAGTCGCCGTTTTTATTTTCGGGAGTTTATTATTTTTTCGCCGCTTATTTTTGCGGGGTTATTTCCCGGCTGTATTTCACGAAATCCCTGTTCACCATGATGATAATAATTCTGCCGGTATGCGCTGTAAGGGAAATATTCAATATGTTTTTTTTAATCGGAACATGGAAAAATTTTAATATGCTGCAGGTTTTAAGGGATTATATTGCGCCGGAATACATATACACAGTTATTCTTGCGCCCGCCGTTTATTTTCTTGTAAAGTTTACGGCAGGCAGAATAAATTACAGCGGCATATAGATTGATAGTTAAATGTTCTGGAAAGGTTCGGGGGGAAAATGTTCAAAAAGAGATTTTTTATCAGATATTTTTTATTGACAGCGATTTTTATATTCGCCGTCGTAATATACGGCGGACAGCTTTTGAATATACAGATCGCAAACGGCGGTCAGTATCAGATTGCCAATACCGACGACGAAACATCTACGCAAACTTTTGTCGTCTCGGCGGTCAGGGGCGAAATTTTCGACAGAAACGGCGTGCCGCTCGTCACAAACAGAAATATATATAATCTGGCTGTAGACGGCTTAAAACTAAATTCTGCAACCGCAAATACCGATACAAGCTATTTGCAGATTGTAATTGATTTAGTCAATTTGGTAAATTCTTCCGGAGGCACAGTGGAGCAGGATACTCTGCCGGTTATAGATTTTGAAAATCCCGACGGCACGCACAGCTACGCTTACAGCATGGTCGTATCGTCGAGCGGTTCGAATCCGCGCGATACTTTGAATAAATTCCTGCAGGACAACAATTTGAGCGTAGACGAATCTGCGGACCAGCTTATTACGTTTTTGGACGGCAAATATAAGATAGACGATTATTTGCCGCCGGAAAACCGCGACCCGAAACTGTTCAGGAAAATCGTAGGGATATGCTATGATTTTGACAGATACCACGTATTAAGGGGCGACAGGAGATACACGCTGTCCAAAGATATAAATGCACAGCTTATGACTGTAATAAAAGAAGACTCTCACGATTATCCCGGAGCGGAGGTCGATTTGTCCTATGAAAGGGTATATAATTATCCGTCGGTAATGCCGCATCTTATGGGCACGATAGGTCTGATAGATGCGAAAAATGTCGACCAGTATCTCGCAAAAGGATATTCTATGGATGCGACGGTCGGCAAAAGCGGAATAGAACTCGCTTTCGAGGATTATCTGCGGGGACAGGACGGCAAACTTGTCAGAACATATGACAAAGACGGGAATGTAATCGAAGAAGAATGGAAGAAAGATGCTAACGGCAACGAGATGAAACCTGTTCCCGGCAAAAACGTCTATCTCACAATTGATATAAAACTTCAGCAGGTAGCGGAACATTCATTGGCAAAAACAATAGACAGGATACATCAGCTCGCCGCTCAGGGATCTCAGCCTGACCTTAACGGAGCGACGGCGAATGCGGGAGCCGCGGCTGTTATAGATCCGAATAACGGGGAAATA
>WQYZ01000261.1 GCA_009780985.1 Oscillospiraceae bacterium | reverse complement strand
GGTAAAGAATTTAACAATCTGAACAGAACTAAGCTGTCAGAAACGAAAGTATTGAACTTTATCGACGAACTGATACCCATGCCCGAAAATGCCACAGATATTCAGATGAAAAATGTCAAACAAGCATAGCTTCTGTGGGTTCAACTTCGACTCTGTTAAGGGTACTGATAAAACTGTCATATGCAGGATTTATATATTTTTGAATGGTTTCGTCAAAAATATCTTCTGTATTTTTTAGCATATAGTTCCATGAATTAAGCAATGAATGCGTTACCAGTAGTCTCGGTTTTACCGGATTTGACACTGTAATCCCCCGTTTCTTTATTATACTTTAAATTAAGCTCGTCTAACTTTTTTCTGAAAAGCAACTGCGATTTTGTCAGGCTCGTTTTGATATGCTCAATATTTTTTAACTTCTCGGCGGCGGTCTTAACGGTTTTGACATCTTTTATACTGTCGATTATTTTCATAATATCAGACACGACCGCGCCGTACTCTTCATTGGATTTCTCGCATAACTCCGCCTCTTTCCTGGCATTTTCGTTGATTTGTCTAAATAAATTTGTCAGAAAATCGTTTGGAATATCCTCGTTTAATTGAGGAATTTCCATTCGCGGGGATATTCCGTGACAGCATTTACCGAAGTGCCGCTCATTGTTACCGAACGTGATAATCCGCTTATTACCCTGCATTTCTATGAAGCCACCTAAGTCCATCGGCTGCCAAATGTTGTCTTTATTCTGCCCTTCGACTAATATCCGCAGTTTCGTTTTGTCGTCCTCCATGACCTCTTTCGCATGGAAAATCACCACGACATGCTTATTCAATTCATAGTACGCGCGGTTCATAAGGTTTTCAAATTCCTTACCGAATAACAGGATTGACAAAGCGGCGTTTCGGAATCTCCAGCATTATCGTCGTTCCATTCTCTCTCCTCGCAGTCAGAGCATATAAATGTCTCATCTTCAAGACAGTCGGAACATAAAAATTTGCCGTCAAATTCGGTAGCTTCGGTCTTTTCCATTTCTTTATTGCATATGTAGCAGGTCACAGTAGTTCCTTCAGCCGGAATGAATTTTGTTTTTCGTTTTCTTGTAGTTGTTGATTTTTGTGCTGTACTCATTTTTATATATTACCCTCCTAAAATATTGAATTTTATTGATTTTTTGTATTTATTCTAAGAAAATAATATATAACTTCATTTTCAATAAAGACGCATAAAATGTGACGTTTCCAGTATTGCTGCTCCATAATACCTCTTAAAAATACTTTTGATTATCTCCTGTAACCATTTGTCAAGGTCTTTTTAATCAAAAAAATATATCCCCGAAGAATTTTCGAGGATATATTTTTTATCGGCTTGATAAATCTATACAAACTTACTGTAACTTCTGCTCTTATAGCAATTTGATTTTTTGTTATCCATTCTGTCATTGCGGGCTTGACCAGCAATCTCGTAAAATCCATGAGATTCCGCGTCAAGCGCGGGATGATAATCGGACTATAAAAAATCAAACTGCTATATTACGTAGCTTTCGGGTCAATATTATCATAGCCACATCTTGGTGATATAGCTTTATTAATAAAAGATTTACATTTATAAAATTGAATATATGCGCAATAACGTATATAATATACTCATATCTTATGACGAACGGAGTTACTGTTTTTATGGATTACATATCGGTTCGGCAAGCCGCCGACAAATGGGGCATATCGGTCAGGTGGGTACAGACGTTTCTAAAAAATAACCGTATAAAAGGCGTGGTGCGAATTAATAATTACGCTTGGATGATTCCCACCGACGCAAAAAAACCCATTGACCCGAGGCATGAAAAGAAACCGCCAAAATGCTCTCTTTCAGTTGATTTAGCGCAAATCATTGAAGCAACTATTTTGCCTATGCCGCAGGATAACCCCGATGCGATTTTGGATATCCTACAAGAGGAAAGACTGCGTCTCCATTTAGAGGGCGAGCTTGCCTATCTGCGTGGCGATTTTGAACGAACGAAAAATTGCTTCCGCAAGACCGAAAACGACGAAGCGTCGCGGTTGAGAGCCAGTTCTGTGGCGATAGCGGCAGCGATCGGCACAGGGGATTACCCCTTTTACATGGAAGTGGAAACGTTTCTAAAAGATTTCGTTAATGCAAATAGAAATGACAGGCTGTCAGTATTCGCAGAATTGTGCCTTGCCAACGCTTACACAAGCGCGTTCGCACCCGACATGGTTCCCGACTGGCTGAAAAACGGAGATTTCGCCGCTATCCACCCTCTGGTGAGACCTGATGCCGCATACAAGCGCGCCAAATACTTTCATTGCCTCGGTAAATACGACTCTATGCTTGCAGTGGCGCAGACTACATTGTCATTTTGCGAGTCGCCGCAGAAGATTACTTTCCACGATATTTATTTCCGCATTGTATGCGCTATAGCCAGTAACGCATTAGGCGATGCGGAGAAGACAAGATACTGGCTGTCAGAAGCGATGAATATTGCCCTGCCGTATGGTTTTATTACTCCGTTCGCGGAATCCGCTCCCGCTTTCGGCGGTCAGATGGAGTGGCTGCTCGATAGTGAATACCCCGAGTATTACGATGTCATAACCAATCAATGGAAACGCACATATACAAACTGGCTCGCATTTCACAACCGTTTTACAAAAGACAATATCACGTTAATTTTATCCTTGCGCGAATACGAGATGACTTGGTTGGCGGTTCGGGGCATTCCTTACGCGAAAATAGCGGAGCAATTTCATATTTCAGTCGGAAGGGTTAAGCGTATAATACACGAAATTTACGGCAAATTGTTAGTGAACAACAGGAACGAACTCTCAAAATACATACTTTGAAATTTGTTTTAGCTCACTTTAAAAAGTAACTTTTTCGGGGTCGGGAGTTACTATCCAAAACGGCGTTTTTCATTTATAATAATTAATATAGGGTTTTTATGTCCATTTCGGGGTATATTATATTGGGATAAAAAGGAGGGATTTTCATTGGAAAAACACGGTCAAAAAGGCATTGTTCTGAAACGTAAACATATTATAATTCTTGCCGCTATATTCCTGCTGTTGATGGCGGGAGGGATTTTTCTGGGGACGCGACTCAGCCGACCGAACGACAGCGCGCAAAGCGGCGGTTTTGTCATTGACAACGGCGCGGGAAACTGGCAGAGCGGAATACAGCCGTCAAACGGAAGTTCAGACTCCATCAAAATTCCCGGATATCCTGAAATCCCACTCGCCGCCGGTCAGAAAAATATCAGCGTTGCGCTGCTCAATCCTGATGGAAATCCGTGTTACTTCAAATTCGAAATAGTTTTGGAGGATACCGGCGAAACGCTTTATACTTCGGACTGGGTGCCGCCCGGGCAAGCCGTGACCAAACAGACGCTTTCCCGCGGACTTACGGCAGGGAGCTACAAAGCGGATATACGCATCACCACCGCCTCTTTAGACGACAGTCACTCGCCTATGAACGGCAGCGTCGTCAAAACCACGTTAGTTGTGAAATAAATATAACGGCAAATCCATACAGAGAAAAGGAGCAAAAAATTCATGAAAAAAACAATTTCTATATTACTGGCGTTATGTCTGACTTGTTTTTGCGGCTTGACATCATTGACGATAGCTTCGTCGGGAACTACTCCCGTGAACGCTGTTATCACAGCAGACTACACTGTGACGATACCGGCGACGATTCCGCTCACATACAACGATAACAGCCCAGCACAGTACAATATAACGGCGGACATTATTACTCCCCTTATAGCATATCATAGAATCGTGGTGAATGCTACAGGGGACGGAACGAGTCATGCGTTTTCAATCACCGACGGCACAAGCGCAGTGACGTACAAACTCAGTCAGACAAGTACTGGCGCGGCGTTGACTCCCGGCGGAATAATCGCAACTTTTACTGATAGCGGTTCATCGCCTTTCTGGATAAACGTGCCGAGTTGGACGACGGCGCAAAGCTATGGAACTTATACTGGCAATATTATTTTTACGATAGATACGGAATTTTACGTTACTCCCGCTATAGGAGGAGAGTTCTATTCATTCGTCGCGCTAAAATCCAACGGCACGGTTTGGACGTGGGGAAGCGGCACTCCGACACAGGTGAACGGACTTACAGATGTAATCGCTATCGCGGCGGGAATGTATCACGTATTGGCTCTGAAATCCGACGGCACAGTCTGGATGTGGGGCAACATCATCAGCCTTACGAAGGTGAGCGGGCTTTCCAATATAACCGCTATCGCGGCGGGACAGTATCACAGCCTTGCGTTGGATGCCAACGGCAATGTCTGGTCATGGGGAACCATCGACAGTCCAGGCACCGCCAATCCCTACAACTACAATCAGTATGGTGCGTTAGGCGACGGAACAACTATCGACCGTGACACTCCCATGCAAGTGCATGGCGACGCGAACGGTACAGAACAATATCTAACCGATGTTACCACTATCTTTGCAGGTCAATGGAATAGCTTCGCGCTGAAATCAGACGGCACAGTTTGGGCATGGGGATACAATGAATACGGGCAACTGGGCAACAGTACAATGAACGCCCCTTACTATACTACTCCTATAGAAGTACCAGCACTATTGGGCGTTACCGCTGTCGCGGGAGGAACCCGTCATAGCCTCGCATTGAAGCCAGACGGCACCGGCTTGGCGTGGGGAGGCAACGACTCCGGACAAGCAGGGAATAGCAATCCTGATTTGACTATCCTTGACCCAACGCAGGTGAGCGGACTGACCAATGTCACCGCTATTTCGGCGGGAATGCAGCACAGCGTCGCTCTGAAATCAAACGGCACAGTTTGGACGTGGGGAAGCAACAGTTATGGTCAGCTGGGCAACGGGACAAAGGATCCAACCTATGTTTCTGGAGATCCTTCTACTTACGCTACTGTTAATCCTAATCCTTACCATGTGGTCGGGTTGGCTAATGTTACCGCTATTGCGGCAGGCGGTTATGTTACCATCGCGATGGAATCAGACGGCAGCATCTGGACGTGGGGAGAAAACAATTATACCAGTCCCACGCAGGTGATTTTCCCGTAACAATGTTATTATAATTTATAATATAAAAATAAAATTTTAAGGAGATAATTAATTATGAAAAAAGCAATTTCTATTTTTTTAGCAGTATGTCTAACCTGCATATTCGGAGGGTCTGTTTTCGCGGTGGACACAACTCTCGACGCAAGCAGCCCGTCCGGCGGCACCTTGATTTCAGTCGTGGTCGGACCGACTTACGAAATATCCGTTCCCGCTTCGATGACTATCACTTTCGGAGATACCGCTCCCCAAACTCTGACTATAACAGCAATATCTTTAAATATTCCATCGACCGAAAACGTGACCGTAGCGGTTTCCACTTCGACCGGCTCATTTAGCCTATTAAACGGCACAAACAGTATATCCTATGATGTTAGCAAAGACCAGAACGATACACAAGCAGTCACGTCAGGCGATACTGTGGCGACTTTTACAACCTCAAGCGCTACCACTTCAAATATCTATGTTACAATACCGACGGCTAATTGGCCAGTCAGCCCTGCTAATGGCACATACAGCCAACCCTTGATTTTCACGCTGGCGTATTCCGGTACGACAACGCCGTAGGAATTGTTGACGTGTAAAAATTTGAAGGGAGGATAATCTATTTTGAAAAAAACAATCGCTGTTCTGATAACAGTATTGCTGTGTCTTGGCGCAGTTGTGTCGGTTTCAGCGACCAGCACAGACATCATAACAGAAGTCCCGACGTGGTTGAGCATAGATTTGACTGTCAGCGGCGGCAAAGTTCAGGTCAACGGCACAGACTATGGAAACGGCACAGTTGTGATGATTCCGTACG
>WQYZ01000260.1 GCA_009780985.1 Oscillospiraceae bacterium | reverse complement strand
CTTCGCCCGCCGACCTTCAGGGCGTGGATTTGCCGGAACTGAACGATTTGCTGAAAGAATACAACATACAGATGCAGGGGGACAGCATGATTGAGGACGCTAAAAACGCCCTCGACAGCACAGGCTTGTATCTCAACGCGCAGTATTTTGTATCCAACGGCGCAGGAGACGAGCTCACCGCCAGTATAAGAAGCCTGCCGTCTGCGCCGAGAACGGTTGTGCCCAGAGCGGAGCCGATAACAGTTTTGGATGCTACTACGGAAGTCACTGTATCTCCGGTTCTGCAGTCTGCCGACACGGCTGTACAGTATAACGCTGCCGACGGAACGGCAATATCGCAGGGAGTTTTCAATCTGCTTGTTCTGGCACAGCGAACGCAGTATGTAGATAACAATCCGAGATCCTCTCTTGTTCTGGCATGCGGTTCAGTAGATTTTTTAGACTCTAACGCATTGTTGAGCAACTCTTACGGAAATTCTGACGTTTTATTAAACTCTATGCGCATAATGGCGAACAGAAAAGTCACGACCGACATACAGTGGAAAGAATTTGACAGCACCGCTTTGAGTATGACTTTGGAAGAACAGAATACATGGACTTTGCTGTGTCTGCTTTTATTGCCAGCTGTTGTAAGCGTGTTGGGAATTGCCGTCTGGCTTAAGAGGAGGCATTCGTAATGGATAATATAGATAATCAAGAAGACCATGGACAGGAACAGGAACAAAACGAAAATAATTCAAGTCAGGAAAACAGTGAGAATATTGAAAGTAAAGACCTTGTGCAAATCGTAGAGGGTAAAGAAAACAGCGAAATCGAGCTGTTTCATGAAAATCCGTATTATGAGAAGCCAAAGAAGAAAAATTTATTAAATAAACAGATAATCATTGTCATCGTCTGTATTATTGTTGTCGGCGCTCTTTCAACGGCATATTTCGCGACTTTGAAACCCATAGAAAATAATGCCATTGCCGCTCAATCGACAACGGAAGGATATACGCTCATGCCGGGTGAATCAATGGGTCCCGGCAAAACGAACAGGATTTTCATAACCGACCCGGTAGATAAAAAAGATACCAAAAGCGTGTATGTGAAAAATCATGTGGACGAATATACTGTTATACATCATTTAGGGCAGGATATTTTCTACGTCGAGGGAGCGGAGCTTGCTCCGGTTAACCCGGAAACCCTGTCAAGTTTTTATACAAACGTCGGATATTTGTTAAGTATGACAAGGGTCGCGGCTAAGGGTATAGACGACGATGCGGACGAAATTTTCTCAGATTTGACGCAATTCGGATTTAACGACGATTGCGCGTATTTTGTCGTCACGAAAACAGACGACACATGGTATAAAATAATCATAGGGGACAAAATCCCGACTACCGGCGGATATTATGTAATGTACGAAGACGCGAACGGACGGCGACCCGCGATATATATCATAGACACAACTATGGAGGGGGATGTGCTTGCCACAAGATATGCGCTTCTTCAGGCGATTGTATGCAAACCTATCGGCATGAACGCGACTTATCTGATAGACAATTTCGATTACTATAAGGGCGCAGACAAATTCGTGGAGATTTACAATGCCCCGATTCCCGAGGGTTCGGAGGTGTTGGTGAACCGTCAGATGAGATACCCTGCACCGTATACAGTGTCTGACAACTACAGCACGCTTTTGAATACTTTCACTAATTTCGCAGGAACACAAGTAGTCTATAATTTTCCGCTGGATCAGGACATAGACGAGAATATATTAGTAAAATACGGGTTTGATCAATATACTGCCAAAATAACGTTTGATTATAACGGCGAGAGTTATTACTTTCTTTTTTCAAAGCCGAATGACGCTGGGAATTATTACGTTATATCTATGGAGTTCGGCACAATAGTGGAAGTGACTCCCGATACTGTCCCGTTTTTGACATGGGGTTTGCTCAAGTTTGTGGATCCGCCTATATTTTCCGAAAATATAAACGATGTTGCAGGTATAACAGTGAAAGTGCCGGGGAAACCGGACGCTGTATTCACAATCGACGGAACAGGGCAGAATATAACGGTTTATGCAAACGGAACTGCGCTTGATTTTCCGAACCCAGACACCAGCAGGGGAACTGCGACAGATAAAGCATGGAATTTCAGACAGTATTACAAATCTATATTATCTATAAATTTATGGGATTATCAGGAAGACGTCTCAAACGGAGAAGACCCGCTGCTTGAAATGGATATACTGATGAAAAACGGAGATATAAATATTTATAAATTTTATTTTGTAGTCACGGATACAAGGCATTGTTTCTTCACAATAAACGGCAGCGGAGAATTTTACGTGCTGAAAGATAAAGTGACGAAACTTATAGCAGATACAGACTTGGTAATGCAGAATCAATTGATTAATTCTGATGCGGCTGAATAAAATATAAAGTGTAAGGGACGCCGTGACGTCCCTTACACAAGAGAAAAAAGGGAGAATATTGTTATGAAATGTCCTGTTTGCGGTTACGGCGAAAGTAAAGTCGTAGATTCGCGTCCTGCCGACGATAATACGAGTATACGTCGTAGACGGGAATGTTTGGAATGTCAGAAAAGATTTACGACTTACGAGGTTATAGAGACAATTCCGATTGTTGTAATAAAAAAAGATCAAAGCAGAGAAAGTTTCGATAGAAATAAGATTCTGAGAGGTATAATAAAAGCGTGTGAAAAACGTTCCGTATCAGAAGAAGAAATGAAAAAAATTGCGCGCGATATTGAGATGCATCTGCAAAATCAATTACAACCTGAAGTTCCTTCGTATAAAATCGGCGAACTTGTAATGGAACGGCTGAAAGAAATTGACGAAGTAGCATATGTCAGATTTGCGTCTGTATATAGGGAATTTAAAGATATCAACACTTTTATGAACGAATTAAAAGCATTGATAACAGAAAAAAAATAAAATATTATCTTGACAAATTAAATGAAACATGATATTATAGTATTAATGGCGAACAAAGTTATAACAAACGGAGTTCGTATGCTGAAGTTGATAAAAATTCTGACAAATTTACAGAATTTGTTGAATCTTCAATAAGTTCAGCCATGTGCCGTTAGCTCAATTGGATAGAGCGTCTGACTACGGATCAGAAGGTTGGGGGTTCAAGTCCTCTACGGCACGTTAGAAAGAAAGTCCCATACATTAGGTGAAACGGTGCATTTGGGACTTTTTTATTTTTGCTGAGAAACCCCAATTTCCACATTTTTTAATGTATTTTTAAGTTCTGCTAATCGCCAGCTAATTACAGAATATTTTATAAAATAAAATAAATTTTTTGCTAATCGCCAGACGCTCTAATTTGTTCTATTTGTGAATAAAATCTGTATTTTTACAGCATAAACTTTAATACGTTTTTTCTGTTACTCGCCATTAATCATAGCTGATTTTAACGCTTGTGCTAACTGCGGATTAGATTGTATAAGTGATACAAGCGCGTCTACATCTACTGTATTATTAACTGGCGTGGATTGATTATTTTGCGATATTGTTTTTTTGGCTTCATCAAATCCGGCTCCTCCATAAAATGCTTCGTCAAATTTCTGGGCAATAATTTTGCGATCTTCCTCTATTGAATGTGTATACACTTTAGCAATCATCTCTGTTGTAGACCATCCGCCTTCACGCTGTAAATCTTTCATGGCTCCATTGGTCAACTTCAGTTTATATGTCGCGCTCGAATGCCGGAGCGAATGGAATACTACAATAGGAAGTTTTTCTCTTATTTCCAGTTCGCGCAAAGCTCTGTCTATAATTCGGTTTTCAACAGGATGCCCATTGCTCATTGTAACAATAAGATCATAGTCCGTATAATCGTTTTGCAACATTTCTTTTAATTCAGCCTGTTCTTCTTTCCAGCGCCTAAGTATATATGCCAGTGTTTTAGGTATATAAATTTTGCGTATACTCGACTCTGTTTTTGGACTCTTGAGAACAAGCTGAGTAGAACAACTGGGTCTTAGCACCGGAAAAATATATTTGACATCTTTATTTCCCAGTTCTTCCATTGCTTCACGACTTACACGCTTCAATTCCTGATGAACATAAACATAGGTCTTATCGTTTTCAATAGCCTCATCGCTTATATCAACGCTGTCCCATTGGAGTCCTACTATTTCGCCTAAACGCATTGTGCATACAAATGCTAACTGTAAGCTGAGAGCCAATTTTGTATCATCACAGACTTCTATAGCTTTTTTTATGCTCTCAATCGTCCAGATTTCACGTTTTTTTGATTGTATTTTTGGTTTTGAAGCATTTGCAATCGGATTTTTTTGGATAAGCTCCCACTTAATAGCTTGACTAAACGCACATTGTAACAATTTGTGAATTTCATGAATAGTACGGGCAGAAATCAAATTATTGTGCTTTTGCCCTTTACATACAACCGCAGGCAACTTTTTTAATTTTGAATAGTATTCCTCTATTGTACGGGTTGTTATATTTGTGATTAGCAAATTACCTATATGCGGATTTATATAATTATCAATTAATGACTTATTTCCCGCGTAAGTAGATAACGCTCAATTATTTTTTCCATACAACATCACGAAATCATATAGCAATTTACTTATTGTATGAGTGTTTGTTTCCGTTTCAATATCCATACTCGAAACTGGCGATGTGAATGTATTTTCCTGTTGCTGATATTCTATTTCATTTTTTCGCTTGAGAGCTTCTTTATACAATTCATCTTTAAGTTTTTTCTTTTGCAGATAATCTATTTGAGCCTTTCGCTGTATCGCTTCTAATTCTGTTTTATAGGATTCCCAATATTACTGCAAATTTTATCTTCCATTAATTTAACTCCTTTGCAGTCGGCAACTGTTCTTTATGCTGATGTATTACCCCCCTTATCTAAATATTCTTGTTAGCAGGTAAATACATTATACTATAAAACTGTTTCGACTGTCTATTTAAATTATTTATTATTTGTAAAATAGTGCCTCTCGCCGACCCATTTCCTGCGCTCGCTGTGACCGCGTATTTTCAGGCTGCCGCTGTGCGGCACTTATTTTACGGGTGCGCTCCGCTTATTCAAAGCATTATGGCACACTATCCGCAAATCCTGTATAACTTCCGACGAGGGGCTATGAGCCGCATTGCGGCTGTTTGTCATAGACAAATATTTGAATGTTTTGAAAAATTATATAAAAGGCTGGGAATATCATAGCTCCCAGCCGAAATTTTTAGATTTTTATTTTCCGTACGCACAGTAGAAGAGTCAGCCAAAGTTCCTGATACAAGTCCTCGTCAAATTCGCTGTTTATAACGGACTCTTTCATCAGCAGGGGTTTATACATAGTTATTATTTCTTTTAGCGCGTTATCGTCTTTTTCTTTCGCACGGGTTAGTAATTCTTTGAAATTCATTCTTTTTCACCTCCCAGCTCTTTTTTCAGCCGTTCAATCATACGGTAATATACCGACGCCGCAGTATTATACCCAATACCCAGTTTCGCCGCTATCTCGGCTAAAGACCGCCCTTCCAACGCTTTCGCGAGGAATATGTATAAATCGCGTTCTTTCGCCTGTTCCATTGTTTTCCGCAGTTTCATATTTTCGAGCTGTTCAAGGAGCGGCAGATTATCTTGCATATCAGGTTCAGTCAGCAATGACATGAGATGCTCCTGTATCTCCAGGGATATTTCGCATTGATGTATTTGTATTTTCGACCGCATATATTGTATTTTCCGTCTGTGTATTGCAGTTACCAGATATGCGGTAAATTGATTTTGTAATATATGTGATTCACTGATTCCGTCATTACGTTCCCACATAATATTGTTTCCTCCATTCGATTTAAGTTGAATTGTTGTAAATCGAACGGGGACGGTG
>WQYZ01000259.1 GCA_009780985.1 Oscillospiraceae bacterium | reverse complement strand
TCAGTTCATCTTGACCCTTGACAAATCTTGACTAGAGCGATACAATTTCAGCGGCAGATTTATACGAATTGTAAACTTTAATAGGAAGGCTAAAAACTGTCCAAAAAACTGTTGACAAATCATTGCATAAATTCGCTTTGCGAATTTCGTTCATGCCAAACTCGAAGAGCGACTGAATGCGGCACATACACTACAAAATGAGCATAAAATCGCAGTATTATGTCAGGTACTGAAAGTGAACCGAAGCACATACTACAAGCATTATCAGGAAAAAGAGAGCAAACGAACACAGGAGAACCAAAAAATCAGAACAGCAATACTCGAAATATATACAGCGTCGAAGAAGCGATTCGGAATGCACAAAATCAATCAGAAATTGCCGGAATATGGCATAAAAATCAGCGTCGGGCGAGTTTGGCGGCTCATGGGAAAGATGAATTTGGCAAAAATATCGGCGGTCAAGCCTAAAACCCGTAAAAAACCAAACAGAAATAATGAAAACACTCCGAATTTGCTGAAACAACAGTTTGATGTATCAAAGCCTGATGAAGTCTGGGTAAGCGACATCACTTACATAAAAGTCGGCGGAAAATGGCACTATATCTGTGTTATCATCGACCTTTTTGCCCGAAAGCTCATTGCTTGGAAAACCAGTAAAAAGGCTGATTCAGAACTGGTTTCAGATACTTTGACGTTAGCATATAATTCAAGAAATATGCCGAAAAATGTGATGTTTCATTCCGACAGGGGTAAGACTGAACTTCGCGCAAGCTGAAGTTCAGTATATATACCAGTTCCGATTTCCGCAAATTGCTTGATAAGTTAGATTTTATGCAGTCTTTTTCGGCTAAGGGCTACCCTTACGATAATGCTGTTGCCGAATCTTTTTTCAAGTTCCTGAAATTAGAGGAACTCAACAGATTTTCTTTTAATATGTTAGATGAACTTAATTTATCTATGTTTGAGTATGCTAATTTTTATAATAATCTTCGTCCACATTCTTTCAACGACGGATTGACGCCGAATCAAAAAGAACTTATTTTTTTCAACAATTGTAAATAATCTTTTAAGCCTTTCCGAATTTTCTGTCCACTCTATTGACTATAGTCCACCGTATATATCATCAAATCTGGAAATGTCGAGGTAGTCATGTTCGAGTGCATATGCAATTTCTTCCTGCGTAAGTATTATTTTATCCATTTCGGTAATCACCCTCCTTTCACAGAGTAATTACCAATCGTCCAGTATAATCATAAGTTCTCCTTTTTCCGTTAATCACTTTTATTTTGTTATATATTATATCATATAAAAATGTCAGAATGATGGAATATATAAATTGTAACCGTTTTGTGATAATTAAAATCGTGAAGTATAGGCAACAAATCATTTCCAATCAATAAAACACTGGTAATGCTCCGAATTATCAGCTACTACGCGAACTTTTGGAATATTCTGCGCACTCAGCCCAAGCCTACGCCGTATTTCGCTTATAACGTCAGCCCTGTCTATATTTGGATTGAGATATATCGTCGCCCAGTTATTCGATATATCTACCCTGCCTCTGGGGTAATAATTGTATGGCTTTCTATTGTACGGCTTATGTGCCGGATTATTTTCTATCTCATTTTCCCACAGCTTTTTATGATTATATGTATTGCCGCTCTTGGCATTTAATGCTATCTCCGGCACTTCAATGACATTTCCATACGCATCACATGGTATTTCAAACGCAAGCAAATTATAATCCTTCAAATCGCTACTGTCGGATATAACCCAGAATACGCCGGAACATAATTCTGTAGATTCATTCGCCGACTTTATTCTCGCTGATAATCGTACATCAATAATTTTTCTCGCTGCTTCACTTTCTGTTCTGCCTCGCAATATCTTTAGCCTTTTTACCCCGATTCGTCTATCTGCCGCTTTCAATATGTCCGATAACCCGTAGTAATCCCTGTACAAAACATGCCCGAATAATCTGTCGGTCGGCGTCTCGATATACTCCTGTAGCATTTCCGTGACAAATAAAATATCCATATAATATACAGGACAGCCCGTAGGGTACGCTGGGTTTGGTATTCGCATACCCTTGAAATCTTTCAGCCAGTCGAATATGATTTCCTTATCAAGCGTAATCCAGAACCTTGGTAACTCCATCCACCCGTAACAGCCTTTCCTTTCATAGACAGTGCAGTGGATTTTCAAATCGAGGTCAGGCGAAAACAACGACTCGATTCTCTTTTTCAGTTTGCTAAATCTCCGCATTATGAGCCTCCTCTTTCTATTTTTTTAGTTTCGATTTTCAATTTTCCGGTTTCATATCTCCGCATAATCTCTCCCAAAGCTCCCTCGCTTCTGCCATATTTGGGTCGTAACTCTCACTGCGGGGGTCATATACAGAGGGGTCGACAGGCGCGGAATTATAGTATGTCAGCTTCCGCTTCTTCCACAAATACCGCCTGAACTTCCTGCCAGATATATGACTGTGTGCCAATTTATGCCATGCCGCAATCTTACCCGCTGCGAACCAACGACGGTCAAGCCCCGCTTCAATCGCTCTGGCTTCAAGTTTTTTCAGTCGTGCGTCCAATCGTCTCACACTCAACTTCATGCAGGCATTCGTTATCTCGCCGATTATTTCCATTTTTACATGCTCTTCAGCTTTTCCTGTAGCCATGCTGTCACCCCTCCCATCACTGCCTCAAAATCGCCGCTCCAGTAATCCCAAATGCCGATTATACCTTTTTTGTCGTAGCTGGGGTTGATTTTGCTTCCCTCTGTGCGAATTACGACCACTATCCCTGTATAATGCACATATAACTGTACAAAATCGTCCCGCTCAAACATAATCACCGAATTATCAACGTAATCCTGTAGTTCTTTTATAGTTATATAAATTTTTCTGTCATCTCCATGTTCATTGGCATATTTAGCAGTCGGCACAAAATACGGGTTTTTGTCAAGCTCATCAGCATAGAGCGATTCGACGTCAAGTTTTTCGGGTATGTTGATTTCGCCGATTCTGTTATCTTTCCCTAATAAATCGTCTTGAATTTTGCTATACTCTTTTTCCACTGGTATATTCCCTCCTTTTGAGCAATAATGCATTATTTTTCCTATATAAATAATATATTTTCATAATCTACGACTTACTTATTTCTGATTATATTATATCAGACCGCACGGACATAAAACGTCCCTGTGAAAAATTTATCCGGTAATTTTATATAAATCCCGACAGCATAAAAAATAAACTGGTTAGCAATAACCAGTTTTTGTATGTTCCTTCGTAAAATTCAACGTAATAAATATATATTATTATCTTGAATAAAAAAGTAATGCCTGATATAATCGGGCAAAAGTAATGATTTTAGGAGGATATATTTATGCCAGCAAATGTAGAAACAATGTTCTATGTAAGACAGACCCCGTGGCACGGATTAGGCGTCAAAGTCGCGGAAGCGTTATCATCAGAGGAAGCTCTAACAGTATCAGGGCTTGACTGGACTGTAACCCAGCAACCCATTTACACAGAAAGCGGGACGTTAATACCTAATTACAGAGCAAATGTCAGAGAAACAGACAACCAAATCTTGGGCGTGGTGAGCGACCGATACCAAGTTGTACAAAATTATGAGGCGTTCGCGTTCACAGACGAACTGCTCGGAATGGACGTCAAATATGAAACAGCCGGAAGTTTTCAAAATGGTCGGCGCGTTTGGTTGCTCGCAAAACTGCCGGAGAAGTACATCATTGCGGGAGAGAAGATAGAGCCATACCTTGTTTTTTCCAACTCACATGACGGAAGCACGGCTATTACCGTAGCAATGACTCCCGTCCGCGTGGTGTGTATGAATACGCTCAACTTGGCACTTCGGGAAGCGAAACGCACATGGGCGGCGAGACATGTCGGCAATATTCAAGGCAAATTGCACGAAGCACAGGAAACCTTAAATCTCGCACATGACTATATGACTGAACTGGGCAAGGAATTTGATACCCTGAACAGAATTAAATTATCGGAGACAAAAGTAGTGAACTTTATAAGCGAATTAATACCTGCGCCTGAAATTGCTACGGATATTCAGCTTAAAAACGTCAAACAGCAGAGGAATGACATTATAACCAGATACTTCGAGGCTCCCGATTTGAAATTGCTTGATAAAAATGCTTACAGATTTATCAACGCAGTATCAGATTATGCAACACATTCAACTCCGATAAGGAATACTGCGAATTACCGCGAGAACTTGTTTATGAAGACTTTAGAAGGACATCCGATAATTGATAAGGCTCATTCGCTAATCAGAGCGGCGGCTTAACCTAAAATAAAAAAATAAGGCGGCACCTTATTTTTTTGCTGTTATTATAATTTGGGAACTGCGGGAATATTATTTCCCGCTTGAACCAAAATCGCCGATGGCGAGTTTATGAGAAGTCTCACGAATCGAATTTTGCTGCCTGTGAACCATATTATCTTGCACGGTTATACCGTATTTCGTTTTTAGTTCCGCTACTTTTCTATAAGACTTATCTTTTAATTCTTTATACTTTTCAGGGGGAACTCCGTCATATCCCTCCCCGTATTTTTTGACAGCTTCTTCTTCAAGTTTATGTCTTTCGGTTAATTCCCACTCTAATATTTTATTTAATTCGCTTTTAAAATCTTCCATAAAATACAAAACCCTCCAATATTTCACTTAGTTTCTCCATTATTTGCTGTTGCTCCGCATAAATATCTATGCCTGTCTCTAACGCGATACTTCGCACGGCGGCAAACGCCTCATCATATTTTCCCTCAATTTTTTCACGGGTCAAATTACCTGTGTATTCAAGTGCGTTCCTGCGCTCGCCTGATATAAGATATTGCTTCCCTGTTTTATATTCTACGGCAAACGCCAAATCTAATTTGCTGAATGAATCATCCATATTTTCCCCAAATCTCAATGGGTGATTGTGTATGCCTATACTGCCTTTTAATATATCTTTACCAAGCATTTTCGGGCTCACAAAATTACTTATACCTTTTAATGTATATGCTTTACCCACCGGCGATATTGTCAGTGCGTATTCAATGTCGGCATATGCGTATTTATCTGCAAAGTCTTCTATTAATCTGTCTATCTCTTTTGTATCGTAAAAATTAATATTATTTATATCAGTTATTGTCGAATAATCATTTGAATGCCCTATTTCAAAATCATGAATCATTCTTACACCACCCACATTTTGAACTTGTTCCGTTGAAATGCCTATAATGAACTTGCCGAAAATTCGAAAAATTTATAATTTTTCAGCATTTCCTGTCAAGTGCATTCTGCGTTCGGCGGGGTTACGCGAAATTCGATATTATCAGAAAAACTTTGTTTGCCGGAATCCTCTATCAAGTTCAATTTTATTATACCACGATTTGAGGCATTTGTCAAATTATTTTTTCCTCCCAAACTGCTGGAGATAGAAATTTTATGGTTGATTTTATATTTAAAGTCTGTAGGATTGATTTTACGTATGATATTGTGGATTTTTTATCTATTATTATATCAGCTATGTAAACAGCTTATCGAGCTCCCTGTTTTCGCTGAATGAACCGCCCAGTCGCTTGTACAGGCTGATGCAGTCCCTGAACCCCTGAAGATACAGATAATTTTTTTCCGCCCGCGACAACGCAAACATACTATCGACCAACGCCTCAATTATATTTGCATACTCCGCAGGTATTTCCTTAGCTTTCCGCATTTTCTCTGATACATCAAGGCATAATCCCCTGTGCTTGCCGTTATTGCCGCTCAATTCGTTGATTGCAGATTCGCGCAATTCGGTCAGAAATGCTACCAGATTTTCGTCAAAACTTTTCTCCATTTTCTATTCATCCTCTCCGTTTTTTATTTGTATATGACATAAAATAATATAGTCGTGATACTGTGTCTGTACAATACTACGACTATACTGAGATGTTCCTGATGATTTTTTATTTATACTATCTATTCGTCCGTCCCGGTGCT
>WQYZ01000258.1 GCA_009780985.1 Oscillospiraceae bacterium | reverse complement strand
TTTTACTGAACTTGTTAGAAAAAAAGTTCAGTCTATTGACAAGAAACTCCGTTCACACTTCTGATTCTTTCTCAGTATGTGTCTCTCTTTGTTCCTTACCTGAATTGTTTTCCCCAACCTCGGCTGGTTCCTTCAATCCTTCTCTTTCTTCGTTGTTCAATTTTCAAGGTCCTTCTTGCCAACGCAAGTTCAATTTTACGCGGCGAATTTTATTATACTATATTTTTAATTCTTTGTCAAGGGTTTTTTATATTTTTTTTAATTTTAATATTTTGTACATTTTTAATTTTAATTTTACGATATTTTTCGGCAAATTAACCAAGAAAATGTTTCGCGGTGAAGTTGCCGAAATATATACTTGTCCGCAAATTGAACAATTCGGCATAATAATCGTTTATTTATAACAAATCTGTAAATGCCCTATTCAATAAAATAATTTGTTGACCATATCTGTTCACAGATTCTCTGTACAAGTGATTGACGTTCAAGAATATCATTTTTGTTAAAATTTGGGTGTGCTTTAAATTGAAGAGACTGCGCTAATTGCGAATTGAGGAAATTAGGATTTTTTTCGTAAAATATCGGATTCAATGATTGCGCATATGTATTTTCTTTTATATAATGTTTCAACTTTTCATCATACTTATTATCGTTGAATGATTGATTCGTTCCTTGTGGTAACAACAGCAAAGCTCCAATAGAATTGCGCCATCCTTCGAAGTCATTTTCTTGTTCAAATTCATTTCGATGTTCGTTAAATTTATCAGCCCAGATATGTTCTATCTCAAAAGGTTTTCCTTGCGGAATTTGATAGTTAACATAAGATAAACTTTTTCCCGCTAAATTATCAACATAACTTGTAATCCTAGATAGCAAGTGTTTTGTGAAATTACGATTTTGACCATGTATTCCAAATTCTTCTATTCCATCCCATTTTTCTGTAATATCATCTACAGCAATAACCAAAACGCCGCCAAGTGCGGATAGCGGACAGTTTCTAATGGATTTCATTACATTAAACATGCTGTATCTGATTGATGTCTGTCCAAATTTTTTATAATTAATACTGCGCCTAACCGTAAAAGTTTCTATATAGCGAGCTACGTAATCTAATTTTTTATTTATTATATTTTCGTTGTCATTAAAGTTTACTGACGCGAGTAAGAGCGGTTCCTGCAACGATTCCGCGATGCCCCATTGACCGACATAAAATACATGCTCTAATTGTTTATCATAGTTATTATAAGCTTCCCATATTTTTAGATAAATATCCACAAAAAATGGGAATTCTTGTTTAAAAAAACTATAAAACTTTTGTGATGTATTCAATTCAAACAGATCATTATGTTTGTCCTTAAACCACTGGTGAAATGCAGAACCGATTAGTTCAAAATCTTGATTCTCAGCTCCGGCTTTACCTGGTCTCATTGTTTGTGCATATTTTCCGCGAAACCACGCTTGAAAAAAAGGTAAATCAACCTTTTCTCCGTAATTATGTTTTTTTCCGTATTCATTCAGCTTGTGTATCTGATGTTTCCAAATTTTATTTATTTCATCTCGCTGAGAGCGATTTGTAATTTTAGAAAGAACATACCCTTTGAGCATTTCTGTGGGAGTAAGATTAAGTCCGCGGTCATTCATAGTTTCAAAAATCGTATAAGCGTTATCATCTGAATACGCCGTTATTTCAACTAAGATTACATTTTCAATAAACCAATCTATAAAATAAGGCAAAGCGTGATCATCTATTTCATCCGGGAATAAATTCTGAATGTCATTGTACCTTTCAACGATATTTTGAATTGTTTCATCATCTTCTTCCTTCGGATCGTATGTGCCATCTCTGAACAAAGCTGTTAGACATTTTTCGCGTTCAGCATCCGACATATTAAATGATTTTTTACCGAATGTTGAAGAGTATATTAGATTGTCAATTGAGATTTGATTATCAATATCAATATTTTTTTGGCGATGTTTTAAGAATATGAGCAGTAACGTAAGTGATGTAATACGTTGTTGTCCGTCAACGATTGATTTATTCGCTTTTTCATCAATGCTAAATACTACCGAACCCAAATAATAATTTTGATAGTTTGCTACTTCTTCTCGTTCGTGAGTTTCTCTGTAAGATTGTAAGAAAACTCCGGTTAAATCTTCAATTAATTGTGAAATATGCCGTTTTAACCAACAATATTCACGCTGAAAATAATCTATCGTAAATTTTTGATTTCCCATAAGATTTTTTATGCTTGTATCTTTTGCCTCAATTTTATTGAGTAATTTTTGTTCCATGTCGAACCTCCTTTGTAAATGAAGCCGGGGAAATTTAAAATTCTCCCGGCTTCATATTACTAATTTGTTACTTTATACATTATAATAATCAACTAACTTGGCAAGTTTCGCATATTTTGCTTTTGCTTCTACTTCTGCATTTTCGAACAATTTTTGCGCTCTTTCCGGGAATGACCGTGAAAGCGAACTGTAACGCGTTTCGGTTTTGATGAAATCTTTATATGAAGTAGTTGGCTCTTTTGAATCAAGCGAGAACGGATTTTTGCTTTCAATCGCGAGCGTCGGATTAAATCTGAATAAATGCCAATATCCTGCCGCAACCGCAAGTTTTTCTTCGTTCATGGAAGTTCCCATGCCAAGTTTCAAGCCGTGATTTATACATGTAGAATAACCGATGACTACAGACGGTCCGTCATAATTTTCAGCTTCTACTATAGCTTTTATGCACTGGTTATAATCCGCCCCCATTGCAATCTGTGCGACATAAACGTAACCGTAACTCATAGCTATACCGGCTAAGTCCTTTTTCTTCTGACCTTTGCCGGAAGCCGCAAATTGCGCGACTGCACCGGTCGGAGTGGATTTTGACGACTGACCGCCTGTGTTTGAATATACTTCAGTATCAAATACAAATATATTTATGTCAAGCCCCGACGCTATAGCGTGGTCGAGACCTCCGAACCCTATATCATACGCCCAGCCGTCGCCGCCGAATATCCAGAACGATTTCTTGACAAATACGTCTTTCATCGCAAGCAACTGACGGTCGAGTTTGCATGCGTCGCAATCACAGTTATCTTCTGGTCCCTCGATCAATTCTGCGATTAATTTTTCAGATGCCGCTTTGGAATTTTCACCGTCGTTCATGACTTCTAACCAGTTATTTACAGCTTCTTTAATCGACCCTTCAGTCCACTCGTGAGCCGCGAGAGCTTTTGCGACTTCAGCCGCTTTTTCGCGTCTCTGATTCATGGCAAGACACATGCCCAAACCGTACTCTGCGTTATCCTCGAACAGCGAGTTAGCCCATGCCGGACCTTTGCCGTTCTTATTGAGAGTATACGGGGTTGACGGAGCCGAACCGCCCCAAATCGACGAACAGCCGGTAGCGTTTGCTATATACATTCTGTCGCCGAATAATTGCGTGATGAGTTTTGCATACGGAGTTTCGCCGCAGCCCGAACATGCGCCGGAGAATTCCAGAAGCGGCTGCTTGAACTGACTGCCTTTGACTGATTCGGGTTTGAATTTAGCGAGGACTTTCGCGTCGTCAGTATATTTATATGACAATGCAATATTGTCTTTTTTTGGCATCTGCGAATCTATCGGCTTCATCTCAAGGGCTTTCGCGCCTTTTCTTCCCGGGCATACATTTGCGCATGAACCGCATCCCGTGCAATCCAGAACCGAAGCTGCGACTGCAAACTTATAACCGTCAACGCCGGTCATAGGAAGCGTATCCAATGTTGCGGGAACTTCGTCGTCGTTCGGAATCGCGAGCGGTCTTATAACTCCGTGCGGACATACATACGAGCAGAAATTGCACTGTATGCAGTTTTCCGATACCCAGCACGGAACATTTACAGCTATGCCGCGTTTTTCATATGCCGACGAGCCCTGCGGGAATGTACCGTCTTCAGAACCCTTGAACGCTGATACCGGCAGGGAATCGCCTTCCTGAGAGGTTACGGGAATCAATATATTTTTGACAAAATCGACTATTTCGGGACGCCCGGTAATTTGATTTTCATTTCCCCCGTCTTTGGCGTCCGCCCATTCTGCCGGGATTTTTATTTCTTTGACATTTATAAGACCTTCGTCGATACAGCGGTAATTCATATTTACGACTTCTTCGCCTTTGCTTCCGTAGGATTTGACAACGGCGTCTTTCAGATATTTGACGGCATCGTCTATGGGGATAATATTCGACAACTTGAAGAATACCGTTTGAAGTATCATGTTTACGCCGAGACCGCGTTCATTTATACTCGTCGCTATGCCGATGCCGTCTATGGTGTAAAATTTAGCTTTTTTATTTGCTAAATCGCGTTTAACTTTCGCGGGGAACCTTTTCTCACATTCAGCCAAATCCCACGCGCAGTTTAAAACGAATGTCCCGCCGTCTTTCAAATCTTTTGTCATATCGTATTTATCTATATACGACGGAGCGTTGCAGGCGATATAGTCGGCTTTTGAAATATAATATGTGGAGCGTATCGGTTTGTCGCCGAATCTAAGGTGCGAAATCGTCACGCCGTAGCTCTTCTTGGAGTCGTACGCAAAATAAGCCTGCGCGTATTTGTTTGTATGGTCGCCGATAATTTTTATGGCATCTTTGTTTGCGCCGACTGTGCCGTCCGATCCTAAACCCCAGAATTTGCACGAGACTGTACCTGCGGGAGTGGTGTCCGGATTTTCTCCAACCGGCAGTGACAGATGCGTAACGTCGTCTTCTATGCCTATTGTAAATCCGCCGTTAGGAAATTCTTTATTGAGGTTTTCGTAAACTGAAATGATATTTGCGGGAGTGGTGTCTTTCGAACCTAGCCCGTAACGTCCTCCCGCAACGGGAATATCCGCGAATTTGGAGCCGGTCAGCGCGGTCACTACGTCGAGCCAGAGCGGTTCGCCGAGCGCGCCGGGTTCTTTTGTTCTGTCAAGCACAGAGATTTTTTTAACTGTGTCCGGTATCGCGTCAATCAGCAAATCCCTGTTGAACGGTCTGTATAATCTTACTTTCACAAGCCCGACTTTATCGCCTTTGGCGTTGAGATAATCTATGGTTTCTTCGATTGTGTCGCAGACCGAACCCATTGCTATTATTATTCTTTCCGCATCGGGTGCGCCGTAATAGTTGAACGGTTTGTAGTTTGTGCCTGCTCTTTTATTCACTTCGTCCATGTAGTTTATGACTATATCTGTGATTGCGTTATAATACGGATTGCTCGCTTCTTTTGCCTGAAAGAATATATCCGGGTTTTCCGCCGAACCGCGAAGAACGGGATGTTCGGGATTCAAAGCCCTGTCTCTGAAAGCCTGTATCGCATCCATATCAGCCATTTCGGCGAGTTCGTTGTAATCCCAGACTTCGATTTTCTGCAATTCATGGCTGGTTCTGAAGCCGTCGAAGAAATTCAGAAACGGCACTCTGCCTTTGATTGCCGCCAGATGCGCAACCGCGCCCAAATCCATGACTTCCTGCGGATTTCCGCAGCATGTCATAGCAAATCCCGTCTGTCTGCAAGCCATAACGTCCGAATGGTCGCCGAAAATAGACAAGGCGTGAGCGGCTAAAGCTCTCGCGGAGACGTGGATTACGCCGGGTAAAAGTTCCCCGGCTATTTTATACATATTGGGAATCATCAGAAGAAGTCCCTGAGACGCCGTGAATGTGGTTGTGAGCGCGCCGGCTTCAAGCGAGCCGTGAACCGCTCCTGCGGCTCCCGCTTCGGACTGCATTTCGACTACTTTTACCGTCTGCCCGAAAATATTTTTCTGACCGTCAGCCGCCCATTGGTCGGCGAGTTCCGCCATAACCGACGACGGGGTTATCGGATATATTGCCGCAACTTCACTAAATGCGTATGCCACATGGGAAGCGGCGGTATTTCCGTCCATAGTTTTCTTTTTTCTTGCCATTATAAATTTATCCTCCTGCTTTAATAATTGCTTATTTATTGTATTATATCTATATTTTAGCATATTTTATAAATAAA
>WQYZ01000257.1 GCA_009780985.1 Oscillospiraceae bacterium | reverse complement strand
GGTAAATGAGGTTGCTCAAAAAAAGAAAAAAAGAATACTAAATGATCCGATTGCAGTCGCTTTACATGACTCACAAGTAAAAATTATACCGTTTAGTGACGAGTGGGATACAGGTATATGTGTGCAACCCATTGAACAGAATCATGATGGCAAAACATTATCAAGAATTAACGAATATGTGCGCAAAGTTGTAAATAGTTTTCTATGAAGCAATCTGTGTACATATATAAGTATTTTCCACGTTATACAATGTAGCTTTTAAATAAAACAAAATTTTAGGGGGAGCTTGAAAATTTTATGGTGAAACCAAGAATACTTGTCGTAGGCAGCGCAAATATGGACATTGTTTTTTCAGTGCCGCGCATACCCAATAAAGGAGAATCGATAATATCCGAAAATTACGGTTATGTTCCGGGGGGAAAAGGCGCGAACGCGGTTATCTCCGCCGCCCGTCTCGGCGCAGACGCCGTGTTCTGCGCAAGAATCGGCAACGACGAACACGGATTAAATCTAATCGAGGCTTACAAGCGCGAAAGAATCGACACGAGATACATAAAAATAGATAAAAACAGCCCCACGGGATTAGCCGCAATTTTTCTCGAGGAAGACGGCTCGAACAGAATTATAGTGTATCCCAGCGCAAATCTGAATCTCGAAGTTGACGATGTTGAAAATGCCTTTTTGTGTTTGCCGGACGCGGTTTTGCTGCAATTTGAAACAAGCGCGGAATCCGTAATCGCCGCGACTGAATTTGCAGAAAGGCAGAATATCCCGGTAATTATAGATGCAGGTCCCATACGGCCGAATTTCCCGTATGACCGTCTGAAATCAGTCGAGATTTTATCCCCTAACGAATCCGAAACCGCTCAGATCACCGGTATAACTCCGACAAATGCGGAAACATGCCTGCAAGCCTGCCTGAAACTGCGATCAATTATAAACGCAAAAAATATTGTGCTGAAACTTTCGGACAGAGGCTGTTTTCTGCACGACGGCAAAAACTGCGAATATATACTGTCGCATCATGTCAACGCAGTAGACACAACAGCGGCTGGAGACGCGTTCACGGCGGCATTGGCGGTAGAATATCTCCGGTCTAAGAATTTATCAAAAGCCGCTAAATACGCAAATATAGTGGGCGCGCTCACAGTAACAAAATATGGGGCAATGACTTCCCTGCCAAATGAAAAAGAAGTAATAGATTTCATGTATGAAAAAAATATAAGAATATGAAATATATAGTTTTAATATATTGCGCTTTAATAGGAAAAAATAAATATAAAGTTAAAAAGAAAGGACGAAAAATTTAAAATGGGAGTATTTCTTCTCTGCATACCGCTTATTATATTTATAGCCGTCGAGGGAGTCATAATATATGAATTAATAAAAATAATATCCGCCGCTTTAACTGAATACGGTTTTGAGAATTCAACAGTGATAGGAAATGTATATCCTTCAGGTACGGCTATTTTATTAGTTTTAGGATTGGTAGTCGTCGTCGCCGTAATGATATGGGTCTATATAAGATTCGCTATAATTTCCACCGTTAGAGATAAGAAAAAAGGAATATATGCAAATGAAAAACCACGGAGTTCTGCCAATAGCGGCAGTGGCAAAGATTATATAGACTATGTGGATTATATCGAAAGCATAGATGATACCAATTTAGATAATTATGCAAATACGAGAAAAAAGAGTA
Organism: Oscillospiraceae bacterium; assembly: GCA_009780985.1. Lineage (GTDB taxonomy): Bacteria > Bacillota > Clostridia > Oscillospirales > WRJC01 > WRJC01. Next base: position 4,315 of record WQYZ01000257.1, on the reverse strand, counting down.
AAATAAAAGCAAAAAAGAATAAAAACAAGAAACAATGAGGTAACACACATATGCCGTTTTATGATTTACGCTGCCCCAAGTGCGATAAAGAATTTAATATTTTAGCATCGGTGGCTGAAAAGTCCGAGAAACGTATCCCCTGCCCTGAATGCGGTTCGTTTGATCTGAAAACCATTTACAAAGGCGCGCCGGTCTATATAAAAAATACAAAAGTGCCGGAATGTCCGAATCGTGATATTTGCGGAACGAAATGCCGCAATAATTAATTGTATGCAATTATTATTCAGGAATTAGTTATGTTAGATAAAGCTAAGAAAAAATTATTATATATTTTATTATGCGCCGTTTTTATTTTATCTTTTTTATATTCCTGTTCTTCACGCGCACCAGATGTAAAATATAAAATTACTTATGACCCGTCCGAACCGTCCGCATCTCCGGCAAAGTTTGAGGATGTCGGGTACGGCGGCATAACAACTGTGCATAAAACCGAAAACGGCGAATTAAAGTACGGATTTATGGACAAAACAGGTAAAGTTATTATAGATTATATTTACGATAACGCCGGCAATTTTGACGAGAGCGGTTTGGTCGCCGTATGCAAAAACAGTAAATGGGGTTTTATCGATATAAGCGGAAATATTGCAATTCCCATGATTTATCAGTCGGTCGGGTATTTTTACAGCGGAAGAACACAGTTCGAAAAAGACGACAAGTTCGGAATTATCGATACAAGCGGCAATATTGTCGTCCCCGCAGATTATGACAATTTACGGTCTTTAGACGACGGGTATTATATCGCAATGCAAAACGGCAAATGCGGGATTATAAGTTCTGACGGAATTATATCTGTGCCGATAAAATATGATTATGCCGACGATTTCAAAGATGGCATGGCTTCTGTGGATATAGACGGAGCGTATGGTTTTATCGACGAGAAATTCAATCTTGCAATTCCAGCAGTTTACAATGCGGTTTATCCGTTCAGCGATGGCTTGGCTATGGTATGCAACTATATCTACGGAAGCGGCGGAGAAGACGGCGACGACAGTGCCGGAGATTTTGTCGAGGGCAGCAAAACAAAGTTTATAGATAAATCCGGAAATGTTATTATCGACGCCAAAGAATATGATTACATAGACGTTTTCCGCGACGGATTGGCTCATGCCGTAAAAGACGGCAAATCAGGTTATATAGATACGCGCGGCAATATTGCGATACCGTTTGTTTACGACGATGGGGGCGGTTTCTATGACGGTCTGGCATGGACAAGTCAGGTTGGAAAGTGCGGATATATTGATTCAGGCGGCAAAACAGTCGTGCCGTTTATTTACGATAGATGCCGTTCTTTTGAAAACGGGTATGCGGTCGTAAATCAATACAGCAAAGACGGGATTATAAATCAAAACGGCGAGTTGATTGTTCCATGTGAATTCGACGAAATACTTTCGGTGACAAAAGACGGTTTTGCCGTCTTTTCACAGAACGACAAAAAGGGAATTTTAGAAATATTAAAATAGAACAAATCACGGAATGTTGATTTTTAGGGGCGAACTGTGTTCGCCCCTAAAAAATTATCGTTTTTACATTTTCAAAAAATCTATGATAAAAATTTATTCGGAAACTGTTTCATGATGCCGGACGAAAAATAATCCGCCATCGATATAGCCTCATCTTCCACTTTGTTGAACGCCTGTATATCCGCTTTAAAATTTCCGGCGAGACGCATGGCAACCTCCTGCGTGGTTAATTGAAGATGATTATAGAGCATTTTGCGCAAATCTTCATGTTTATAATATGGATTTATACTGCTGAAAGCGTCCGCCATTTTATCGGCGTTTATGTACCATTGACGGTTCAAATTATCCGCTTCCGCGGATTTCTTATCGCGCAAAGCCGTTATTAATGCCGCTCCGATTTGCAGGTGCTCCGTCAAAAGCTGCGCGATTTTTTTCGCGGCGTCCGACGTATAATAATTTGCGTAGATTTTGGCAATATCATACGGATTTTGCAGAAGCCGGTTAGTGACGTCGTTCTGGTCTTTTAATTTTTCCGCGATACTGATAAGCAGCATACGGGTCCAATAAACATGCTGCATCCACACTTCGCGCATACTGTTCGTCAAATCGATATGCTTGTAAAAATCGGGACAGACCGGCATATTATAATCCGGCTGCGCGGCAAAATTTTCTCCGGGAGTAATAACGATTGAAGCCCCCACCTGAAGATTATACGGGTCGATATTGGGATTTTGCGACAATATCATCGGAACTGTGGTATGGTAGTGTTTGGCGAGCTGATACAGGTTATCCCCCTGTTTAATAACATATGACAACTGTTGAGGATGATACAAAAAAACATCTCCTTTATAAATTTAATATATTTATATAATTATCATATGTTTTTAAGTTAAATTTGTTACTTTTATTATATTTTTATACTTTTTCAAAATGTTCGACATTCATTACAAATATGGTTGCACTGCCGACTTCAACACTTTCAGGAAAGGGCGCAAATCCACCCTCTATTCCAAACGCTTCCGCGCTTATGCTGACGCGTTTTCGCGTACAGCATTTTGATTTTATTATATCTATTACTTCTTTCACTTGCTCAGCCGGAGTGCCGATCATTAAAGTTATATTTGACTTCCGCAGAAATCCGCCTGACGTTGCCTGTTTTGTCGCTGAAAATCCTCGTCTTGACAATTCGGATATAAGTTCATGCTCGTCCTCATGGCTGATAATTGCATATACAAGTTTCATTCCGACTAATTCTGTTGTTTCGGTCACGGCAGGTTCTTTTACTTTTTCCGGTTTTGCGCCTTTGCCGTGAACAAAATAGTATATTGCAACGCAGAAAATCACAAGAGCCGCCATAACAAAATACAAGTTTCTGAAGCCTACTGACGTAATAATCAAACCCAGAATAAACGGTCCGATTCCCGCGCCCAAATCCGCAAATGAAAAGTATGTAGCCGTAGCCAAATGTATTCTGTCACGGGGGGAAACTTTTATCGCGATTGCATTTGCGCTGGAAAAAAATGTTCCGTATCCGAACCCGATAAACGCCGCCGAACAAAGCATCACAAAACCATTGTTCGACAGACCTAAAATCAACAGTCCTACCGCAAAAAAGACAATCGACGGGTATATAAGCACATTTTCGCCGTATTTATCAAACAGACGCCCGGTCACCGGTCTGGACAGCAGCACGAATACCGAATATATTAAAAAGAATATGCCGCTTGCCGCGATTATGCCGCTGTTACTTGTTGATTCGGCAAATTTCGTAAGAAAGGCGAGTATGCTGGAATATCCGAATACGATAAGAAAACATACAAATGAAATCGGCAGAGCCTTTTTTTCGATAAAATCGTTTATCGTATTTTTATGTTTTATAGGTTTCGGCTGTGACGGTTCTGACGTATCAGTTTGATTGGACTGATTATTATTGTTCGTACTGAATGAAGCGGGCAGCCTGATAAAAACAGAAACGAGAATACAGACGGCGGTTATTACCGACGAACAAACCAAAACGACGTCAAAACTGCTGTGCTGGCTGATGTATACCCCCGCTAACGGTCCGACAGCCGACGCTATCGTCGTACTTAATCCGTAATATCCTATCCCCTCGCCCTGACGTTCTTTTGGAATAAGTTTAGCTGCAATTGTACCGGTCGTCGTTGCGCTCATGCCGAATCCGAAACCGTGCATTAATCTTACAATGTACAATACCGTCAGATTTGAAGCTGTAAAATATAACAGCGACGTCCCCAAATAAATGCAGAGACCTAAATAAAGTATCTTTTTATATCCGGCTTTCTCAATTATTCGAACAGAAGTCATCCGCGCAATCAGACCTCCCAATATAAAAAGTCCTGTTGCCAATCCTCCCTGACTTGCTGTCGCGTGCAAGACATTCATGGCATGCGCGGCGGTTATTACAATTAAAAAATAATAGATTAAATATATCAAAAAATTAGCGGTTATATTGATAATAAAACTTCTTGTCCATAGCTTTGGTTTCATAAATTTTCACAATTACCCGCGCCGTAATAAGAACGGCGTCTTTCTTTTAAATTTAATACGGTTTTTATAATTCCTGTGCGCACCAATATACAGCGTTTCTTATCATTTTTCTGTATTGTTCGTTTTGAAGCACGCTTAAATTGTGACCCGGCGTCAGTACGCAGACGCGCCCGCTCCCGTTATGAATACGCGAATAGCCGGCATGTTGTACTCCGTTTTCCGAACGCCCCTCAAGAAAGACGTCCGCGTCCGTCGCGGTGAAATCAATAAAATAATGCTCGTCTTTT
>WQYZ01000256.1 GCA_009780985.1 Oscillospiraceae bacterium | reverse complement strand
TTCTTCGTAACTTTGCTCGTTTTTCTCTGTTTTGCCGTTGCGGATTCTGTTCATCACAATATTTGTCGGTATTGCGGCTAAATCTGTAAGATAATCTGTCACAGTCGAGTTTTTCGGTATATCTACCACGCCGAAAAAACCGCGCGGTTTTATTAACGGCTGCAAAACTGGCACAAGTTTTAAATAATCCATATGGTGCATTGTGGCGAACGAAAACGCCGCGTCAAACGACTGCTGTTTAAATGTCGGCAATATATCGTAAGCGTCCCCGCATATGAAACTGCACGCGTTTTTGATTTCGATTTCGTATATTTTGTCTGTATTTTGTTGCGCGCGCTTTATCATCTCCGGAGAAAAATCAATTCCGGTTGCGAAAAAGCCGCGCTTTGCCGCATCTGTTACAAAATCACCCTTTCCGCACCCTATATCGAGTATCGTCGAATTTTTTCTCGTGACTAAATCAAGCATTTTAGAATAATAGTGGTTGTTATGATTCCAGCGTCTGCGTTCGTTTTCTGTATTTTTCGTATTTTCTATATCCGCGATTTTATCAAAACTTTCTATAACTTTTTGTTTGTTTTGTTTGTCTGTTTCATTGCTCATGTTGTATTTTCCCCTTTTTCTTCGCTTTTTGTTTTATGTTTTTTTCGTGCGTCATTGTATTCCAATATAGTAAGCCAAATCAGAATTATATCGAGGACAGTTAATATTAAAAGTAAGATCGAATGGCTGTGCGTAAAGTGATATATCTGATATATAATAAATCCGATAAATACAGCGACAGACACCGGATACGCCCATATTTTTTTGCGCCAAAGCAACAATATAACCGTCAGCTTTACAATTCCGTGCGACAACAAATAAAAAATCCAGAAATGCTGCGTATCTATTGTAAAATTGAGACCGAATACCACAAGATGATTCATTATAAAATCTTTTGGGTCTTCGTTTAATTCGCCCCTCACAATATAATCTATAATTCTGTTCATTCTGTCGGGCGTCAGGAATATTAAACCAAACCCGCCCAATATCTCGCACAGCGCAAATATGCCTTTAAACAGCAGACCTATCTCAAAACCGAGATGGGTATATTTTTTTAACAATGCCTTCAAAATAAAACCTCTTTTTTATCCATAGGCGGAGAACCCCCGCCCCTACAAACATTTTCCCGTCAACCGTCTTTTATTGCCGATTTTTCCTGCCACTTTCTGCTCCTGAAACGCCATACCCCAAATGCGCTCCTGAAAACCCAGTCAAAGAACATCCCGCACCACACGCCTACAACCCCCCAGCCTAAAAGACCGCCGAGTATATACGCGAACAGCACGCGCATAAGCCACATGCTTATTATAGATACCGATGTTGTGAAACGGACGTCTCCCGCCCCTTTCATTCCCGCAAACAATACAAACGCCGAAGACCATGTTGTCGGCATAAATATCGCATCTAAAATTATAAGATGATATATCAGAGATCTTGTCTCCGTTAAAATATTCGGGTCGAATTTGCTTGTGTACAGCGATACCAAGAAAGGCGAGAACGGCAGGAATATAAAATTGGCCAATAACAGCAGTCCCATAGATAATAAAACCACATTGCGCAGGACTTTATAAGACTTTTTCTTATCTCCCGCGCCGGTTAAACGCCCCACTAGAGCCATGCTAACTATGGACATACTGTTTCCGGGCGCGCTGATTATGTTAAATACGCTGTTGGTTACGCTGTTTGCAGCAATATGTGCTTCACCTATGAGAAACCTGTATGTAATAGTCCTGCCGAACTGAAAAATCATGCTTTCCGCGCTTTCGTACATTCCTATTCTAACTATCTGCTTTATATATAAAAACTTTGGTTTCAGTAAATTCGAGAATTTGTCTATAAAACCTTTTCTGACCAACAGCGCGACTGCGACAGCCGCGCCGCAGGACCTTGACACAATACTTGCGATTCCCGCGCCGTAGACATTCAAATTTAAGGCATATATGCAGAATCCCGCAACGACGGCGTTAACAATGCCTATGACAATCGATATCCGCATTGCGCTTTTGGCGTCACCTGTTCCGCGCACTACTCCCGCCGCAGTCGTCCCGATATTTAACATAGGATAAGATAAAGCGCTGAGCTTCATATATTTCATCGAGTATATAAACGTTATTCCCTCTGTTTTGTCTTTCCCTAAAAACAAAGAAAAAATTTGTTTCGGAAGCAGAATATAGACGCACATAACGATTACGGCGAGAAGAACTCCGAGCGTTACAGCCTGTTCAGCGGTATGTTTCGCCGAATCGGGCTTTCCCGCGCCTATGTACTGGCTTACGACTACAGTCGCACCTAAAGATACGCTTCCCAATAACGCGTATGCAAGTTGATTCAGCTGCTCCACAAGATTTACGGCGGATACTATATAAACCGCGTCTGTTTTTACCCTTGCCAGCATGAGCGAGTACACAGTCGCCATAAGCGAAAGAATAAGCTGTTCTATCAACACAGGGAAAAACATGGCGAAAATCAGTTTAAAATCTTCATTTGAGAAAAAACTTTTGATTTTATTTTTAAACATTATTTAAAAAGCTCTTTCATATTTATTTTGCATCACTATAATGAATTTTCAACAAATTCATTTTCTGTAATAAGAATATATATCTTCCCTTGTCCTGTACAGCCCTCTAATAATATAGAAAGCGAAAACTACCAAAAGCAGCGAATGAATAAACAGCACAATTCCCACGGGCGGAAGTATTACGGACAATGTTTTAACGGAAAACATTACGGATGCGGCAATAAAAATTATATTCCTGTTGTTATCAAAATTTTTTTCAGACGAAGTCATATATTTATTCAGATATGTTATCGAAAATTCAAGATGTTTCCGCTGGAAATTTTTGATAAAATAATAAAATTCTATAAATATCAGGAAAAATATAATAACCGACGAATGATACAGCAGATTCCATATTAATTTTAACGGGATAAGATACTTCATGTCTTCAGTTAAAGCGTAAAAAGCTTTTATTTTATATATTGTTCCGGATATATACGCGCTCAGAGATAAAAACAAATTTATTATAAGATATAAGTCCAATTTTTTATTTCTGATTTTGTTGTCCGTACTTTTTATAAGCGATATTCCAATCATAAACAGGATGCATATCATAAAGTCCGGCAGAACGTTTATATTATCAAACTGCAAGTCAATAAAAAATAAACAGCCCGCTATAAAAAGCGAAAAAGCGGTATTTAAAGTCCTCTTTAAAACGAAAAAAATATCATTGATTAATATATAGTTTATTTTTGATTTTATTAAATTATATAGATTTTTATCTTTGGAAATCTCAAAAAAGAATGGAATAACAAGCGACAGAACGAACACTCCGAAAAGCGTCTGAATTATAAAACACGGCGGGATTAACATATTTTTTATACTGTCAGTATTCAAAGTAATATTAAACATAATACTTAAATCGTCTAAGTTGTTATCGGAAAATAACGCCGGCATCTGTGAAAGAAAAGTCAGAATAAATTTTACGAAGAAAAATATATTTAAAACGGAAGATATGACAGAAAGATTTTTCAGCTGCGGCAAATTTTCGCTCATGTATAAATAATCCTCAAGTCCCTTGAATATCTTTTTAAATATATTCACAGACAAAAACAATTCGGCTGCGGAAAAAATAAATGTCAGGAGTAAAATAACGCTGTCGCTGAAAATTTCTTTGTACGCATAATAACCTTTAAAATATATCTGCAAAAGTGAACCTGCGTTCAACGCAAGTTTTACAGATGAAATCGCTAAAAAAATATTGACGTAGAACTTTGCCTTTGAAAAAAATTCATTTATATAACAGATTTTGCCGATCCCCGCCCCTATTAAAATCACGCCGAATAAATCCGGCAGAAAATCGAAAGTATTTACGTTAAAATCTATTAAAAAAATAAGTCCTATGCCTATATATATAAAATTAAACAATTTTCTGTCGTTATACCCAGTATCATGTTCCATTCGGAAAATCATCCCGCTTTCCCGTCATATTATATATCACTTTTTTTTGTCCTTATCTTTTTTGAATCTGCTTTCGAACTTTTCAATTTTTGCCGCCGCTTCCTCGTCGTGTCCCTCGTATGTTATACGCATATAGCAGCTGAACAAAACAACTAATGTCGAAATATAATAAATCAATCCCAGACACAGCATCAACATTACAAAATATGCGCCGAAAATATCGAAACTCTCTATGACTGTCATCGCAAAAAATATATAAGTGAAATATACTGCGCGTTTCGCGCCTTTTGCAACTTTAGTATTATCTATGCTTTTTGCAAGAGAATATATCCCTGAAAGAAGAAAATACTGAAATATAAACAGAAAGAAAATTCTGATTATTTTTGAGACAATCATAAAAGTATTCATAAAAGCGTCGCCGTGTTTTATTATAACAAACGGCGTAAATCCCAATAAAATCAAAATATATGCAATACAGATATATTTCATAATTTTGAAAAAGATATTATATTCCTGCAGTTTTACAAAAGCGGCGAGCATTATAAGTCCGCCGACTGCGGCAAAATAAATCCCAAAATTGTAATATATCATTAAATCCGGGTAAAATCCCAGCATCGTTATATAGCCTATTATCAGCAATCCGAATCCCATAAATTTTTACCTGTAAATAGGCGCGTGGGAATTTCACGCGCCCTTTTTCATAATAACACTAAATTATAAACTTTTCAAACTATTTATGATATGTCAAGATTTGCTCCGCAGCATTTCTTGTATTTCTTTCCGCTGCCGCACGGACACGGGTCGTTTCTGCCGATTTTTTCTTTTTTGATAATAGGCTTTTTCTTCACAACCGAAGCGTCCCCGCCTATGGATTCGATATTTCCTTTTGCCACCTGCACACGCTTTATCGGCTCTTTTCTCGGCATAACGTTCAGGATATGCCTTACTGTCGTTTCTTTTATATTTTTTATCATGGCGTCGAACATGTCCGCGCCTTCCATTCTGTAATCTATAATCGGATCTCTCTGAGCGTATGCGCGAAGTCCTATAGAATTTGTCAATTCGTTCATCTCGTCTATCTGTTCCATCCAGTTTTCGTCCACATTCCGCAACAGCAGAACTCTCTCGATTTCACGCATGTTTTCGCCGAACAATTTTTCTTTTTCTTCGTATATCTTGTCCACCCGCTCCATCAGCATTTCTTTTATTCCGTCCTCGGTCAAGCTCTGTTTTTCGCTGTCAATCTCGAATATAAAATCGCTGTCGTTCGTCAGCTGATATTCTTTAAAGTGCGCCCTCAATCCGTCGAAATTCCAGTCAGCCTGATCCTCTCCCGAACAGTATTCGTCCACCGCGTCGCCGATTACGTCGCGCACCATTTCGGAAATCTTGTCTTTCAGATTTGCGCCGTCTAGAACTTCTTTTCTCTGACCGTATATAATTTTTCTCTGCTGGTTCATAACGTCGTCGTAGCGCAAAACGTGTTTGCGGCGTTCAAAGTTGTTACCCTCAAGACGTTTCTGCGCGTTTTCGATAGTATTCGACAAAATCCTCGCGTCTATCGGAGTATCGTCGCCGAGCCTTGATGCGATCCCTGCAAGTCTGTCACTGCCGAAAAGTCTCATCAGATCGTCTTCAAGCGACAGGAAAAACCTCGCTTCTCCGGGGTCTCCCTGCCGTCCCGAACGTCCCCGTAACTGATTGTCTATGCGACGGCTTTCATGCCTTTCCGTGCCGAGTATATACAAACCGCCCGCGTCTATGACTTTCTGTTTTTCGGGTTCTATTCCTTTTTTATATTTCTCTATCAATTCCTGCAGGTGTTTTCTGTTCGCCAGCATTTTTTCGTCTTCGGTATAAAAATAGCTCTCGGCGTTCACAATATCTTCTTCGGCGTACGGTTTTTCAGTTTCGGGGTCGATTTCTTTGCGCATTTCGATTCTTGCCATAAACTCCGCGTTTCCGCCGAGCATAATATCCGTTCCTCTGCCCGCCATGTTAGTCGAGATTGTGACCGCTCCGAAACGTCC
>WQYZ01000255.1 GCA_009780985.1 Oscillospiraceae bacterium | reverse complement strand
TATATCTGCAATTCAGGACGCAAAAAATATTTGCGTACAGCGCGAAGATACCCCAAAATAATTGCATTATAATATTCGTCTCTGTCCAAGTGCCTGAATTTCAGGAAATTTTCGACCAAGTAATGATATTTAGCCGCAAACTCCCGTTGCTCGTCTGTTAATTTTCCTAAGTTTATTATCATGTTCTGCTCCTTTTATAAAATTATATTTATGTATTTTTCTTTAATATTTCAGCGAATACAAATAGTCGTCGATGCCCTTGTATGCCGAATCCCACGTGATTCTGCGTACTTTGAAACCGTATTCGTTCGCCAATTCCACAAGCCGCCAACAACCTTTTTCAACCTGTACATTCGTCATTTTATCCATATCGTATGCCTCGACTATTTCCTTTACGCCGTTTTGTTTCAGAACGGCGAATAAGTCTGCAAGATTACGATAATTGTTCGCACCCGCGACAGCCGCGAAGGTCAAATCCGACAGACAATGAGCGATAACAGCTTTTAAATAGCCTTCCGTCACATAAACTGTTTCATAATGCATATTTCCGACGAATCCGACCGGACTGCCGCATGATACGCCCATGTTCTCGCTTGCGCTTGAAAACCACAGATATTTACAGCCGTTGAACGAAGTATCGAGGCGTATCTGCACTCCGGAAGTCAACCCGCCGACTGTGACGACGGGTATGACGATACCGGAACATTTCGCGTTCATTTTCATCTTCCACTTTTGCTCGGTTTTATCTAAATAAAATCCCGGAACACCGCATAATGTACAACCTCGCTCTATTAACATATACGGGTATTGTTCAATTCTGGTAATCGGCGTATTCCTGAAACCGTATTGTTCAATCTGCTCGTTTGCCAAACCGCGTGAAATCAGGTTTTCTCTGTGCTGTTTTGATAATGACAGCATTGATAACAACGCCGTATATGTCTGATGAATCTGTTCGGGAGTCGCTTTCTGCTGAGGTTTTTCACGGCTGAAAGAGAGAGTATGATCTGTCCGTCTGGCTGAATAACCCGGCGTCCGCAAAATTTCGCATATCTCTCGGTAAGCGTCTGAGTTGCTTATCCTCATATATTTTGCGTACAGGCCAAGCATACCGCCGCTTTCCCCGCAGTAATTGCACCGGAACACGTTCTTCTCGAAATTGATATTCATTTTGCCACGCCTGTCTCCGCAGAACGGACAGTTTACGTCCATACTCGCACTATTCCGGCGTACCGCCTGCATATTAAGAATTGCCGCAATGTCTGAAATATCAAACGCAAAATTATGAGCCACGAAATCACCCCGCTTTCCATAATCAACTTCTGCTTGTTCCGTCACTATGCTGAATATGCCGGAAATTCTGAAAATCAAAGATTTTCGAATTTACGAGCATATTCAGCGGAACTGCGCGAAGTTGATTGTAATTATAATATCAGCCCGCTAATTGTTCGTTAGCGACGACTTCGCGGATGATTGTCGCCGCCGCACGCAACACGTTGTCCTGTCCGCTGTAGCTGTTTATATACCAGTCTAAATTCGACAGTTTATCTGCCGCTATCTCCTCGATTGTCTTACCCGCGAACTTGCCGAATGTTACTGTATAATTTTTTGCTTCGTCAAGCTGCATTACCCTGTAGATTTCATTGACCGGCGTTGCTTTTGTGTATTTGGCATTATTCTGCTGCGGCTTGGTTTCGGGCGTCGGCTCTGATGATTCATCTTGAATTGCAGGCTTTGTATCCGCTGAGTTTACTGTGCTATTAGGCTTATTAACTAACACGCCTACAGGAGCGGATAACTTTTCCGGTTTAGCAAGAACCGCAGAATTTAACGTCATTTGAGTTATGTTATCATTCTGTCTGTTGTCAGAATTCATCGGGATACTATTGCCTGTATCACTCCTGTATAATTCAAAAGGCATATCTGAATCCGGAATTTCCCCATCGCTCAGTTGTCCGGCTGGGAAATTGCTCTCGATTGGGCTGTCAACTATGTCCGACTCGTCAGATTCATTTTTGTCGCAGCAGAACTGCGACCCGAACCCAGCGTTGCCCAGAGCGCGTCCTATCGCGCCAGTCTCGGCTATCTCCACGAACCTGTTGCCGAAACTTTTCCCTGCGTCTGCCCACCTCTGAGCCACCGCGCTCGCGATGAAATTTTCGGGCGGGTCGTTTTTATCAACATACACTTTTGCCCCAATAATCGCATATTTGTCCTTCACATCTATGATGTGCGTCGTTATCTTACCATGAGGATATTTCATACGGAACCATAGAAGCCTCCATTTGACTTCTAAGTATTTACGCGGATTCCTGCCGTCGTCCGATATGTCTCGCACGTATTGTTCGGGGTTGAACCCCTCGACCTTGTTTAATTCTCCAAACGAATTTGCTGCTTGATTGGCGTTATTTTCAGTTTTTTCGCTCATAATTTTTCCTCTCTGTTAATTAAAATATTTTATGTTTGTATAAAAAAATACGGCGCATACAATCATTCATATGGAAGTCGGTTTTGCCAACTTCGTGATTGCGTGTGCCTTTACTTAACCCTATATAGTTTGAACCATATAGTTATATCATGTTATTTACGGAGCGTATCATGCTCCGAGTTCCTTCCGCGTTACGGTGAACCTGCGGCTCTCCGTCTTTGTCACGAAATTGTCGTAAATATCGGGGTGAAATGTTCTCAGAGCGTCAATCCCGTCTTTGCTTATATTTTCACGGTACGACGGCTTATATGAAATATAATACTCGTTCGGTCCGGATTTGCAGACCGCATTACAGCCCGTGCCCATAAAATCAATGACTTTGGCTGACAGTCGTTTCATCTCGTCGTCTATATCGTCCGCCTGGCGGTTCAGTTCCAGCTTCTGCGAACGCAAATCAAAGTATTTTTCTATTGTGCCAGACAGATTTCCGTCAAGACTGACAGCCGGAACGGATTTGTCCGCGCCGCCGTAGTGCTTGCGCAAGCTCTCGATAACCAGATCGCCGCTCTCCGTGTACGGAGGTTCGACTCGTTTCTGTATGTGTTCTTCCCAGAAGTGTTTTTCCTGCTCGATGATATCATACTCATAATCGAAATCCCTGTATATTCTGCGGTAGGCAAACTCATTCTCGTTGTTGCCGAACAGACATGCACAGAACGCCGTGTCTATGTTCATCACAGCCATATAATGGCGCACCTGCAGTTCATAATTGATCGGAACCGCGCCGTCAGCCCATTTGTCCTGAGTGTTGTAATTAGCAGTTTTGCATTCGAGTATAGCACGGGTACCATCAGGCATTTCAACAAAATAGTCGATATTGGCAATCATGAACGGGTAACCGGGGTGAGAGTACATCGTGTTGTCCCGGATTATTTTCAGGTTGGTTTTCCTTGAAAATATCTCTCCCACGATGGGTTCAAGCAAATGACCGACCTGTTTTGCCACATGATTCTGTTCGTTTCCGACTGCCGATTTTATACCGGTTTTCTCATAATACAAATCGCGTGTCGTGCAGAACGGCGAAAGTCCCAAAACTGCCGCGGCGTCGCTGCCGCCTATGCCCTGCTGTCTGTATTTCAGCCATTCGGATTCGGACAGTCTGTCGGTTTGCGCTATTACTGTTGGTATGTGCGGTATTTGATTCGATGTTTTAATAATCATAAAAAAGCTCTCTTTTTGTTTTGATGATTTTGCCGTATAAGTAATATTATCTACCATCTGAAATCACCGGGTATATCGCAGTCATGCCAACGGACCGTCAGCACTCTCGCAATTTTTTCCTCTACCTGCATGATTTTCGAGCCGTCCGCTCCGTCGCACTGGACTATGAACGCCGCTTTAGATATACCGAAATATATGTTGTGTGCTGTGCAGGGTTCCTCGCCGTACTGCGCCTTGAACAAATCTACCGCTTCAAACGCCAGCTTTTTCGTCATACCTATATTTTTCATTACGCAAAGCATACAGTTTACTGGATTTCTGATTTCAATATCCAATAAATGCGTCAAACCGCTGATTGCTCTGGCATACTGCGAAAATATCATTTTCAGCCTGTCCCTGAAATTGCCAAGCGTAGCCCTGTCTTTGTGTTCAAGCCTCAGCGGATTGCCGAGAGTGACTGAACGTCGCTCAGTATTTGAACGGCTGCCGTCGTACATCAGCATGGGAAACAAATTCGCGCCGCTAATGCCGACGTCGGACGACGCCAACCTCAATGCGGGTTTCATTGGTTTTACTGTCATGCCATGATTTAGTAATGCTTCTCTGTATGTCTCCAGTAATCTGTCCTGTTTCGCCAAATCCCACAGCGCCGTCGTCATCGAGTGGTCGTAGAACCCGCTCACGAAAGTGTACCCTGGTAAATCCTGACCGTCCTCCGTATATCCCGGAAACGTGACGTCGAGGTAGTCCGCAGTCATTCTGAACAATTCAGGCATCGGCAACGGCGAGTAGTCCGACTCATCACCACCGTGTACGGCTGAGATTTTGTCTTCGCTGTGCCTCAGCAGAGCTGTTCCGTTCGCTGTTTTAATGCAGTAGTTGAGTATCTGCGCAAGCGCAGGTTTACCGACTTTGCTCAACGCGCTGCCAGATATCCGCGCCCTGTCGTAAATCGACTTGAACGCGCAGGTCCGCACCGGGTAATAGTCTTCGCCGCCGCTCACTTTCAGAAACATTCCTGTGTTTTTGTACGTGTTGGTGTACACGTTGTCTTCCGCCGAAAACATATAATCCGCATCGTTCATGGCGCAGAATTCCAGCTCTTTCGCCTCATACCTTTCCCACGCCGAATGGTTTTCGCGCTCCTGCAAAAATTCCAGAAACTCATTTTGGTCTGCGAATGTTTTCGAGTAATCGTCTTCGTAAATTCTTTCTTCTGTTTCCATTTGTGTTTGTTCCTTTCATAAAATAAGTTGTGTTTGTTACCGGCTTATTTCAGCCGTTTTGTTTGTGATCGCTGTTCTTTCAGAATGAATAACTGCCAAAATGACAGTATATGTTCGTAATCCCTCGCTTTCTACAATAAATTAGTGTGTATTATATATCCAAAAAAGTCGGCGTATAGCCTTATTTGTTGGCAGAAATAAAAAAAGCGGGAATGCGCCGCAGATTACCTCGTACCAAATTATTCTGATACGTTTGTTATCTGCTCGTCATTCCCGCTTACCTGCGGTGTCACCCGCAATAAAAAAAGAAGCTTCTTCATACAAATAGGCATAGCTATGCCATTCATATATAACCGAAATACATTCGGTTCAGCTTCTTAACCGCATACAATGTTAACCGCATATGCCTGTACAGGTTACGCAAAGATAACCCATATCCCCGATAGGGAGCACAAATTGACTTAATATGTTTACATTATACTATATTCTTTTTCGTTTGTCAACCCTTTTGCTTAATTTTATTTTAAATTTTCACCAATACGCATTTATAAGGATTGTTTTTTACGCATAAAAGTATCACGATATTACATTTATATGCAAAAATATATAAATCCAATTCCTTATTTTTTATCGGTTTCTTTATGTAATAAATGTGACAGTTTCTCCCTTATTAAACAAATTTTACCTAAGATAAGGATTTCTGACAATCTCATTATCAAGCGTTGTATTTCCGCCGTGTCCCGGATATATCCTGTAGTTTTCCTCTATGGATTTCAGCTTCTTTAGCGAATCCATCAGAACGTTGTAGTTTCCGCCGTATAAATCATAACGCCCTATACTGCCCTTGAACAGAGTGTCTCCGCTGAATATGACTTTTTCGCTCTCGCAGACAAGGCAGCATGACCCTTTCGTGTGCCCCGGAGTATGAATAACCCTGAGCGATATATTGCCGAAAGTCAGAATATCGTTCTCTTTCAGCAGGATATCGGTCGAAACCGTTTCGCCGCCGGACATACTCTTTTCCGGGTCTTCGAGATATTCGATTTCGAGTTCATAGGCGGCAACTTTCGCGCCCGTCTTTTCCCTGAACGCATTTACGCCGAGTATATGGTCTAAATGCCCGTGAGTCAGTATGATATATTCAAGGGACAGTTCTTTTGACGAAAT
>WQYZ01000254.1 GCA_009780985.1 Oscillospiraceae bacterium | reverse complement strand
ATTTTTCGTTTACACGCATATGACACATCTGCACGGGAAGAAAATATTCCAAGACCGGCTGCCATACGCCTCTGTCGTAAATATCTTTGGCGATACGGAAAATTGACGATTCTGATGAGCCGTATTGAATTTTATACAGTCCTTCTTCTTTTATGTCTGTGAAATCGAATTTCAGATAGTTATAACGGAGAAACTGTCCCCATTCCTGTCCGTCAGCCGTGAAAATTTGCACTGCGCCGTTTTCCGTTATTTTATAAAGCGCTGCTTTTTCGCGTTTTGTTTCCCGTTTGTCAAGTTCGATGATTGCCGTTTTAGGTTGGTTGGGATGATAACCCACCTGCGAAGTTTGAACGACAGGCGTGTAAAGCCAGTTTTTTACTACATTCGGCGTGATAATCCATCTGACGGCGTTTTCTGTTGCTCCTGTCGGGACTTCGCTGCTTATAACAAACCAACCGTTGTTGTGATTCATGCGTCCGTCGTACAGTTTAAGTTCCGCGCCCATAGATTCTATAGTAAACCGGTTGTACGGGTCGTCGGGACGCACTGTAAAACGTTTGCCGACCGCATACGGTTCGGCGATAAAATCATCGGCGATAATCGGATTGTAGCTTTTATTGTCGCCGGATAGACGTTTCAAATCGGCTTTTGCGTCGGGTTGGCTAAAGTCCCCTGTGTGCGAATAGTTTGGCTTCATTGATAAAACGGGACCGTTGGGCTGTTCGGGGAATATACCCTGCATGCCGTCCATAATCCATGGCTTGCCAAATAATGTGCCGGGAAACAGTTCTAAATTAAAACATATTTTACCTGCAAATTTGTCTGGTATTGGATTTTCCAAATCTGCCGTAACGACAACCGATACGCCCTCGCCTCTTACTGTAACCTTGTAATCAAACCGGAAATCCGGGTAAATCATCGGATTAAATCCGTTCAGATGCCTCGAAGAATCGGGAAAACTCAGCGAAGTCGTTATTGTATTTGCTGCTTCGTCCAATTCGCGTTTACCTTGTTTCGGTACAGGCTGCCATTGCCCGGGCGTCTGTTCAAAACGGATATCGCCGTTGGTGGCAACGCGGTTTCCATGCATGATGATGCTTACGCCGGACTGATGTCCCTCCGGATAAATATCGTCGAATGCCATAACATCCACGCCTCTGTTCTGAAAATATCCAGTTGAGGCGTTTAATTTAAATCCTTGCTCCTGACCATTTTGATTTGAATCGCAGCTAATTGATGTTTCCATATTTTATATTTTCTCCTTTTTCAATTTTTAAAGTTTTCTATAATAAATCCCCTTTATAAACATCTACATTTTAACATTAAAATCATATTTTGTCAATAAATTTTCACGTGCGATACGATTTATAAATATAAAATAACTGAGGGAATTATATTCCCTCAGTTATTTTATATTTGGATTCAATTATTTGTTTTTCATAGCGTTTTCAGCGTCTCTTATCATTTTTTTAAAGATATGACCAGTACGACTCTTGATTTTTGACATATACTTTTCTGTGGTTTCACCGGTGAAAATTTTTATCTCCAATTTCATTTTATCATCACTATATGGAGTGACATATATTTTATCTATATACTTAGAAATGAACGCCCTGTTTATTATCCCGTTCAGCGCGTCTTTTTCTGCCTCAATTAATATTCTGCGGATTTCTTCTATATGTTTTCTGAATTCGTCGCGGGAGTTCATCTGCTTTTCCAACTCCGTGATTTCTTTTTCGGCTTCTTTAATAACTTTGGTACATTCGTCATTCATTTTTAAAAAATCTTCATTGGAAATCTTATCATTAATATTATACTCCAATAATTTACTTTTCTTCTTTGTCTCAATTTCTATTTTGTTCTGATACTGTTTTATCTCACCGGCGAAATTATTGCTTTCTTCCATAGTCTTGTACATCTCGACGTATGTGTCAATAAGTTTATCGCCCGTCTCGGAAGTCTCTTTAAATATCTCAAAAAGTATAGGTTTTATTTCATCTTCATATATCGCAAAAGACGGACAGTTGTCAGTCCCGTTGTTTATTTTGTTGCTGCATACCCATTTGCTGTTTACTTTGCCAGTTCTGTCTTTTGAATCCCTGCGGTAATATGCGGTTCCGCAGTGAGTGCAGAATAATTTCCCAGTGAGTAAATTTCTGTGTGTGCATAAATTCTGGCGATCTTTTACGTCTTTACTGCGCTTTTTCAAAATCTCATTGGCTTTTTCCCACAATTCTTCGCTTACAATAGCGGGAACAATGTCGCCTGTCTCGTCCTTGAACATAACCCAGTCTTCAGGCGGCAGAAACTTCTGCTTTTTAGTAAACATATCGATTATTTTAACTTTATTCCCGACGTAATATCCTTTATATTTTGGATTGGCGATAGTATTCGACATTGTGGAATGACTGATTTTATTGCCGTTCAGATTGCGGTAGCCTTTATTCCAGAAAATATCTTCTATCTGCATCATGCTGTATTCGTCGGTAGCGTAGAGTTCAAATAATTCCCGCACCATTTGTGCCTCGTCCTCATCTATGACAAGTTTTTTATCTTTTTTCTTATATCCCCAAATTCTGCTGTTGCCGAGAACAACGCTGTTTTTTATCGCCTGCTGGTGCCCGAATTTGATACGAGACGATAATTTGCGTAGTTCGTCCTGCGCGATACCAGACATGATAGTGAGTCTCAATTCGCTGTCCTCGTCTAACGTATTGATGTTATCGTTCTGAAAAAAAACGCCGACTCCGCTTGACAGCAATTTGCGGGTAAATTGAATACTGTCCAACGTATTACGGGCAAAACGGGTGATTTCTTTTGTTATAATCAAATCGAATTTCCCGCTTTCGCCGTCTGTAATCATATTATGAAAGTTTTCACGTTTAAGCGTCGATATGCCCGAAAGTCCTTCGTCGATATATCCGTCCACATACGTCCAGTTTTTATTGTTTTTAATCAAATCCCGATAATACGAAATCTGATTATCCAAAGAGTTTAGCTGTTCGTCTTTTTCGCTGGAAACGCGGGCATAAAACGTGACTCTGATCGGCAAGTCATAAATAGATTTGAAACGTAACTCCTGCCTTATGCTATGTACGTCCATAAATTTCTCCCTGTAATTATTTTTGTATTTGCTTCTCAATTTCTTTTACATCTTCTTCTGTCAAACCCGTAAATGTTTTTACTTCATCGACAGGCATATTATCTAATAACATCTTTTTGGCTGTTTCAATTCTTGTCTCTTTTTTAATTTTTGCTGTATTTTCTTTTATAGCTTTACCAACAATCATCGTTGCGAAATCAATCATTTTTTTATTTTTCATAATTGTTGTTTTAAATCCTTGATTTCTTTTTTAGATAATTTCGTATATTTCATTATTTCATCTATCGGTTTATTATCTAATATCATTTCTTTAGCCATTTCAATTTTTGTCTCTTTTTTAGCTTCTTTTATAGCCTTACCAACTATCATTGTTCCTAAATCAGTATTCATAAATGCCTCCAATAATTTACTTAATTCGTTTTTGTTTAAATACTTTTGCGCAAAAGCCACAGCCGAAGCCATACAAATATGCCGTTTGTCTTCATTCAGTATTGTTTGCGCCATTTCAAGGGTTTTTACTGCTAAATCTTTTCTCGACATATTCGTTTTATCCCACTGCATGAGCGGTGTAAATATAAGATTCTGCATATCAATATCGGATAATTCACCGGTTGCTTTTAACTTGACTTCCAAATCGGAAAATATTTTATTGCCGTCTCGCTTGCACATCATTATATTCATCGGATAATACAACGGAGAACCGATTTCTAAATAATCGTCTATATTTTTTACGTCGGACGAGTAAATTATAACCGTCTGAATGTTTTTCTTATACCGCTTATATAACTGCACGTCATAGTCTAAAAATCTTACTAAATCGTCAATTTTATAACTGCTCTGAAACTCAAAATGCAAAAGTGTATCGTCTTCCAAAAGAAAAACAATATCCATGCTTGTATCTTTCACTTTAACAATCGGCAGTTCAACGTTAATAAGTTCTTTTACTTTAGCGGTTTTTATGCCGTAAAACTCAAGCGCAGTGTTTTTGAATAAGCCGCTTGTATGTTTGCTTATTATATCTTTTACTCCTCTGGATATTTCTACATCCATTTCGTCACCTTACTTTCACTATTACTATGAATTTACGATAAAACACGATTTTTGACATAAATATATATCACCGATATAAACCCGTATTCCATAGATGTTTTTTCTGCCTGTATGCTTTGGCGAAACAATTTCACACTTAATTTTGTCAGCGTAATCGCGTATCAACAATTTCACATCATCGCTTTTGTTCTGTTCATACGGGTAAGCCATAATGAAATATTCGTCAAGCGCGTAATTTATGTTGTCCCAGACAGACAGCTTTGATAATATACGAATTCTTTCGATAAGGTTCTTTTCCATATATTCAAGCTGTTCAGGAGTGAAACTGAATGCCCGCATTACGTGCTGATTTATTATATAATCGGGCAGATATTTCTTTAGTATACTGATACATTTAAAATATCCTCCGTCGGGTAGCAACAAATTCCGGTTATATGCGCAATAATCGTCTATTCCGGTAGGGGTGAACGAATCGCCCGCAAAAAATGTTATGTTATCATCATCGTCGCTTTTTACCATCAATCCGCCATGATACAGGGTTTGCCCCGGAAATGAAAACGATGTCAGTTCAAATTCCTGCCAACGCCATGAGTAACTGTCGGCAAGCGGCGTCACATCTACATTTACGGGCGATATACAGGGTAATCTGTAGCATATAGGATTTTTCACTACATCGGCGAGAGTTTCATCAGCGTAAATCGGGCATTCAAAATGTTTTCTGAAATACTCGCAGCCATTGACATGATCGTCGTGATAATGGGTTATATATAATGCGTCCACGCTTTTTATCTCGCCGCGTTCAATCATGGAAATCAATTTGTCAGTCACATCTGCGTCGCCGCAGTCTATGGCTATTGCGTTTCCGTTTTTCGAGCATATAACATTACATTGATTTCCGATTTGCTTAACATACTGAGGAAAATCTCTTTCACGACCCTGCTCCATAATTTTTATACCGGGCGAGTCGTTCAGCCACCCGTCGAAATAATAATTCATTGCCGAAATATCCGCGTAATTGCTGTATAATTCATCTATATTTTTATGAAATTCGGCAATATCAGCTTTTAGGCTATTAATAACTCCGCCCAGATAGGGAATAGCAATATCGGCGTGCGATATAATATCAAGACTATTTTTCCATATTGGGATACCTCTTAAAAATCCGTGATAATCCTCACATCCCTGATTTGGAATACCTTTTGTCAACCGATACAGATATGGAATTTTACCGCCTTTATACAATAAACCGCCGCAAAAAACTACTTTTATACCCTCATCTTCAACCAGATATGACATTGAATAATCGGTATCTCCCGGCGTCAGCAACGCTGTGATTTTTATATCCCCTATGATAATCTGTCCGTTATCCGCCACTTTATTTACATTATGCGTTCCATAAGGTAAAATATCGTCGTCTGGTCTTAACTTATATATATGCCATCTGTTGTCAGGGTTTTCCCACCATAGTTCAGGCTGAGTCAGCAAACCGCAAAAATTACCGTTGACATATTTATCCGATTCGTCGAAATTTAAAATCCCCGCATTGGCTGAACGCCGGTAGTCGCAGCACAATACCGCCGTTACTTTCGGCAGATTCATATTTTGTATAATTTCGGGCGTCAAACGATCGTCGCAGCCTATCAGTATTGTTCCGTTTTCGCTTATAATACCGCCCGTTGTAAAACTCTTTTCGTTTCCGTCATTTATTATAAATATTTTTTTCGTAAGAAATTTCGTTTTCAAAATATTCCCAGCTTTCACTTTATATTATTTTTGTATTACAATCCAATGTCCATTTTTTCTTGCGCCGACACGTTCGATAAATCCCGCTTCTTTTAACGCTTTAATATTTTTTTTGACATTACGTTCATTGATTCCTAATTCCAAAGAGATTGCCGTTGCGATTATGCGCGGATT
>WQYZ01000253.1 GCA_009780985.1 Oscillospiraceae bacterium | reverse complement strand
CGGTCGGAATCTTACCGTTATCCTCTCGCTTTTATGGTATCGAATGATTTTAATGTATATCCAAACGACGGAGATATTTCAGAATACGCAAATTTGGGCAATTTGAAAACAGACGGGATTGAGTATATAATGGACAGATTTATAAACCATAAGACTTTATATTTAAAGATGAATTATGAAATGCCGGTCAGTTATTTTGCGAAAAAATACGGAGATATGAACAGCGATAAATTAACAAGCCGCACTTGTTTATGCGATAAATGGTTTACATTAGAAGGTATGGGCTCTATTATAAAATAAATCTTAATTCGCACAGTATAAGCATACTATTCGTAACCTAAGCTTTATTTACCCATATATTTTATCTAAAACAGCAATTTCAAACTACCTACAGGGGACATCATAAATAAATGGATATATTCCTAAGCATAATATTACACAGCATTATACCCATATTTATACTTATATCGCTGGGTTATATCATAGATATGAAGTTTAAGCTGGATTTGAACACGCTCACAAAAATAAACTTTTACCTGTTTGTGCCGGCGTTTTCGTTCGTGAATATATATACCACCGATATTTCTATAGATTTGGTCCGCGTGATTGCATTGACCGTCGTACTGCTCGGGATTCACTTTATATTCGGGGCGGGAATCGCTAAATTTTTGAAATTGCCTAAGAAAACGGGAAAAGCGTTTGAAAACTCGGTTATGTTCAATAATTCGGGCAATATCGGCATTTCGCTGATGACATTGGTGTTCACCAATCCGCCGTTTGTCGTAAACGGCACATCGCCTTATTTGCAAGCTGCGCTGTCAGTTCAGGTAATGGTGCTGCTTGTGCAGAATCTCACGACAAACACCCTCGGCTTCATAAACAGCGGCGGCGAAGGAATGACGTTGAAAACAGGAATTTTGCGCGTAATAAAAATGCCGGCGTTATACGCTATCATATGCGCTATTCTGTTCAAGTTCCTGCCGTTCGATTTTAAGGTTACGCCGGTTTGGTCTGCGCTTACGTATCTGAAAGATGGAATGATAAGCGCAGCGTTGCTTACGCTCGGTGTCCAACTGTCAAAGACGCATATAAACTTTAAGTTAAAGCTGCCGTATATAGCGGCGTTTTGCAGGCTTATAGGCGGACCTGCGGCGGCGTTTGTGTTGATAAAACTGTTCGGGTTTACAGGTGTGACGGCGCAGGCCGTATTTATCGCGTCAGCGACGCCGACGGCTGTAAATACCGCGCTGTTGTCGGTAGAATGTAGGGGCGACGCCGATTTTGCCGTGCAGGCGGTTACGATATCGACATTGTTTTCCGCCGTTACTATGACGGCCGCCGTTTATTTAGCATATGTATTATTTTAGCTGATTATAAAAAATTATTTTACATAATTATTAAACCATGAAAGGGGAATTTTATACATGAAAATCGGAAGTGTAGCATGGGGGTGGACGCCTACTCCCGAAGATATGCCGGAGGACGATAGTCTGCTCAGAATAGCGGACTATATAAAGGCGATAGGTTTTGAGATTGTGGACTATCTTTCAGATTATAACTCGCTCGATAAATTTTTTACTGACGACAAATCGAAAGAAATTGGGAAGTACAGCCGCAGTATCGGACTTGAAGTCGGAGGGCTTGTATTCCAGTCCGATATCTGGAATCAGGTCGATGAAACGGTAAAACAGAAACAGCTTGATTATTTCAGAAAATGCGCGAATGCGGCAAAATGTATTGGAGCGTCTGCCATATCGTGCATCATACCGGGTCCATACGGCGCAAAGCCTAATCATACGCCGTCGCCGTCGGACAAAAAAGCTCTCAATCTGCCGCCGGAATATAACTGGGACAGGGACTTTGGCAATTACGCCGCACAGATGGCGAAAGCGTGCGATATTGCGGCGGAATACGGACTGAAAATCGCGCTGGAGTGTTTTCCGGGTTCGCTGTGTTCGACGCCTCATGCAATGCTAAAAGCACTTGAAAGCGTGAACCGTCAGAACATAGGGATACAGCTTGACACCGCTCATCTGATCAATCAGCGTATCGATATTGAAACTGCGATTTATATGCTGGGCGGAAATAGGATATTCAACGTGCACGCCAAAGATTCTGACGGGATGACAAGGGGAAATCTGCCCTGCGGCACAGGTCTTGTTGATTATACCTCCGTACTGCGCGCTTTGCGCAACGTGGGATATAAAGGCAACGTGTCTATTGAGGTTGAGTTCACCGCCAATCCCAAACGTTATATGAGGCAGGCATTTAACCATCTGCGCGAATGTATGGACGGCATATATTAAGAAGTTTATATTTATTTTAACAGAGTCGTATACAGCGTCCTTGACAGTATCGGGAAAGGCGGCGCATTAGTCGGTATCCAGAACATGAATATAATGTTCGGGCTTGACGAGAAAGCAGGATTGGACCTTTACGGGATACATCCATATTAATATTAGTGAAAATTTTAAACCTACCCAATAATTTAGCTCTTTCAATCGTGTTAATACTGAATGGAATTCAATAGTCGTTTGGCGAAAGGAGGCTGATAAAATGATGAATTTATTATCGGCGCGCGGCATTAAGAAAGAAAAAGCCTCGCAGTGTTCACAAAATATTGAGGAGATATACGAACGATATGCCGATATGATATACAGCGTCAGTTTTTCATACTTGAAAAATGCGGAAGATACGAAAGATATAGTTTCGGAAATATTTTTGAAATTACTGCAAAAAAAAATTAATTTCAATGACGCGGAACATGAAAAGGCATGGCTCTTACGCACGACGATAAATCTGTGCAAAGACTATCTTAAACACTGGTGGCGCAAAAACGAGGATATAGACAATTACGAAAATTTAGGAAGCGATGATCCGTTTTATACTGACGAAACATATAAAATTGTCATGGAATTGCCCGAACGTTATAAAGACGTAATTTATCTGCATTATTACGAGGGCTACACGTCGGAAGAAATCGGCAGAATATTGAAAAAACCGCAGTCAACCATTCTTTCTCATATGAGAGAAGCACGAAAATTTTTGAAAGGGGTATTGGAAAATGAAAAATAAAAAAATAATAGACGCTTGGAATAAAATGAAACCAAGCGTCGAAATCAAAAAACAGATATTCAATGAAATCATGCAGAGATATAACATCAGACGACCTGTATATAAACAACCGGTCAAGATAATTGCGGCAGCGGCGGCAGTCGTGATTGTAGTCGGCGGAGTCGGATTGATTAACATCCAAAGAACACAGAGAAGCGGACGTATTTCTGGCGAAAAAAATCTGAAAGAGGTAATCCCGAACAAAGTCCGGGTATAAAAAATTTATGTTTGAATTGTTAAAACAAGGCTTGTGCAATAAATATTTTTCAGGTAGTACGGCAGCTGTTGTAATAAGCGTTTTAGTGGTTTTTATAATCGGCTATCTTCTCGGCAGTCTTAATTTCGGCGTGATTATATCAAAAGTATTTTATCACGACGATGTGAGAAAATACGGCAGCGGCGGCGCAGGCGCGACAAATGTCCAGCGCGTTTACGGCAATCTTCCCGCCGCCGTGACTTTTCTCGGCGACGGTTTGAAAGCGGCGGCGGCGGTTTTGGTTGGCGCGGTTATACTCGGGCACAATTCTTTATATGCCGGAACTTATATAGGCGGAATGGCAAGCGTTATCGGTCATGCTTTCCCGGTTTATTACGGTTTCAAGGGCGGCAAAAGCATTGCGGCGGCTTTCTTTATGGTTTTATGTACGTCGCCGCTTGTGGGACTGACATGTTTTGCGATTTTCTTAATTATTGTAGCGGTGACTAAGTATGTTTCTTTAGGCTCGGTTATTGCCATTCTGGCGTATCCGCTGATTCTAAACAGAATGACGGGTTACGGAGCGCATAACTGGATTGCGATATTTATTATGTTGTTTATTGTGTATCTGCACAGGTCAAATATAAAGAGGCTGTTAAACGGGACTGAAAACAAACTTGATTTAAAAGGCAAAAGAAAAAGCAACGGGAGCAGTAACGGGAAAGAAAATATTTGAATTGATTTTATAAATTTATCTGTTGTAATATGTCAGCACAAAAGTTTCGACTTCTTCGGCGGTAAGCCCCGGAGGACATGTGCCGGGGTCTACTGTTGAAGCAAAACGCCGCGCGCAGGATTTATCGCCGCAGTTTGAGCAGTGAGCCGGCCCTTTATCGCATTCTCGCGCGCAGTTACTGCATAAACCCTGCGATTCACCCGCGACGCATGCCGGACACGAAGCGTTCCTGTAATCGGAAGAATCGCCGTAGCATTTCGCGAAACCGTAAGTAAGTTCCTCACGTCTGTCTTGTTTTTTTATGTTATGTATATTGAAAAGGCATGTACCGCACACGAAACCGCAAACAGATATAAGGCAGTCTTTGGCGGGCGGCTTACGGTTCGGGAGTTTTTTTATTCGCAGGAGTGCCATAACTTCGTCTGCGATTATATCGTCTGTGATGTCGATGAACATCCATTTTCCGTCGTGATATGTTTTGCTGTCGTCGTAGTATTTTTGTATCATCGCGGAAAAAGCCGACGGATTTTCTTCGAATACGGCACGCTCATGCTTCCCGAAAATAACCAGTGCGTTTACCCGTTCGGCACTCAAACTTAACGAAGTCAGCGTTTTTCCGCCGCGACGGAATTTCAGCGATTTGCCGTTCCAAAATTCGTCCATTATATAATTTACTCGAATGTATCCAACCATTTTTTTCCATATATTAGATATATTCTGCGGCAGCTCGTCTAACCGTTTCCCAAAAGCGTCCGCTTGTTCCACAAGTTCTCTTTGTTTTTCATCAATCATTTCAGGTTCTCCTTTAATTATTAGTGTTTATTTATTTTTTACCGGAATAAAAATATCCTGCTGATACCTGTTCAGTTTTTCCGCAATATCATACGGAAGAATTTCCTCAATCATTTCTTTACGGAGAAAAATGCCGTCTTCATTTACATTTGTATCAATCTCAAAATCGCCGCTTTTCGCAATCCAGTCCTTTAATAAAATAAAAGTATCGTCCATATCTTCCATGAATGAACTTGCGACGGCAAATAAGCCTCCGGTAAATTCTTCGTCGGTATAAGGCGTATTGTTTTCATAATCGTCCGGTATCTTTATCATCATAATCCATTCGTCGTCAGTTTCTTTTCGGTAGAAACAGTTTCGCAGTCCCGGCTGCGGAATAAAATCATATTCCGCAAACAGATTCTGCATTTTATCTGCGTCGAGCGCGGCTATACCGCCTGATTTATACTGTGACGTAAGCATACGCGACGGCATTAGCCGTATGATTCTTACATCATGCAGTTTCAAGACTTTCCGGCTGGCTTGGCTGAGCTGTTCAAACGTCAGATTTTCATCATCGGGAACTTGAACAAGTCTTTTTTCCGTTTCTTCGTATAATAATGTAATCGCAGATATTTTCTTTATTCCATTAATCATCATTTTATGCAGGAAATCGTCGATAATCCGGCGTAATTCAGTCAGAGCGGAAATTTCGTTGTCAAGCGAATTAAGTTTATCCATAAAGGTCTGTATCAGCGAAGTCATATTATCGTCTTTGAAAACAGCTATTATATCTTTTATCGGTATTTGAAATTTGCGAAGAACAATAATCTGTTTTAAGCGATCGAGTGCGGTTTCATCATAATACCGTTGAGCTTTGTTTTCAGGATGCACGCTCCGTAAAATGCCCACCTGTTCGTAATAACGAAGTGTTCTGCTTGATATTCCATAGTTGTCAACAACATCGTTTATTCGTATTAATTCTATAAAAATCACCTCACACATATATTATATCACTTGACGTAAGGTCAATGTCAATAGGTTTTTGCAAGAAATTTAAAAAAGCATAAAAAAAAAGATTGAGAAAAATGATAATCTCAATCTTTTTTAAATGTTTTTTATTCCGCAGTTTACCAGTTCAATTCGGGAAGCAGTTCTTTTTGGAGCTCGCATATTTCGTCTATCATAACAACGGCATTGTTATAGTTTGATACAGTCGGGTCAAGCAGGAGAGCCTGCAGCAGTTTATTCTTCGAT
>WQYZ01000252.1 GCA_009780985.1 Oscillospiraceae bacterium | reverse complement strand
GAGCGTTACGAGGACGGACACGAACGCGCCTCACATTTTGTTGAATTGGTAAAACGTTACGAAACCTTTGATGAAATGACAGTGCCAATGCTAAACGAATTTGTAGAGAAAATCATCGTCCATCTCGGAACTGCGTAAAGCCGACAAACACGCGAAAGAATCGTAACTATTATTTTAATCAATCGTACCTGAAATATTGATGAAACATTTCGCCCAAGCTCATTAGCGAACATCAGAACTTTTGTTGAAACTCTCCAAATTACGCAGGCAACCAGCGGCAGCCCTAAGCGCGATTTATTCCACAACCTAGACCGCTCTAACCTGACAGATTATAATTTTAACAGTCTGATTACTGCCTGCCGCGCCATTTTATCATTGGGACTGAAACCTTAATTCAACGGCAGCGTGCCTTTTACACTGACTACTGACGCAATCGTTGATCCACGAGAGGGAAATTTTACGACTATGAAAATTCAAACTGTTATATCATAGTCCTCATATATAGCAAATGAGGACTATGAAAAATCAAATTGCTATATATTAATTGAATATTTTCGGGCTTAACGTAACTGGGAAATTCAATGCTTTTTTTATTTTTTCACTGCCTTGTTTCGCTTTCAGTGTTACTAACATTGTAGTTTCTAAAACATTTGTGCAACCGCAGTTTATATATAAACGTGGTAGAACTTTCCTGACCGTATGGTCAAAAAAATGCCATTCCCAGTATATCTCGTTTTCATAGAGTTTGTCGGGAAGTGTCAGCCAAAAACCGGCGACATAACGCTCTCCACATTCAAGCGCATCAAGTAAGTGTACGTTGCCGGCTTCCGAGAGGAACGACGGCGACCATGTCTCAAATGGTTTTACTGATACTTTACACTCAAAATTAGCGTCGAGTGATATTTCTATATTCTCTAACGGTACATTTCCATTGTTGTCGAGTACAAAACGCATAAGCACGGCATTACAGCCGTGTTCGAGATATGTGACCTGACACAGTCCGAATGGACCGAATACTATTCCGTTATCACCCCATATGCGGTTCTCAACTGTCCGGATATTCTCACAATGCTCAAATTTGTTGTTATTTGCCCCTGAGAAAGAAACTGTATTACCCGATTTGACAACAGAGGTCTGTTCAAGCATTTCTTGCCTTGCTCCGGACGCATAAGATCGGAAGCTTGCGGTGACAGTCCATTCCTCCGCGTTGTGATTGGTAACTCTCAACGTGGACAAATCCGGTGTTTCATTCCATTTAAAATTAAACTTCGCTCCGCTGATGTTTGCGTCTTCCCAAACAAAATTTACAGGCAAACCGCAAGGCTCGACTGTCAGGGTTTTATTTACCGCATCAATATGAATTCCGAGCCATTGTTGCAAATAAACCCATGCAAGTGCGCCCTGTCCCTGACTGCACCGGGAATTTCTCCTGCAATCGTTTTTGCCGAAAGGCCACCAGAAGATACTGCCTGTTGCGTCGCAGTCAAATTCATATATGTCATGCAAAGCCTGTTCCATATCGGCAGGTTCGACGCAGCCTGCGAGTTTAGACACGTAAGCCGTGCCGTCCAACGCCGCGCCAAAATGAAACCATCGGTTTGTGCGGTATTCGGGGTCGAAATTAGTCAAAAATAGCGAGCGGGCATATCTGTGGTAGTTTATCCAGAGAAGTTCGTCAACTCCGTATATGCCATAGACCGGCGCGAGCATGCTTGATGTATCTTCGCCGTCGTAATAAAATAATGGTTCGGGGATATAAACGCCCTCGTCTGGCTCGCCGAGATTTGTACCTCCGGTAAATTGTTCCCCGAAAGGACCGTCCCCTTTCATACAGCGCATAAGCGATTCTTTCAGCTTATCCCTGCATTCAATCCAAGGCAGTGGATCACCTGCATCTAAATATTTCAATAAATAAGCGTATCTATCAAATGCGTACCATACTTTGACGTTAGTCCCGTGGTCGTATTTGCGGAAAACTATTCCGTCGCTTGACCAGCGTGAAGAAAACAAATATTCCGTTGTATGCCGGAAACCCATAAGTTCGTCTATTATAATTTTCAATGCGGGCAGTATATAATCATGCTTTTTAAAAAATTCTTTGTCACCGGTTTGTTCAAGATAACGTCCAGCAAGTATAATCGGCGCGATTAATATAGGAGTGGAGTGGTCGGGTATTGTTTTTACAGGCGCACGGGAACGGTTCAGAAAATATAACAACACCCGCACTGCAAGTTCCGGACAGAACTGCATAACACTTATAGCTGTAGGTTCTATGTCGATTCCCCATACAACCCCGGATATATGGCAAGGCATACCCTGCCAGTGTGAGATAAGGTTTCCGCTTTTATCCACTTGCAGACAATTGAAATTGTCGATAAGACAGCGTATGTAAATATCCCGGCTGACCGTTATATCCTCTGAATCGCCGGACATACCTACTGTAAGAGCACCCAACCGCTCATGCCAAAATGATTTTGTGCGATCAATCCATTGATTTACATTAAGCATATACATTCCGTATAGTTCCGGCATCAAATCATGATAATCAACACTGAGAACAACGCGCGTTTCTATCAACGTCTCCTCGCCGGGAGCCAATGATATTTCACGGCGGCATTCCATTTCCTCCCAAATTCCCTCGTGCATATGAATTCCCACGCAGCCGACAGGCGACGACAGAATACGAGTCTGCTGACGTATAAAACGGCTGGGCGCGGGCATACCTTCGGGAAAAGGCTTGTCGTCGTAGAGATAATGGTCTATTACAGTGTCTCCCGCCGTCAGTATGGCGCGCCCTCTAAAAGGCGTGTTGCCGTTGTTTTTGACGTGCATAACGAAGAACGCTCCCGCAGGACCAGGCAGCGGCGCAGGCGCAAGAGCCGCGCTTTCGGCGGACGGCGCAACGGGAGCAAAAGAAGTAATTGTCACCGCAAGACCTCCGCTCTGATATTTAGTTACAGGGAGAAAATCGTCAATATAAAACGATTCGTTTTCAAGTTTTGAAATATCGGGTATTTTCCCGTTATATCCGTCGGTTTCCAGACTATAGCGGAGATTGCCGGCGTATAATACAATATCAGTCTGATAATATTGTCCCGGATAAAACTGTAATTGATTTGTGCGGTCAGTGTTACAGACCGGAATGGGATAATTTACGGTTGGCAGGGATATGAAACGGAGTTCGCCTTTTGGATTTTGCCCGAGCGAAACACGTGCATTGGCTTGGGTAAACAGTAATTCGTCCCCAAGCCTTTTTGATTCGGAGTCTTTAATATCAGCTGTTGCTGCATGAAATCGGGAGGACCGTCTGCCGTTTAATAAACGGCTGAAATCTGACGCTATAATATTATCCATATAGATTCATCCCTTAAAATTTTGATTTATATCACTGGAACAGTGCCATAGTATTATCTATATTTATCTGCAGCTTTGGCACTAATCTTTCTATAGAAGAAGCAATACTGTACGCTTTGCCCTGACCGATAGTGGAACCTATAGTGTCGTAAAGAGTATTAATCCAGCCGTATGCGTATCCGACTGAAAACGAACCGGAATCTTTTATAATATTCAGCATATCTATCGAATCGTCGTTGCGGAGCTGTTTCTGTGAAACAGCAATATTGAAAAATACCGGGGTAACATCTCTGTTGCTCACATACGCCATAGCGTCCAAAACCGCTCCGGTAAAATCCGTACGCGAATTTGTTACCGGTATTACCACAACCGGGGTTGCGAATATATCATGGCAGTAGTAATTCTGCTGAGTTTCGTCGTATTTGGGTATCGGCAGTATGCCGAAAGTATCGTTCATATCTCTGAACACATCTGCGGCTTTCAGCTCGTCTATAACCATCAGAGCCCTGCTGTTCTTGAAAACAGGCTCGCAGTGGAAACCTGTGGCGACAGGCTGATTGGCGTACAGATATGCGCCGTTTTGAAGTTGAAGGATTTGCTGTATTTTAGTGAGTGCGTTTATAAACTTTTCATCCTGAATTGCCAGATGAGGAGTGCCGTTGGCATCCGTTGTGGTAAAAGGGGCTTCGGAGCCTGCCAGAAGAGCTATAGGGCAGTCTTCATATGAAGTCAGTCCGTATACTGAACTGCCGTTCAAGTCCCATGCAAACGAAGCGTCGCTGTTCAGATTTGCGCCGGATTTCATATACTGGTCGAGCGCGTCCAAAGTCCATTTTCCGTCCCTGACTGCGTTATACGGCAGGTCAAGTCCTAAATTCGTCATCATATCCTGATTGAAATATACGCACGATGTTGACTGGAGCGTCATAATATCTACGTCACAGCCGGCATAGTAAAGTTTGTTCCCCGCGCCTATTGCCGCCTCATTCTTCATAGTCTGATTCCACCATTTCTGGTCTAAGTTCAAATTAGCTATATCATTCAGGTTATAGAACATATTAGACGTGATTAACGACCCGATATTACCGCCGCAGGCAATCGGACAGAACGAGGCATCGTATGTGTCTTCCCCTGCCGTGACTACTTTTCTGATCTGTGTGTAAATCTGCCCCACATCAATATCTACTGATTTAATGTTTATATTGAATTGCTGGTCGATGAACATATTTCTGTTATATATGGCGTCGTCGAGGACTTCCCCGTCCATTTCATCGCGCTCCACATCTGTATAATAGAACCATGTGGTAGTAGGGGATAAAAACGTAAAGTCAGCTCCGCCGCCGTCAAATTGCGGATAAATATATTTTTCTTCCGTTGTCGAACTTACATCTGCCGATGCGCCGTTCGCTGCGTCATCACCTGTTTTATTAATATTATTTGAATTATTCGATTTACAGGAGATAGCCGACGCAGAAACTGCAAGTAAAAACAAAACCGTGAAAAACGTAAATAATATGCGTTTTACTGTATGTTTTGTCTGCCAAGTATTTTTTATAAATTTCATAAAATTTTCTCCCCTATGTTTATAATAAAGTAGGAGCAGACAGCAACTGAAATGCTGGCACAATCGCATTTTAGCGTGTCCACTCCTACAAAAATTACTTTACAAACCGTGCGCTACTTCTTTTTTCTTGTCACAAGTATAATTATAACCACTATGACAACTACAACAACCACAGCTATTATAACCCATATAATCCAGTTGCTTCCGGAAGAATTATCGCCTGATGCTGTTGTGCCGCTTGCGGCGGCATCTGAATTGGCGGCGGTCGTGTCAGCGGCGGCAACAGTAGTGGCAGGCGCAAGGGTCGTAGGAGCCGCAGTCGTCGTGGGAGCTTCGGTGGTCGTGGCGGCTTGAATGGCGGCTACAGCGGCGGCATCGTCAAAAACCATGGACTCAAAGTTTAACCCGCCGTCGGGGAATTCGACTTTTATCACATGCGTTCCCGCAGTCATGTCTACAGAACCTACAGTATATAAAGTATAGTCGTGCCAGCCGTCAAACGGCTCGCAAATAGCCTCGCCGATTTGAGTGCCGTCATAATAGGCTATAAACCCGGCTTCCATCGTATCTGAAGCTAACCATGCGGAAAGCTGATATTTACCGGCAACATCCACTTGAATTGTGTACTGAACCCATTCACCGGCGTTAATCCACGCAACACATGAAGGCGTATCTGTTTCTCTTCCTCCGACGTAATCATTATTTATAAGATAGTCGTATGTTTGAACTCCTTCATCAGGTCTAATATCATGGTTTCCTTCGCTTGGGTTAGTGTCATAGTAATTATCTGCCCCACTGTCAAACCAAACGCCTTCGATAACCGTTTCTCCTGCACCTACATGAATGTCTTTGTAAGGGTCGGCCATAACTGATATAGACAGTAAAGCCATGATTAAAATTGACGATAGAGTGATTGCTGAAAATTTTTTTAACACAAAAAATTCCTCCCTTAGTTTTAAATATTATTTTTATTTATAAACATCATATGTTTGATGTTACTATGTTACTATTTCTTTACAACAACCGAAACTACACTTGCTTTCGGCAGGGTAATTATATCGCCTGCACTGATAACCGCGCTATGTGCCGTCGGCTGAACGGCTTTGGGATTCTCAAAAGAGCTGTGAGCGTGCGGGTCGTCCGCCGTCAGAACGGTTATGTCGGCTTTCCCTGCGATTTGCCCGCCGAACGACGTCAGTTTTACCTGCTTTTCTTCTTTATAGTC
>WQYZ01000251.1 GCA_009780985.1 Oscillospiraceae bacterium | reverse complement strand
TTGTGTGTCCTATCAATTCTTTTATTACCTTAACGCAATACCCCTGATTTCGCAATGCAGGGTTTACGACAACAGGATTTACCGCCAGCGGATATTTTTCGCCGCTAAACATGAAAACAACCGCGATAATTTTATCGTCGTCCAGTACAACCTTGCAGAAATACGTTTCATTATGAACGTAATCGGATTCGGTAAGATAATATAAATGGTCAGCTTTTATACTTTCGTCGATTGCATATTTTAACGTTAATTCGTCACTACTCCATATTTCTGTTTCGGCTTCATAAAGCTCGAAGTAATCCACCCACTTGAAGTTCATACCCGTTCCTCTTTTAAATTATAATAATATAATCTTTATTTGAACACTTTTTTCATAATTTTATATGCCAATCCGCCTATGCACAGACCGATAAAACCAGCTTTCGCGGGATATATTTTGTACGCAAACCCGCTTTTCTGCCAGTATTCCGCATCGCGCTCCGAAACCGGAGACGAAGCAGTCGCCATACTGCGAAATGCGTTGTGTACGGCAATGCTATCTATGCTCGGGGCTATCTCCCGCTTGGACTTTATATCGCCGTAGAATCTCCCCACCGCATTTTCGACCTTTTGCTGCTCTTTGCCATTCATCTGAAATTCGACTGTCTGCGTTTTGTGCGTGAGTACCATCGCGCCGTTTATGCCCCAGTGCCCCATCACGGATTTTATATATTTCGCTACGCTCTTTTCGCCCGCTCCCGCAGTCGTCGTAATCACCATACCCTTTTTGCCGAAAAATGCAGGGCGGTGAAACAGATACGCCAAATGGTCTATCAGGTTTTTCATCGCGGCGTTCAGCCCCATAGCATATACAACGCCGCTTATGATAATGCCGTCTAATTCGGTGCGGACTTTGTTCACAGTATTGCTGTGCGGGCAGTATTCCTCGCCTTTTGTGAAACAGGTATGACATGAAACGCAAAAAGGCAAATTTAGGTCGTTGACGCTGATTTCTGTAATTTGTACGTCGTTATATTTTTTCAGCCGTTTTATGACTTCCTGCGTGAAAGCGTATGTGTTGCCTTTCCGCATACTTCCGTGTATAACAAGAATCTTCATAAATATGATTTATCCTCTTGCTTCATATAATATTTTATGTTTTGATTATACCCGAATTTTACGCAGAAGTAAACAGATTTTTGTAAATTTTGCGTCTCTGTGACAGACGTTTTTCCTGCGTTCACATTTTTATGATATGATAAAACGAAATATGATATGGAGAAAACTATTATGTCTGATAAAGCAACCGACGATATTGGAATGGGCAAATTCATCAGCCTGATTCTGCGGCACAAACCCGAAACTGTGGACATTTCGCTGAACGAACACGGCTGGGCTGACGTGAGCGAGCTAATCGCCGGCATACGCAAATCCGGCAGATACATAGATATAGCTATGCTCGAACGCATAGTCGCGGAGAACAACAAACAGCGATACAGTTTCAACGACGACTGCACGAAAATACGTGCAAATCAGGGTCATTCGATACCCGTAGATATAGAGTTGCCCGCCGCCAATCCGCCCGATGTGTTGTATCACGGCACAGCTACGCGGTTTCTCGACAGCATACGGGAGAAGGGCATTCTGAGGCAAAACCGGCAGTATGTTCATTTGTCGTCCGACATAAAGACTGCGTTAGACGTTGGCAAGCGTCACGGAAAAGCTGTAGTATTGCCGATAAACGCGAAAAAAATGGCTGAGGACGGGTATGTTTTTTATCTGTCGGTGAACAGAGTGTGGCTGTGTGGCGATATTGCGTGGAAATACGTCAAAGAGAACGAGATTATAAATCAAGGAAAATGATAATATGTTTATAACATCATATATGATTTAAAAATAATACCCTGATTGTATCAAAGTGTCGCGTAATTGAATATCGCTTGAATAGAGTTCCCCTGTGCCATTTTGAAGCCACTCGCCGAAATACCAGTCTAATGTGTGTTTATACTCGCCGCCGATGTATTCGGGATATATTTTATCCATTTCGCCGATTATTTCTCGCAAACTATCTTCACTTGCGGTATTATAACCGCCGAAATGCAGAACATGGTCGGCAGATATGCGTCCGGTTATTTCTTCTTCGGGCTTGTCCGAATAGCCGAACAGCACGGCTATAACCGGAAAGCAGTATTTTTCAGGCAGGTTCAGTGACTTTTTCGCCTCGTTTATATCTACTCTGAAAATTCCGTTCGTCACAAGCGAATCAATTCCCATGCTTTTCGCCGCGATAACCGAAGTTTGGGCGAGAGCATATACGTTATATAAATCTGCAAGCAAATAACACCATGACGAAACAGGCGTATAATCATGCCCTAATAATTTCATAGCGGCAACCGTTCTTGTATGGTCAATGCAAAAAATACAGCATCTTGCGTTGCCTGTGTTTGCCACTAATTTTTTGATTATTTCTGTGTCGTCTATCACAACAACCGCATAATCTGCAAGATTAGTTGAATGAGCGGTTCTCATACCATGTTCGATAATTGTACGCAAATCCGAATCTGATACTTTTTTGCCGTTAAAATCCCAGTGAATTGTGCGAAGTTTCTTGATTGTTTCAAGCGTTTGATTTACCATAATTATATGTCCTCCACGTTAAAATCACAATTTTTTAATCCGTGATAATAGTTGCCTTTTACCGCCGTAAATTTGAAAACGCAGTAATCTTCATCATCAATTCCATTAGGATAATAAATTTCATCTCCGTCATGCCAGAGCATAGTTTTATGTTCTTTATCTGTCAGCACTTCCATTTTACCGATTAACATAAGCCCCTTATAATCGGCTTCGTCGCAGAAATAGATAGAAGCGTTGGGATTTTTAATGAACTGCTGGGTACGTTTCGCCGAAAAATTGGTTGAAAAATAGTGCGTAGTTAAATTGCTTTGATTTTGCGTCAGCATTGCTTTTGTGTTCGGTATTCCGTCAGCGTCGATTGAGGAAACATAAGCGATCTTTGATGTTTCAATTAAGTTACATATTTCTTTTTTTATTTCGTTATTAATCATAAAATTTCTCCGTTTTCTTTAAATTATTCCGCTATATGCGATATGATGTTTTGGTATTTATATTTAAAACGTCCTCTCGCGGTCCGTCAATATATTTATATAGAGATATTTTCGTCGGCTTCGCGATTATCAGATAATAGTCGTTCCCGTAAAGCCCGCCGAATTCCGGGAATTTCTTTCGATATTCCTCAATAAAAGACGGATAATTCTCTGCATTGCCGACAATTTCCGCTGTCGCTTCAATCCGAATATTCCCGACCGCTAAAGCGACGTTTGGGTTTTGCTTCATCTGTTCAACTTTTTCGCTGCCCTCGTTCGTAGAAAACATAATTGTCAAACCGTCGTTGACATGACAAACGGCGCGCGCCGTAACTTTGTCATTTGCGCAAGTCGCCAGAATAATGCTCCATTCCGAGCGCAGTTTCTGCACAATTTCGTCCGATAATTCATTGTAATTCAATTCTTCTGCCATTATAATTTTCCTCCGCTTCTTTCAAATTATTTAATATTTTGTTTAACTGCTCCTCAAACAGTATAATTTCATCGTCTGTGAATCCTTTATAAAAGATTTCCGCCGATTTCATTGATATGCGGTCAAAGTCTTTTTTCAGAGACTGCGCTTTTTCACTCAGAATTATATTTATCTGCCGCCTGTCATTTTTATCTGCTTCGCGCATTATAAGCCCGCTTTCTTCCATTCGGTCAAGCATACTTGTCAGGGTGTTTTTCGCAAGACTTGTTTTTTTTGCAATTTCGACAATCGGTATGCAGTCCGACTGCCATAGAATATATAATATTCTGCCCTGCGCCCCGTTAAATTCGGCGATATTGGCATCGCTTAACAGTTTTGTGAAAAATCTGTCCTGTATTTGCTTAACCCGTGAAATCAAAAATCCGCCGTTTGTTTTTTCAATCAAATTATCACCTCGATTTTATATAAAATAGTTCTATATAGATATTATACTATATAGAACTAAATTTGTCAAGTATTATTTTTATTATTCGCGATATTTATATAAAATCAATATATTTATTTAATTTCCGTGAGTTTCAGCAGAATCGTTTTTGCCTGAGTCCAAAGCTCTCTGTAATGTCCGCGCAGTTCATCGAGGTCTTTTCGATATATATTGCCTGTTTCATTGGCGCGGTGCGCTATCTGATTTATATTGTTAGTCGCGTTCGAAAGCAAGGTTAGTCGCGTTCGAAAGCAAGCGTACCATCTCTTTCACGCTGTCAAATTCGACGCAAATCACCCGCCCGTCAACCGCCATTTTGAGCATATATGCTCGTAGGCTTTTTATGCCAGTCTGCGCCATACGACGCTCTATCATCTCACGCTCCTGCTCCGTGACGCAAAAACTCATATAATGACTTCGTTTTCGGTTTTTTATTTTCTGTTTTTTTGTTGTATTTTCCACTGGCATCACTCCCATTATAAAATATAGACGGCAGGATTTTTCGCCCGCCGCCGTATTGTATCACGATATATCGCGTTCCGACGATTTCCTGCCGGAAACACTGTTGTATTTACCGCCGTCGAAGTTTTCTATCCGCTCTAAAATGGACGGTTTCGTACTCTTTTCCGATACTGTCTGCGGTTCGTAGTCACTTTCATATTCGCTGTCCGTTTCAGCATCAATTTCCACAGCGTTTTCCGTCCGGCTGTCAGTATCGTTCATGACGTCAAAACCGCCGTCGCCGTCGATATTCAAGTCGGCGTTCAGCAGAGCGAGCCGAGCCTCTTTTTCGGCGAGTTCTGATTCCTGCGCGAACGGCTTTTCGAGTTCCTGCTTCGCCGCCTCCTGCTGTGAAAGTATGCCGTCAAGCTGTGACTGCGCACTTTCTAAGCGTTTGGGCAAATCGGCAAGTGTGTTGTTGATACGGGTGATGTTACCGAAAGCGTCAGTACCGAGGTCGAGTTGATATGTCATATTTCCGCGCAAGTGCAGTTTAAATTGATATACAGAAGTGGCTTCAAATTGAATAGACATTTTAAATCCCATATACTCGCCGACAGGTGTTTCCGTTCTATCTTTTACTTTCTTACAAGTTTCAAGCAGGGCTTTCGCGGCGGGTTCTTTGTCTTTGTACTCCACGCCGTTTACGGTCATGCCGGGGAATTTCAATGAAGCAGATGCCGCACCGCCCGTCATAGACTCTTGAACCGCAGTCAGTTTTTCGCTCTGTGAATTGTACAGTATAATATCTTTTTCCATACCCGCGATGCGCTCTTTGAAAAATATGATTTTTTCGGGGTATCCGCGCAGCAGTTCATCTTCCAAGCGGTAGTGCTGGCTCTGGTGGTCTGCTTTGAGCATACGCAGTTTCGCCGCTTCAACGTCGAGGTTCATCTTCTCAGCGATGAGCGGATTACCCGCGCAGAGAGCCTTGATTTCGGCGTATGATAGAGCGGTTTCGTCCACATCTTCGCATGACCTGACTGGCGATTTCGACGACATAATCTGCGCTATGAATTCCTGCTTTTTCTGCACAGTCTGCCAGAGGTAGCTATCAAACGTCTCAGGATGTGGA
Source organism: Oscillospiraceae bacterium (assembly GCA_009780985.1). Taxonomy (GTDB): domain Bacteria; phylum Bacillota; class Clostridia; order Oscillospirales; family WRJC01; genus WRJC01. The sequence continues at coordinate 640 of WQYZ01000251.1, read as the reverse complement.
TAATTCAAATCTGAGAGATTAAAACTGTAAGAGTGGGTACAGAGATTTGCCCACTCTTTATTAGAGATTTGGAAAGTTATTTTATATAGTATTGATTTTGCCGTTTTGCCGGCTGTCAGCTTATATTTTTAGATTTTTTTCGTATTTTGACGCTTCATAGTGTATAAATCCGATTAAAGCGCAGTAGAGCAGGGTTTCGCTTTTCACCCAAAACGGGTCGCCGCCTTTCTGGTCGCCCTGCGTGTTGGCAATTAACGCCGTAACAAATTTCAAAATATCTTTCTCCGAACGGATATATGAGAAAGGGTTGTAGTGCATTGATTTTTTGAAATCAATAGTGTTTAAAACTTTTATTTTATATCCGTTACGCTGTAATAGTTTACCGCACTCGACGAGGATTTGCCCTTTCGGGTCGGTAATCACGTAGCTGCTGTGCATTTGCATGATGTTGGGCTTGACGAAAAAGCGGGTTTTACCTGAACCTGAGCCGCCTATAACCAACACATTTTTGTTGCGGGCATATTTCGGATTTTTCGGTCTGCTGTTGAGCGTGAGTGATTCGGTGGCGGTGAGGATAATGTTTTTCTCCGACTTCAGGTCAGCGAAAGGCTCAATATCTTTTTTGTTGCCCCAACGGGCA
>WQYZ01000250.1 GCA_009780985.1 Oscillospiraceae bacterium | reverse complement strand
TTTTGAGCAACCTCATTTACCGCAGTAGCCCCATGAGTTATGATTGCTGTCTTAAGACCGTAAGTTTCAGACTGATAAGAGTTGTCTTTACTGCTATGTATGGTAACAACTTGTCCCATTTTTTCCAAAAGCATACATAGCTTTGCCGGAGTCAGTGCATAATGCGGAGCGATAATAAACAAAACATCACAAGCTATTATTTTTTCGTAAATTTGATTAAAACCACTATCTATTGCACAACGTTTGCTGTTTTTGCACTTTGAGCAAGCTGTACACGGATTAAGAGAGTAATTTTGCATTTCGATAATTTCCCCTTGCATATCGAGTATATGTTTCCCAGCTTCATCTAAAACAGCTTTACACTTACGATATGAATTTGTTTCCGCCGAATCTATTCGATTTGAAGCCGAAATACATAATACTCTTAACGCAGATAGTTTCAGTGGATTTTCCAGTTTATCTTCGTCGTTCATACCAAACTCCATCCTCCGATAATATAAATACTGCCGTATTCTCAATAAATATCAGCCATTATGCAATACTCTCCCAATGAATTGTCTTAAAACACAACTTTATATTATCTGTCATTTTTCCGTTTAATTCGAGAATTTCACACGCCGCAGTCTTAATTTTTTCGATAAGCGCGTCAAAAGAATTACTTTCAAGCGCAAGGGGAATATCGTCGCATACTGCACACCATACGCCCGCGGTTTCATCCCAATTTACATCAATATCATAATTCATAAAATAACCTCTAAATTTTTGCATGTTTTATTTAAAATTATTTACAATTCTACATATTCTTCCGGCACATATTTGACGAGAGCGTTGTTTTTCTGGAGCAACTCTGTTTCAAACGCTTCGCCGCTTCCTTTTTTGTAATATTTTTCTCTCCACAATTCATTGCGTCTGTAAAAAGAGTCGCCTGTTTTTACAAACTGATGGTCTTTCTCAAATACATGATATTTATACGGCAGTTCAATATTCACCCGCAAATCGCCGTTTATACATTTTTCGTCAAACCAGAACAGCAGTTGAAATGTATATTCTGTTGTGTTTATAAACTGATAATCCATGTAATTATAAAAAACCGAGGCTCCGCTTCCGAACGGGACAACCCTACCGTGGTCGGGAAAAGGATCGTAAGAGTGATGATGTCTTTCTGCCACTGTAAGCGGGCTGTGTAAACAAAGCCAGTGAATGAGATTTGCAATCTGGCAAAGTCCGCCTCCTAATCCCGCCATGGCTTCTCCGTCCGACAGCAGCATTCCGTCCAAATATCCCTTTTTTTTCGTGGGACATCCGACTAAATACCAAAACGAAAATTTTTCTCCGGGCCGAATAATTATTCCGTTAAGTTTATTCACGGCAATTTTAAGATTTTCAACTTTATTATATTGCAGCGTTAAATCCGATTCGCCCAATCTGCGGATTAATACGGACTGATGTTTGAAAACCCGGTAATCCAATTTGTCTTTTGAAATAGTTTTCGCGATAATTTTTCTTTCTCTCTGCCATTTTATATACTTATCTAAACGTCTTAACTTTACAATAACATAGTAAAAAAACGGATTAAGGCTTGATATAGGTCGTCTCATAAATTATACCGCCTGAAATATTTACTTAGAACTCGTATGTTTGTCCCCGGTCAATTACAGTAACTTTATTGCTTCCGTCGGACGATTTTTCAACTCTGCCTATAATTTTTGCGTCCACTGTATATTTTTTCGATATTGCAATAATGATTTCAGCTGTTTTACCGTCGCAGAAAATTTCCATTCTGTGTCCCATATTAAATACCTGGTACATTTCTTTTTCACTGATTAAACCGCTTTCACGTATAAGTTTGAAAATCGGCGGAGCGTCGAATAAATTATCTTTTATATAATGCAGGTTTTTGCCGAAATTTTTGCATTTTCTCTGCCCGCCGCCGGTACAGTGGACTATGCCGTGAATGTTCGTATTATTAATTTGCAGTGTTTCTTTTATAATAGGCGCGTAAGTGCGGGTAGGGGAGAGCAGGGCTTTCCCGACCGTTAAATCTGTCCCTGTCAGATTATCGTCTATTTTATGCTTGCCGCTGTAAATATATTCTGACTGTATAGTACTTGAAAATGTTTCGGGATATTTAGATTTGTATATATTTGACAGTACAATGTGCCTTGCGGCAGTCAGTCCGTTTGAGCCTATTCCAGAATTATACTCAGTTTCGTAGACTGCTTTCCCGAAAGAGGCAAGCCCTACGATTACGTCTCCGGGTTTTATGTTGTCGCAGTCTATGACGTTTTCCCGTTTCAATCTCGAATAGAAAGTGGAATCGATAAATATAGTGGAAACTATATCGCCCGTATCGGAAGTTTCGCCGCCGCACATAGTTATATATACGCCGTATTCCCGCATTTTATTGCAGAAATCAGAATATCCGTTTATTATCGCCGCGATAGCGTCGCCGCCGATTCTGTGGGCATTTCTGCCTATTGTATTTGAAAATATAAATCTGTCAGCCGCTCCGACGCAAATCATATCGTCTAAATTCATCACAACAGAATCAACCGCAATCCCTGCAAATACGGACGGGTCGTTCAGTTCTTTATATAAAATATAAGCCATAATTGATTTCGTCCCGGCATCATCTGTGTGCATGATTGAACAGTATTTTTCATCACCCATAAAATCTTCGACTATTTTGCAGAAAGCTCCGGGATATAATCCTTTGTCGTGTTTTTCTATTGCGCTGTGTACCTCGTCTTTTGTAGCGGAAACTCCGCGCGACGTATATGCGTCCATTTTACTTATTTATCCTCTTTCTCTGTTAAATTTAAAATATTCTCATATAATATTATACAAAAGTCCGGCAAAAATTTCAAGATAAATTTTGGTATTTTTTAAGAATTTAATTACTTTTATTATTTTTGTCCGGTGATTTTCTCATATGCTCTTTTAAGAATATCTTTATCCTGATTAAATCTTAACATTCGGTACGCTTCCTCAAAAGGCAGAAGCCATTGTTCCGTTATTTCTTTATCGAGTATTTTATATTTGTCTTTCACGTTGAACTCTGCGAGAAAATATATGACTTTTTTGCGAATATATCCGTTTATAGTATAGTTATATTCTTCTTTGAAATCTGTATACAGAACTACGTTTAAAGAAGTTTCCTCATATATTTCTCTTACTGCGGTATCTGTTTCCGTTTCTCCTTTTTCTATATGACCTTTGGGGAATCCTATTCTGTTGGAAGTGCTTTTTATAAGCAGGAACTTTATAGAATTTTCGTCTTTGGTATATACAACCGCCCCGCATGATTTTTCATACATACAGACGAGTTCAAATTCTTTATTTATATCCGTATCTTTAATTGACGGGTCAAAAAATTCCAACGCGTTTTGTATTTCCGGTTTATAAAAAATCATATTGTTTTTTGCGGCGATAAATTTTATATTATTTTCTGCCTTTATTTTGTTTTTTTGAGCCATGTATGCGATAATTTCAACTGTGAGTTTTTCCGGAGCGTCGCCCATTCCGATAATATACGCTTCCTGATTTTTGCCGCTTGGGGTTTTTAAACCGTCCGCGATGCCGTAAACCATGGGAAAGACGTCCCCTATAATTTTGGGATAATTGCATGAAATACTTTTATCAACTGTTATTTCCACTGGTTTTCCGAACATCATAACATAAAAGTTGTCGTCTATAATTTTCCTTATAAAATCCGCTTTTGCTTTGATGAAAGTTGGAAGGGCATATTTGTACTTTCCGTTCATTGTGAGTTTCAGAGTCTCATATTCGCGGGCTTTGTTTTCGTTTATATTCATGTAGTCTCTGAAAACGATATACTCATACCAAAAATTGCTGTTGTAATTAACGATATAAATATTATGCGTTCTGTTATTTAAATTATTTGTTTTAAAAAACAGCTGACGGTTGTTATCGCTCTTTGCATTGTATATAAAACCATTTACCCGCATCTGACTTTTGAAGAGATTTATAGTTTTTATATCGGTTATACCTACCGCTATATCAATTATCGGCTTAGATTTTATTTTTTTTATAGCAGTGCTTCCGATATGCTGAATATCGACTGCATATTCTTTAAATATATTTTTTAAAATATTTATGGCTTTTTCCGCTTCTTTTTCCCATAACGGATCATGCGGACAAAATTCCACCTGATTATTTTTTACTTTAAGCATTAACTATACGTTCCTTTTTATTTTTATATAATATTATAACATAATAAAAAGATTTATTCTACTGTATTTTTTATTTTAATGTAAAAATTATAAAAAAATTTAAATCACTTTTTTTCATGATTTAAATTTTTATCTATAATAAATTATATTATCTGCGCAGTATTGTTTTTGCTTAAATATCTGCATTTATCTTTATTTTTGCATGTATTAAAGTCCTGACACGTCTTTTTTTCGCTTCCGTCGCTGCGAGTTTCTACCGATAGCATAATATTTTGGTCCGCCAAATTGCAAAAACGTTCTGTTTTATATGTCTTGTACGAATTGTCTGAAAAAATTTCAAGCATAAGATATAATTCCTCTTTTTTATAAAACTTTCTAACTTTATAAGATTTCCCTACAATTATATTATATGCAAATTTTCCTAAAATATTTAGCATATAACACAAAAAAACATATATAATTAAATAGAAATTTATTTAGTTTATTTAATTTGATATTCCCAAAGGAGAGAAAATTACATTTTATGAATATTAGAGAGAACATAAATAATATATTTGAATTTTTAAAAAATAACCCGCTGTTTATTTTACTGCCGGCTTTGTTTATTGCTTTGATGTGTCTTAAACCGTTCAGAAAAATGCTGGCGTATTTCGCAAAAAACATCATACCGCTTGCGTTTTTTTTCCTGTTGAGCGGCATATGTTCTTTTTTCGGATATACTCTGTCTATCAATATATTTTCGGTTATAGCGACGTTGCTTCTGGGACTTCCCGGAATCAGCCTTGCGCTGTTTCTGTCGCTTGTGATATAATCACTTGCGATTATCTTTTTGACACGGGGAATCGAAATAACCCTCTAAGTTCAGTTTATAAACCCCGTCTGCATCTTTTTTAAATCCGAGAATTTTTGGGAGATTTCTGTTTTCCGTTTTTATTATAACGTCTTTTACCCCGCATAAATCTATAAAATTCAGAGTAGCTTTACCCATGAGTATAAGAGCTTCCAAATCGTCCGCCCCGACGGCATTGGCTAAGTCATATATTACGGCGTATTTGCCGAGTATCCTGAATTGCGATACTCCGAGCAGCACGCCGTTTTCTTTTGCGCTGTATGCGAGGCAATCCGGGTCAAACTCGACTTTGCATAATGCGCATATCTCCTTTTGTTCTTCTTTTGCCTGTATCGGCTTTATTTCAAGCATTTAACATTATCTCCCTAATTGCTATTATAAAATCTTAGGATTATATCATTATTTTCATATGTAAACGATATATTCCATCCACTGCATTTTGCCCTGTCCTGCCATATATATTCATATAAATTTTTGTATTCGCCGAACGGGATTTGAAGTTTTAAATGACCGGCTACATTATACATTTTAAACCATATAGAATCAATATACTTTATTACACATTCGTCTTCTGAAAATTTTTCAATAGATACTTTTTCCCCATAAATTCTATTGTCCCACCAAGAAATATACACGATAAAAGCCTTTTTGTCTGAAAAATATGGAATCCATGACCTTGCGGCTAAAAATTCACCTGCGCCATAACGGAAATGTTCCAAAGCCTTATCAACGCCGGAGGTATTTTTTATGAAATTATACCAATTAATCATCAGAGAAATACGTCTTTCTTCTCTAATCCAGTTTTCGTCGTATTCTTTTAACGGCGGAAAGTCATTAAACGGTAATGAATCTATTTTTTCAATCGGAATAGTGATACCTTCAATGAAAAGCAACTGCCATTTATCTGTATTTTCAATAAAATCAAGTCTGTACAAATCATCGGTACATTCAAGAAATACTATATGTTTCCGTTCTCCTTCGCGAAATTGTGCGGGTGCATTGTAAAATTCATCTCTCCGAAATTTTCTGTTTTCTCCCGAAAAAAACGAAGTATAAATAGAACTTATGAGTTAAAAGAATTAATTAGCCAGCTTGATACAAAAAGTCAACAACCCGTTGGAGTGCGGGAATAAATTTGAACGCCTTGAGACCTTTAAGCAACGGCAAAAAAGCGCAGAAATCC
>WQYZ01000249.1 GCA_009780985.1 Oscillospiraceae bacterium | reverse complement strand
CCACGCAACAAGGTCCGATGCGACTTTTTGTTTTCCGCTGTCAGCGATATGTACGGAAATACGTTCTTCGGGCGTCACTTTGTTTTTCTTATATTCATTAAACAACGAAACTGGTTTTTCTTCTACATTACTATACCTTCCTTTTATAAAAAATTGGGGTGATACTGCTGTGCGTAGGGCGTTGTCTTTTTGCTGTACTCGATTAGCTTTTTGATATGTTCTATGGTTTTGCCGTCGGGGTTTACAAAAGCGCGGGAATGCTGCGAACACACACTTTTGAACTCTTTCCCGAAAATTTTAACGTCTTTGGCTCTCCAGCATTCATCATGGCAGGGTGCGCCGCAAATGCTGACGTGGTCGTGTACGGCTTTGGTGAACTCCTCGTCCCCGTCGCTGAAATCGCCAAAATGAAGGTAATCAAAGATTTCAAACATCCAGTTATTATTTTCAATCCACATATGCCCAAGGTTATACCCGTTATAGGTGAATTTCCCCCAGGCGGACATATTTGGCGTCAGTTGGTTTTCGTTCAGGTAAGCCGCGAATTTTAACGCGTTTTCCCGCAATTCGCCGTCAAGGAGTTCGATGACTGCATCTTCAATTTTGTTGTACTGTTTTTTACTCAGACATTTTGTTTTTCCTCCGTTATATGATTATTTTGCGGCTTGTTTCGCCGCGTCAATGCAAAGTTTCCATACCGGCACCAGTTCTTTGATTTTTTCAAAAGTTTTGCCGTCAGGGTTTTTAAAACAAATACAGCAATAGCAAAGGTTGTCATATTGTTTGCCTAAAACCGTAAAACTGCGCCACCGCTTTTCGCTGCAACCGCACTCTTTTCCGCCTGATCTGATGTAAGCGCACTGCGATATATTCGCATAAACAAACTCCCTCATTTCATCGCTTATCGGATAATCATTGAAATCGCTGTTGCACACGCTGCTGCCCGGTCCGTAAACGAAAATATAGAAATTTCCGGGGTCAGTTACCGTAAAGCACACACCTTCGTCTGAATGCGCCCACCCGGATGTTTCATCCATATGTTTTGCAAAATCAAGCGCGTTTGTCAATAACTCGCCGCTTAGGTTTTTCTTAAATTCTTTCTCGCGCGCTAATATTTGTTTTTCGGCTCTTTCACGTTCTATTTCGGCTTGTATGCCGTCTATTTCAGGTTTAAGATACAGTAAAAACTTTTTCATGTTCTCCAGCGTTTTTGCGTCGGGATTACAGAACATCAAGGGTGAATGACATTGGTTCTCAAATTCCCTCCCCAAAATCGTCCGTTTTCCGCTCCCCATGCACTTTTCCCAATTTTCATTGCACCGCCCGCATGGACTCGCGAACGCCCATATTGCGTTTTTGAATTCGTCGTCCGCCGAATCGCTGCCGTCAAAATCACAGGAATTGAGCCAGAAGGTCCAGGGACCTGGGCAGTTTTCATCGCCGTTGATGGTTATATAACCAATACTGTTTCCGACGACTCCTCCGACAGCTCCATTCCATATTGTCCGGTTTTCGCTCTCGCCTGCGTTGTAATCAAGCGATATTTCGTTCGCCCGCAAAAAAGCGACAAAATCCAGTGCGTTCTTCTGTGCGTCGCCGCTCAGGACTTTATTGATTTGCTCCTCGATTATTTTTTGCTCTGCCATAATTATTTCTCCTGATTTTTTTAAATTTCACTTTATATTATAATACGTATAACCTGACAACAGCGCGTCATATTTAATCAGAACATTTTGTTAAATTTCAACACCCTGTTTGTTGAAAAATACTTTTTCAATTCGTATATAATAAATAAACGAATACGGAGGCTATAATATGATTTCATTATACACAGCAGTCGGCAAATTTGAACGCAGGACGAATAACAACGGGCAATACCCCGTTGTTATTGTAAACGGAAAAGAATCTATGGTAGATATACCGGAAATGATGATTTGGGCGTGTCTGAACTGGCGCATACTCGAACTCCCTCAGATTGAAAGCCTATATAATCAAATGGCGCGTGATACTGGCGTCAATGAACAGGTAGGATGTGAGGTTTATATGGAACGTCTTATACAGAGAGGACTGATTGTATCCGGCATTGGTGATAGTGGAAATGACGCGCTTTATGATTTGTTGAGTAATCTCTATATTACACCCGTTACCAGTAGATTATTCGTAAAAGTAATGGCATTCCTGAAATTTATCTTTATCAACGGAGTTCCGTTCAGCAAGGCTAAAACGGTATTTCACGGCGATAAGCTTTCCGATGATGAAAAACGGGTAGTCGATTTAGCGAAGCAGACCCAGCTATCCACAGCCGAACTCATAAAGTGCGTGGAGAACGGCATTTACGACCTATCTAATGAAAACAAAGTCATGTCCGCACTTTATGACGACGATACTACAACCTGCGACAATATAAGTTACTATGCAAAGAATTGCGGCAAGCAGAAATCGGTTCTCGAAACCGTGGCGAACCTGTATCTGCAAAAAATGATTATATTCGAAAGGATCTGAAATTACAAAAATGAACATATTAAAAACCTGTTCGCGGGCGTTATTCCAAAAGTTGCTGTTTACAGCACTAATCGGCGTAGGATGTATTATAGTCGACTTGGCATACTATATTTTTTCAAAAGATGATATCTCTCTTGTTTTGAGTAGTCTTGTGTTCGTATTCAGCATGTTTCGGATCATAGGACTATATGATATTATCTCAAATAAAAAATATGATACACTCGAAGGAATCTGTGTCGGAATCAAGCCTAAGCCGTTCAGTAAATACTGCACAGTAAAAATAATAGACGATAACGGAATCGAAACCTCGCTGCGGCTCGGAAAACAGACAAAACTTAAAATAGGGTTTCGTTATTGTTTCTATTTCAAGCAGGGAGAACGGCTTTCGGTAGGCAGCGAATACTTAGATGCCGCCCTATCTTCCGACCATTTTCTGGGGTTCGAGGAATTAGGCGAATTTACGAATCAGAATAAAGATTCGGACGAATCGGATTCGAATGATGAAACAGGTAATAAATCTTAATTAATTTTCGTAAATATGATTGAATTTTTATGTCTTTTGTGTTATAATATAACTAAAAATACCTTATGAGGATGGTTTTGAATTAGCGTTACCGTACCGAATTCTATAAAGATATACCATATCGTTCATATAAGTAAATTGTCCGCTATTATAGCTGACGGTTATCTGTTTTCCGACGCAGAAGTCAAGAAACGTCCGCAGGTGGGCGAGACAATCGGAATGAGCGCGATAAAGAAGCGGCGGCTTGAAGAGCTCACATTGACATCTCACAGGGGATTGTATGTGGGCGAATGTGTTCCGTTTTATTTCTGTCCTCGTTCTGTCATGCTATATTTATTGCACCGAAGCAATCATATGGATATGGAATATCGCGGCGGACAACAGCCAATAATACATTTAGCGGCTGACTTGCGAAAAACCGTCGAATGGGCTGACAAAAATAATTGGCGGTGGGCATTTACGAATTCGAATGCAGGTTCGCGATACTTTGAAGATTTTGCTGACCTGCGTGACCTTAAAATGATTGACTGGGAGGCTGTGGGGAGAACACAATGGGGCGACGACGCTCAAATTAAAGAAAAGAAGCAAGCCGAATTTTTGGTGGAACATTGTTTCCCCTGGGAACTTGTAGAGGAAATTGGAGTATATTCCTCTGTACAGCTGCAGCGAATTAAAGAGATATTCGGCTCGAAACGCGATGTTCCGTCTGTGAAAATCCGGCGGGAATGGTATTATTAACAGATAAGAGGGTATTTATTATGATTGAATACAAAAAAGGCGATTTGCTTGCGAGCGGCACTGAAGCTATCGTAAATACAGTAAACTGCGTCGGCGTGATGGGACGAGGGATAGCTCTGCAATTCAAAAAACAGTTTCCCGGCAATTATACGTTTTATGAGTCTGCCTGTAAACACAATGAAGTTATGCCCGGTAAAATGCTCGTATATGAGATAAATAGAATGCTAAATCCGAGGTATATCATAAACTTCCCGACAAAACGTCACTGGCGTGGAGCGAGCAGAATAGAGGATATTGAAGCAGGATTAGTTGATTTAATCGGCGTTATAAAAGAGCGCGGTATTACTTCGATCGCTATTCCGCCGCTCGGGTGCGGTTTAGGGGGGCTTGAGTGGCGCGAAATCAAACCGCGTATAGAAACGGCTTTCGCAGGGTTGCCCGATGTGAATGTTGCTCTGTTTGAACCTGACGGCGCACCGCCTGCTGAAGAAATGGCGCGCAATCGCAAAGTTCCAAATATGACCAGCGGACGGGCAGCGTTAGTATGCTTGACTAAACGGTATTTAGATGGTCTGCTTGACCCGTTTGTAACACTGCTTGAGATTCACAAACTTATGTATTTCCTGCAGGAAAGCGGAGAGCCAATGCGGCTTAAATATGTTAAAGCTCCCTATGGACCTTATGCTGAAAACTTATCTCATGTGTTAAATGCCGTTGAGGGATACTTGTTGACCGGCTATGCCGATGGCGGAGATAAGCCGGATAAGCAAATCCAAATTGTTCCGGGAGCAGATAAAGACGCTATGGATTTTTTGGAGAAACAGCCGGAAACAACTAACCATATAAACCGCGTGGCGGAACTTGTTGACGGATATGAAACGCCGTTCGGAATGGAATTGCTCGCAACTGTCCATTGGGTTGCGAAAAATGAAGTATCGTTGAACTTGATAGAAAATTCTGAAAAATTCACAGAATATATTGAATTTTCAACAAGAACAGCTACGATGCAGGATATTGTAGACTGCGTGTATGCTTGGGGTGCGCAGAAACGGAAGTTTAGTCAACGGCAGATTAAAACAGCATTTGACAGATTAATGCGAAATGGTTGGCTGACCGTTTCTGATGAGTTGTAATTGAAAAAATAATTTTGAAATATCTATATATAGCATAAAAATCACTTGACAGCTACTATATATTGTGATATAATATATGCGTTAATTGATTTTTGTGCGTTAATCCTTCGGGATTTGCAAACCGCTTGGTTTATATGGCGGATATATACTGAATGACTGAGCTTGCTCAGTATGTTCAGTAGGTCTGCATTGCACACGTTGTTAAGTTTGTATGTTTGTGTCAGTAGTATAATTGCGCCCTTTTTTATGGTGCGCGTTACATTAGTGGCACTTTTTATATAGATATTTTAGCCGTATGGCAGAAAGGAGCGTTATTTTTATGTCACAGTCATTCACACCCATCGGACGCGTTACGGCGGATCTGGAGTTGAAAACGAGCGTGAACCAAAACAGTTATGTCCGGTTTGACCTTGCGGAGAGTATTCGGGTTGGCGGAACAACGCGAACTCAGTATCTACAGGTCTGGGCATGGGGAGAAGATGCGAGACGATTAGTCAAGAGCAAAGTGAGGAAAGGCAGTCTGATATGGGTGACCGGCACACTTATACTCGAGGAGTACAAGAAGCAGGACGGCGCTACGACAGACAAGCGGCTTAAAGTCATACTTGACAACTGGGGTTATATACCTGCCGGTAAACCGCAAAACGGTGAAACCGGCGATGATACAGCCTCGAGTGACGAAGCCGCACAAAACAATCCGTTTTATATGTTCCCTGACGGGGAGATTGACGGAGACAGAGAGAGCCTGCCGGAATAGGATTCCGGCGCAATTTAGAGGGACCAACAGCGTTCTATCAGAAAGATTACTGAAGACGCTGCCGGTCCCTCTTTTTTTATTTTCATAATTATTTATTTGAAAGAAGGTATTGTTAATGAAACGCAAAAAAGTATTTGGAAAGAATATCACATTCCTTATTATCGGTGTTCTGGTTGTTCTGGCATTTATCAGAGGAGACAAACAGACATGGTTTTTAGGCGGAGTATTCGCCATCTTTATAATCTGGACGATATGCTCCGTATTAGGTATAACCTTGAAAAACATCAAGGAATCTGTTAATAAACGGAAAACCCGCAAGCCGAATGACACAAAAAACGAAGATGATAATGATACGGTATTACTCCGTCATGTAAACTGCCGGATTTCAGAATATCTAAAATCTGTTTATCCTGCGATCACATGGGAGTGGCAATCGGAAAATCCTGAGTATCTCGCCGTAAATGGCGGCACTGGCAGGATACGGCTGTATGGCATCACGGATTTCAACTATGCGGATGTGACATTCGATGAACATTCACAGCTCAACTGCGAAATGATTAAAATTGTGCCGTTTGTCGATTTGAGAAAAAACGGCGGAACAGAACCTGAAAAGAAGCAAAACAAGCCATCGTCGGCTGACCCGGAAGCATGGTACAGCATACAGGGCAAAAAAATCCTTGAAAGCTGTATCGCCGACCT
>WQYZ01000248.1 GCA_009780985.1 Oscillospiraceae bacterium | reverse complement strand
AAGTTTAAACGGGTGAAAGGTTAGGGAAAGTAAAAAATTGTATGGATATACTGTCTGTAATGGGACTTATAGCGGCTGCCGGATTTATTATTTACGGTATAACGGGGGGCGGCGCACAGCTTTCGCAGATTACGAATTTTTTCGTACTTAGCGGGGTGGCAATAACGGTCGGAGGAACGTTTGCGGCGTTGATGCTTATGTTTCCGGTTAAAGTATTTGCAAGCCTGCCGAAAATGCTGGCAAAGATTTTCAAGCCGCAGAAATTCAACCTGCCGGATTATATAGCCGAAGTGGTGACAATCGCGCATGAAGCAAGAAAAAACGGCATATTATCCCTTGAGGAAAAGCTGCCGGCATATAAAGACGAATTTATGCGCAAAGGTTTACAGCTTGCAGTGGATTCGACAGACCCTGACACTATCAGGGATATAATGGAGACAGAGCTGGGATTCATGATAGAAAGGCATAATTTGGGGATTCAGTTTTTCGAAAAAGGCGCGGCTCTTGCTCCGGGGTTCGGTTTACTTGGGACTTTGGTCGGACTTATAAATATGCTTGCGACTTTAGACAACCCCAATAATCTTACAAAGGGAATGGCTGTGGCTTTGGTTACAACATTTTACGGCTCTTTGCTTTCAAATGTAGTTTTTCTGCCTATGGGCAACAAACTGCAGAAGAGAAGCGACGAAGAGGTGCTATGCAAACAGATAATAATAGAGGGAGTAGTGGCTATAGCAAACGGAGAAAGCCCGAAACAGATACAGGAAAAATTATTGTCATATGTTCCGCCGGCTATGAGGGATTTATACAGAGTCGGCTGACGCGGGAAAGTAAAAATAAAAATATATAAAAAAGATAAAGAAGAAAAAATAAAAAGGGAAGTACAACAGCGGAGGAAATATAATATAAATGAACAAGTCGAAATTCACACCGAGACTGACCAAAATAAGTTCGAAAAAATACAGGAGCGGCATAGGAAGCAACGGCACATGGCTGACTACATACGCGGATATGATAACGCTGCTGATGGCTTTTTTCATACTGTTATACTCATTCTCGACGATTAATCCCATCAAGTGGGACCAGATTATTCAAACCCAAACTAACGGAAATCAGCTTGCCGCAGGTCAGGCAGACAATAAGGATATAATCAATAATATGCTTAACCAGATGATGCAAACACAGACCGAACAGGAAACTCAGGACTCGGCGGGATTTCCGGCAGGTATCTCAGCATCTGCAGAAGCTGCTGACAATATGGATATTATTGAAGGAAATAACGTGCCGCTCGAGGCTCTGCCGCCGGATTTAACTGCTCCCGAAAATACTGATAATGTTAATAATATCGACAGTATCAGTAATACGGAGAATACTGATAATACTGAAAGCGCAGGGAATGTTATCGCGAACGAAAGTACGCAAAATGAGAAACAGGTGAATTTTGCATATATATACGATATTTTGAATAACTATGTTGCGGAGAACGGATACGGCGCGCAAATCAGCGTTCAGAAAAATGACAGTTATGTGATGATAAGATTTGAAGACAATATATTTTTTGCGTCGGGAAGCGCAGACGTAAACCCGGAGGGTCAGAAAATAATAAACTTTATGGCCGCGGCGATAGATGCGGTTATAGACCAGGTAGACGAGATAAAAATTGCCGGACATACAGACGATGTGCCTCAGAATTCAAGCGTATTCCCGTCAAACTGGTATCTTTCGATGTACAGGGCGGCAAATGTTGAATACTATCTCGAAAACGCCGGAATACCCGCAAACAAAATGGTGCTTATGGGATACGGCGAAGAACGCCCGATTGCGGATAATTCGACTGAAGCGGGAAGATCGGAAAACCGAAGAGTGGAGATATACATTACAAAAGCCGAATATAACAATCAGGACAATACGTCGGCATCCGGTTAACTGTATCATATAATACCGTAAAATAAATTCGAAAGATTAATAAAATCTCTTTATCACGGCAATAAATTCTAAATTTATATTTTGTATGATAGTTTAATAAAAAATTTTTATGAGGGTATCCTAATATATTGACTATCAACTTGTTGAAAAATCAAAAAATCTTTGATTTTTTAGATTTTTCTATCAAGTTGATAAGAAATCTATTGACATGGCAGACAGTTAATGGTATAATAGGTAATATATTGAAGCGTATTTTCCACGTATATATTTTATATAAAGAAGGTGATTTTATTTGGCGGAAGAAAAAATGTCTCAGGAACAAATTGACAATCTTTTAAAATCTTTATCGGGCGACGGAGACAGCGACAGCGGCGGGGGCGGCAACGCGCCGAAGAAAAAAGCTGCGGAAATAAAACCCGAAAAAAAATGTAAACTTTATGATTTTCAAAACCCCAAAATTTTTTCTAAAGAACAGATAAGAACCATCTCAATAATATATGATAACTACGCAAAACATCTCTCGTCGTTTCTGTCGGGATATTTGAGAACGGACTGCGCCATATCTATAAATGCCGTCGAAGAACAGAAATATTTTGAATACAGCAACGCGCTTCCCGAATCTATAATGATGGGGGTTTTAAACGTAAAGCCAATCGAAGGGAATATGCTTATAGAGATAAAGAAAGACACATGTTATCTCATAATAGACCGTCTTCTCGGCGGTTCCGGGGAAGAACCTGTAGTTCAGATAGATTTTTCCGATATTGAGCTTAAACTTTTAGATAAGTTTTACAAACAGATAATCAGGTATCTGAAAGATTCGTGGTCAAATGTCGCGGATATCGACCCGGAGCTCAACGAGCTTGTAACCAACGCGAGGCTCACCCAGCTTATGCCTCTTGACGAAGTGGTGATAATCGTTTTGCTGAGCGTGAAAATACGGGATTACGAGGGGTCGATGAGCATATGTATTCCGTGCATAAACTTGGAGAATCTTTTGGGCAATTCAAATACTTATCTCTTCCTTAACAGGAAGAAGAAAAATATCGACTCGGAAGAAACCAAGGCAAATATTTTTGAAAACTTAAAAGGCTCGAAGATAGACATACGGGGAATATTGGGGAATACGACGCTTACATTACAGGATTTGCTGTATCTCCAGGTGGGGGATGTGATACCTCTTGACAAGCCCGTCGACAGTCCCGCTGTTGTCCGCGTAGGCACAATAGATTGTTTTTCAGGGGATATAGGCGTAAGGAAGAATAAAATGGCAGTAAAAATAAAAAATGCGGTCAGGGATTTATCATAAAAATATTGTAAAAAATATAAAGGGGCATAGTTAAATTAAATGGGAGACAAAATATTATCACCTGAAGAGGTTGCTGCCTTGTTTAACAACGAAAACAGCGGCGGAGATTCGGCGGGCAGCGCGGACGTGTTTGATTTTAGTCCGATGGATCTGGATATATTAGGCGAGGTTTATAATATAAGCATGGGTTCTGCCGCAAACGCCGTTTCGAGCCTGTTGAGAATGAAAGTTGAAATAACCGCTCCGGTCGTCACCAATATCAGCAAGGAAGAATTGATATATCAGTCTTTGGAGCCTGCGGTCGGGGTCGAAATAAAATACGTGGCGGGCGTAGAGGGAATAAACGTATTTATTCTAAGTCAGATTGACGTTATGAAAATCGTTGATATCTGGATGGGCGGAAACGGGAAAATAGACGAGAAGGCTGAATTCAACGATATGCACATGAGCGCAATAGGCGAGCTTATGAATCAGATGATGGGTTCTTCGTCTATGGCTTTGGCGGGAGTTCTGAATACTCAGATAGATATATCATCTCCTTATACATACAAAATAGAAGGTGATTTTTCTCCTGCAAATGTGGCTATGAACGGGCAAATAATTGCCACGAGGTTTAAATTTCTCGTAGGGGATATAATAAACAGCGAAATGATTACCACATGTTCTGTGGATTTTGCAAAAAGTATGATAGATATGGCTACAAAATCATTTGGAGAAGCCGACGGAAGCAACGCCAAAGTGCAGGAAATAGTAGCCGGCGTTGCGGGTTCGAATCAATCAAAGCAGCCAGGTCAAGGCAGTCAGCCCAAAGGGCAAAATCCGGCGCAGCAGGGAAAAACGGCGTCTTACGGACAGAATGGCGGCAATAATGCTGCATATTCTCAGAATGTTCATCAGTCTCCTCAGGAAATGCAGTCCGTGAATTTCGCGAATTTTGACTCAAACGCCGAGTTTGGCGGGGCATACGGCGGCAATATGGATTTAGTTTTAGATTTGCCGCTTGACGTGACAGTTGAGATAGGAAGAACAAAAAAAGCCGTCCATGACGTTCTGGAATTCGGCGAGGGGAGCATAATAGAGCTTGACAAGCAGGCAGCCGAACCGGTCGATATATTTGTAAACGGCAATTTGGTGGCAAGAGGAAGTGTTGTCGTCATAGAAGAAAATTTTGGGGTTAGGATTACAGAGATAGTATCCAATCAAGACAAACTTAAAGCGGCAAAAAATAAATAATTTTAAATAATAAATAATATAACGAAAGGTGTATGGGAAATGAGTGATAAGAAGATATTATTGGTAGACGACGCGGCATTTATGAGAATGATGATAAAAGATATTCTTGTAAAGAACGGGTTTACTGTTTGCGGAGAAGGGCAGGACGGGCTTGAGGCGATAGAAAAATATAAGGCTCTGCAGCCGGACCTTGTAATTATGGATATTACTATGCCTAATATGGACGGACTTACCGCGCTGAAAGAAATCAAAAAGGAGTATCCCAACGCAAAAATTGTAATGTGTTCCGCTATGGGGCAGGAATCTTATGTTGTGGACGCTATAAAAGCGGGGGCGGCCGATTTTATAGTAAAACCGTTTCAGGCGGACAGAATTGTTTCAACGGTTACAAAAGTGCTGAAATAAAATAAATTAAAATCGGAATTTTCAGAGTTTTTCAGGAAGGGTAGGTTTACGTAGGAGGCTGTACCCTTTTTGTTTATAATGAATTCCTGCTTGTTCCGTTACACGGAACTGCGCGGAATTCATTTTGAAACAGTAGTTTAAAATTGGGATAGTGTATAAATAATGGAAATGGGAATGGAAATGGGAACTGAAGCGGATATAACAAATGCCGTAAATAATACTATGAATACCATAAACAACGGGGGGAGTTTATATTTCACGGTAATTCTGTATCTTTTGGTTATTTTTTTGATTATAGGCGCGTTTGTCTTTTTCAGAAAGTATTTGCTGAAACGCGTCGGAAACGTCAAAAACGGGGCGTATATGAAAATCAGGGACAGACTTGTGATAGCGCAGGACAGGCAGATAATTTTAATAGAGATGAAGAATAAAATTGTGGTTGTGGGGATAACCCAGCAAAGAATGGAAACACTGGCGGAGTATGAAAAATCGGATGAAAGTTTTGGAGTTTTGGATACAGGTCCAGATAATATGCTCCGCAGTAAAAATAACGGGTTTTTTAACCTGTTGAACGAAAAAATTAAAACAGGTATTGATAAATTAAATGATAGAGAAAAAAAGTAAGAAAAACATAAAAAGTAAAAAAAAGATAATAGTATTTTTTATATTTATAGTTGTCCTGTGCGCATTTATGTTCACAGGAGTTTCTGCGTCCGTAACTTTAAATTTAGGAGACGCGCTGTCGTCTTCCGGCGCTTCGGATTCGGTCAATATAATATTATTTCTGACTGTCATAGCCCTTGCTCCGTCCATACTTGTTTTGATGACGGGATTTACGAGAATACTGATAGTATTATCGTTTGTGCGGAACGCGCTGGGACTTCAACAAACACCGCCCAATCAGGTTCTGATAGGGTTATCTCTGTTTCTGACGGTATTTCTGATGTCGCCCATATTTGTGAAGATAAACGACAACGCCCTGCAGCCGTACGTCAAAGGCGATATAACACAGGACCAAGCTATAACCGAGACTATGAAACCTTTGCGGGAATTTATGATGGCGCAGATGTCGCCGACTGATTTGAAAACTTTTCTGAGTATAACGAACGAGCCTCTGCCGGCGAACTACGACGACATAAAGACTGAGGTGTTAATACCGGCGTTTGTTATAAACGAGATAAAACGCGCCTTTATTATCGGATTTTTCATATATATTCCGTTTTTGATAATAGATTTGGTGGTGGCGAGTACATTGATGTCTCTTGGTATGATGATGCTGCCTCCGGCTATGGTATCTATGCCTTTTAAACTGATTTTGTTTATGATAGTGGACGGCTGGGGCTTGATAATAACTACGCTGATGGCGAGTTTTCACTCGACGGGGTGAGAAGTGGAGATTCGACAAAACACCCGGCTCTGCGGAGCCACTCTCTTTACTAAAGAGGGCAGGGGCTAAGTGCGTTTTTCCTTGAGGGTTAAAGAGTCTTTCGCGTCTTTTCTTTGCCCTCTTT
>WQYZ01000247.1 GCA_009780985.1 Oscillospiraceae bacterium | reverse complement strand
TTTTGTCAAGGAAAATTTTGATTATAAATAGAATTCCGCTTGATTTGAATTTATCACTCTTATAAAACAGACTGCATATTATAATATTAGACGTAAAACAAAAAAACTTCGTCGGTAATATAAAATAAAAATGAAAGGCGAGAATTTTGTATAATGAACAATCATTATAATAACAAAGGATATAATCAAAATAACTTGAATAACATTAATAATATGAACGGCATGAATTTCTCCGATATGCCCCGCGAAACCGAAGAATATATGTACCCGGAAGTTTATCATACATTCTTTCCTATTACGGAACAGGTAATGAAAGAGATGGAAAGACAGTACGGAGATGTTGTATTGTCAGACGATATGTTACAGCAAATGACAGAAGAAGCGATCAGACGCGCCGGAGTCGGCGCAGCTATGCCGACGCAAATCCCCGCAAAGGATGGCGACGCAATTCCGACTTTTTACGATTTCAGAGACGGCGGAAGCTGGAGAGGCTATGACCGCAGCGCGCTTTCTGATATTGCCAGAATCTTATTCCTCCAACAGATTTTCGGCAGACGCCGCCCGCGTTGGAGATGGAGATAATAAAATACCTTTATAATTAATATAAAATTGATTCAACATATGAAAATAGAATATATAGTCCCCCTAAAAAACGTTCCGTTATATTTAAACAGGACGTTTTTTGATTTTTTATAAAAAATCTGTTGATTTGTGTATAATTTGTGTGATATAATGTAGTAAAATAAAAATTTGGAGGGATTAATTGCATGAAAATTAAATTATCGTTGGAAGACAAGCATAATTGCATGTTCGACTGTGATAAAAACGAATTTGTGTTTAAAAAAACAGGAGGGGAAGTTTTTTATAAACTGAATGAAAAAGTTGCGGACGAGAGTAAATATTTCGCGTTTGAGATTGAAAATCCGCAGGATTTTTCAGTAAGAATCGAAATTCACTTTTATAAATCATTGCAAAGATTTGTTGACGGCGAGGACGGTTTATCTGAATTAAAGCCCGATTTTTCCATAACAACCGGTATTCTGCCTTTTATTAAAACAACGGTCGAGATCCCGCTGTCATATCTCGACGGTCAGCAGCTTTTCGGCGACCGCAAAAAAGGCGTTTTAAAAACGGTCGTAAACGGGAGGCGCATGGCTTTGCCAGACATCGCATATGTCGGGATATATATGGCAAGATGCCATATTGAGCCAAAACTTTCGATTAGCAATGTACGATTTACCGCCGAACAAGCTCCGCAATCAGAGTTTTCGTTCGATTCGCTTATCGACGAGTTCGGACAGTGGAATAAGAAAGACTGGAAAGGCAAAACAAAATCTCTCGCCGAATTAAAAGAATATCTTGACGGTGAAATAGAAAAAGCAGAAGAATTTTTAAAAGATTATCAGGACGGATATTACGGTCAGGGCGATGCAGATTATGACGCCACAGGATATTTCAGAGTGCAGAAAACAGAAGATAACCGGTTTGTAATGATAACTCCCGACGGTAAAGAATTTTTCGGTTTCGGGTGCGACTGCGTAGGGGTAAATATAACCGGTCCCATGGACGACGGCAAAATGCATAATTTTCTTGAGGATAATCTGCGTAAAGTTTACGGCGATTTATATTATGACAAGTGGAGCGTTCTTACAAAATACAGACTGATTAAGTGGGGGATAAACACTATCGGAACTTGGAGCGATATGAATTTCGCGAAAAAAAGCAAAATTCCGTATGTCGCGATACTAAACCGTTATCCGTCCACTAAAAAATGTATTTACAGGGATTTCCCTGACGTATTTTCTGATGAGTTTAAAGAAAACTCCAAAATTTACGCGACTGCTCTCGAAGAATATAAAGGCGACCCGTATCTTATAGGATATTTCATGTCAAACGAGCCGAACTGGGCGTTTGTCTGGGGATTGAATTTGGGATATGAATTGTTTATTTCGCCGAGGACTGTTAAATCGAAAGCAAAGCTTGTTAAATGGCTTATAGAAATCTATAACGATATAGACTCTCTAAATAAATCATTCAGAACGAATTTTAAAGATTTCGACGATATTTTAGATGCGGACATAAACACTAAAATTTCAAGACAAGCCGTTAAAACCCTCGATATATTTTCTAAACTTTTAATAAATGAATACATAAAAGTTCCGGCGTTGACGTTAAAGGAGACGGATAAAGACCATCTGAATTTAGGCATAAGATATGCGTTTATATCGAACGACGATTTATTTGAAGGTAAAGAATACTTGGATGTTTTTTCTATAAACTGTTACGACAATTACTGCGATAAATCAGTCAGGCGCGTATTTGAAAAGACAGATATGCCCGTAATGGTCGGCGAATTTCATTTCGGCGCATTGGACGCGGGGCTTCCGGCGACCGGCATCAGGGGAGTGGCTTCGCAGAAAGAGCGCGGCAAAGCGATATGCGCGTACGCAGATAACGCGAAACATATCGGCTGCTGTGTCGGGGTGCATTATTTCCAGCTGAACGACCAGCCTTATCTCGGCAGGTCTGACGGCGAAAATTATAACATAGGGTTAGTCGATATATGCTGCAAAGAATACACAGACGCTACAAATATAATTTCGCCGATTAATCGTATCCCAGAGATTTTCTTTTAGAATTTTACTCATAACCGTAGGGGCGGGAAAACCCCGCCCCTACAAGTTATAATGCGTGCAAAAATAATTTTGCAATTTTTTTCAAAATCGCCAAAATAATACTTGACATACACAAAAAATAATGCTATAATAAGATATTACGCTATAATAGAATAATATGCTTATTTTTCAATTTTGCGCATTTCTGCATACGACCATAAAATACAGATATTTTTTCTGTATTTTATGCTTTAATAATTTAGTATATGAATTTTTTTAGATGATTATAATCAATTAAACGATTATTCTACATACGACATAAATCCAATATTTAACTTGATTTAATGATTTGATGAAAGGAACTGATATTTTATCATACTTAAAATAATATAACTTAATTTTAAAACATAAATTTTAATAGAAAATTAACAAATTAAAAAATATTTAAATTTTTTGGGATTATTAACATATTTTAAAGAAAAAAGCCGCTTTTTATATTTTTTGAATGGAGTGATTTATTTTATGGTCAAACCTCAAAAGCTCGGCAGAAATATCCGTATGAGCTTCTCTAAAATAAAAGAAGTTCTGGATATGCCTAATCTTATAGAGGTGCAGAAAAATTCTTACAGGTGGTTTCTTGACGAGGGGCTTATGGAGGTGCTGAGAGACGTGTCTCCTATTGTTGACTATTCGGGGAATCTGATAATAAACTTCACAGGTTATACTATGGAATCCACGCCGAAATATCCTGTTGAGGAATGTAAAGACAGAGACGTGAATTACGCCGCGCCGCTTAAAATAACGGTTACACTCGAAAATAAAATCACTGGGGGAGATGTTAAACAGTCGGAGATTTTTATGGGAGAATTCCCCATAATGACGGAAAACGGCTCTTTTATAATCAACGGAGCCGAACGCGTGGTAGTTTCGCAGATTGTCCGCTCTCCGGGTATATATTATGAAACGAACATGGATAAATCCGGCAAAAGAATATTCGCCAACACAATCATCCCATATCGCGGCGCCTGGCTTGAATATGAAACCGATTTAAACGATGTTTTTTATGTTAGAATAGATAAAAACAGAAAAATTCCGATAACGGTGTTAATCAGAGCTTTGGGAATAAGCACTCCCGACGAAATAAAAAATATATTCGGAGAGGACGAGAAAATTCTCGCCACTCTTGAGAAAGACTCCATGGACAGCGAAGCGGTAAAAAACGGCACTACAGCCTCCGACGAGGCTTTGAAAGAAATATACAGGAAACTGCGTCCCGGAGACCCTCCTCTTGTGGAAAGCGCGGAAATATTGATAAACAATCTGTTCTTTGATCCAAAAAGATATGATTTGTCAATAGTCGGCAGATATAAATTCAATAAAAAATTAGCTTTAGGCTACAGAATTGCAGGATTTACGCTCTCGCGCCCGGCAGTTTCGCCCCTGACAGGGGAGTTATTAGCGGAGGCCGGAGAAAAAATTACAAGAGAACTTGCCCAGAAAATCGAGGACAACGGGGTAAACGAAGTATATTTGAATTTAGACGACAGGGAAATAAAAGTATTTTCGAACGATATGATATATCTCAACAGAGTACTGAATTTTGATGTCTCAGACTTGGGAATAAAAGAAAAAGTCAAATTTTCCGTTCTGCAGGATATATTAAACAACTATGCAGATCCGAAAGATATAAAAGACGAGATAAAGCGGCAAAAAGACAAATTAATGCCTAAGCATATAATAAAAGCCGATATTTTTTCGTCGATAAACTATCTGATATGCCTCGTTCACGGAATCGGCGAAACGGATGATATAGACCATTTGGGCAACAGAAGGCTGCGTTCTGTAGGCGAACTTCTGCAGAATCAGATGAGAATGGGTTTCGCACGAATGGACAAAGTTATAAAAGAAAGAATGACAACTCAGGACCCGACCCAGATAACCCCCCAGTCGCTCATAAACATCAGACCTCTTGTCTCGTCTATAAAAGAATTTTTCGGCTCGAATCCGCTGTCACAGTTTATGGATCAGACGAATCCCGTTTCGGAAATCACGCACAAACGCAGACTGTCAGCTCTCGGTCACGGCGGGTTGTCGAGGGAGCGCGCTTCGTTTGAAGTCCGCGATGTTCACTATACGCATTACGGCAGAATGTGCCCCATAGAAACCCCCGAGGGTCCGAATATAGGCCTTATTTCTTATCTTGCGACCTATGCAAAAATAAACCAGTACGGATTTATTCAGGCTCCGTACAGAAGAATAAATAAAGAAACAGGTCAGATTACAGAAGAAATCGTCTACATGACCGCCGACCAGGAAGACGAGTTTTACGTCGCTCAGGCAAACGAGCCTTTGGACGAGAACAATTATTTTATAAACCCCAAAGTAGCAATACGTCACAAAGGCGAAATCACGGAAGTTGAAAAAAGTATGGCAGATTATATAGATGTGTCGCCCAAAATGCTTGTGTCCGTTGCGACGGCTATGATACCGTTTCTTGAAAACGACGACAATTCAAGGGCTTTGATGGGTTCAAACATGCAGAAACAGGCTGTGCCTCTGATGATAACCGAATCACCTATTGTCGGCACGGGAATGGAATATAAAACCGCTATAGATTCAGGAGCGGCGGTTGTAGCAAAAGAAGCGGGAACCGTCGAAAGCGTTTCTGCGGATGAAATTATTATTAGAAATATTTTAGGGCGCAAAGACGTCTATCATCTTATAAAATTCAAAAGAAGCAATCAAGGAACGTGCATAAATCAAAGACCGATGGTAATACAGCATCAGACGGTCGAAAAAGGCGAGGTAATCGCTGACGGTCCGTCCACGGACAACGGCGAAATCGCCCTCGGGAAAAACGTGCTGATAGGATTTATGACATGGGAAGGCTATAATTACGAGGACGCGGTTTTAATCAACGAGCGGCTTGTAAGAGACGACGTTTACACGTCTATTCATATCGAAGAGTATTCCCACGAAGCGAAGGACACAAAACTCGGTCCAGAAGAAATAACAAAAGACATACCCAACGTAGGGGACGACGCTCTGAAAAATTTGACAAACGACGGAATAATCAGAAAAGGCGCGGAAGTCAGAGCCGGCGATATACTTGTCGGAAAAGTCACCCCGAAAGGGGAGACTGAACTCACCGCGGAAGAAAGACTGCTCCGCGCAATATTCGGCGAAAAAGCCCGCGAGGTGCGCGACACTTCCCTTAGGCTGCCTCACGGAGAGAGCGGGATAGTAGTTGATGTAAAAGTATTTTCGCGCGAAAACTCCGATGAACTCACTCCTGGAGTAAATAAAGTCGCAAGGGTTTATGTCGCGCAGAAGCGTAAGATTTCAGTCGGGGACAAAATGGCGGGCAGACACGGAAACAAAGGCGTTATCTCAAGAATCCTGCCGCCGGAAGACATGCCGTTTTTACCGGACGGCACTCCCCTCGATATAATTTTGAATCCCCTTGGAGTTCCTTCGCGAATGAATATAGGTCAGGTGCTCGAAGTTCATTTGGGAATTGCCGCAAAACATTTGGGCTGGAAGATTATGACGCCCGTGTTCGATGGGGCAAACGAAAAAGATATAGCGCAGTGTTTAGAGGATGCAGGGCTT
Organism: Oscillospiraceae bacterium; assembly: GCA_009780985.1. Taxonomy (GTDB): domain Bacteria; phylum Bacillota; class Clostridia; order Oscillospirales; family WRJC01; genus WRJC01. The sequence goes on along the minus strand of WQYZ01000247.1, from coordinate 197 downwards.
GATCCGGACGGAAAGACGGTGTTATACGACGGGCGCACAGGTATGCCGTTTGATAACAGGGTTACCGTAGGCTATATGTATTTCTTAAAGCTCCTGCATCTTGTAGACGACAAGATTCATGCGCGCTCAACCGGTCCTTATTCTCTCGTAACTCAACAGCCGTTGGGGGGGAAAGCCCAGTTCGGCGGTCAGAGATT
>WQYZ01000246.1 GCA_009780985.1 Oscillospiraceae bacterium | reverse complement strand
ATCCGTTCCCGGAAGAAGCGAAATACTCGGCAATCATACCGACCATAATCATGGCAGAGTTTTAGCCGCCGCTATAAATTTAGACGTTATCGCAATCGTATCAAAAAGCCTTGTGCCCGGCGGCAGAAAATCGCACATCAGAATACAGAGCGAGGGATTCAGCCCAAACGACGTCGATATAACCGCCGCCGAAAATCTTTTGCCGGTTGAAGAGGAAAGATACAATTCGACATCAATAATCAGGGGAATATGTAATAAATTTGTTGATTCGGGATATGCAATCGGCGGTTTTGACGCTTATACGACGTCTGATATTCTAAAAGCCTCGGGGCTTTCGTCGTCCGCCGCATTTGAAATATTAGTAGGATTTACGTTAAATCATTTTTATAACGGCGGGAAAATTACTCCAGTCGAGATTGCTAAAATAGGACAGTACGCAGAAAACGTATATTTTGGCAAACCCTGCGGACTTATGGACCAAACAGCCTGTTCCGTCGGCGGATTTGTAGCGATAGATTTTGAGAATCCCGCAGAACCTGCAGTTGAAAAACTTGATTTTGACATAACAAAGTCAGGTTACAGCCTGTGCATAGTATCGACCGGCGGTTCGCACGCCGATTTGAACGACGAATATGCGTCCATAACAAAAGAGATGAAACTGGCCGCTTCATATTTCGGCAAAGAAGTTTTGAGGGATATTGACAAGGCTGAGTTTAACGCTAAAATAAGCGAAATCAGAAAATTATACGGCGACCGCGCGGTGCTCCGCGCAATGCACTTCTTTAACGAAAACGCGAGGGTGCGTTCCGGCGCGGAAACATTAAAAGACGGCAATTTCGAAGGGTTTTTACAGCTGATTACGGCTTCCGGAAATTCGTCTTTCAAGTATCTGCAAAATATATATGTCGCAAAAGACCCGGAGAATCAGGGAATTGCGCTTGCACTTGCGTTGTCCGAGGAAGCCCTCGCCAACAAACAGGCGGCCGTCCGTGTTCACGGCGGCGGATTTGCCGGAACGATTCAGGCGTTTATACCCAAAAAATTCGTCGCCGAATATTTTGACAAAATCAAGCCGGTTTTCGGGGAAAACTCCTGCCTTGAACTCTTTGTGCGGCACGACGGCGCAGTCGTTGTGATATAGGTAAATAAGTGCTTGGATTAAGGAACTTAGAAATAAGTTCCTTTTTTATTGTCGTCATAAATAATTAACAAAAAATACATAATATTATTGTGAAGCGCCATTGACTTTTATTTGTTCGCAGTATATTATAGTAATAGTTATGGTAAATATTTATTACTATAATGATTTTATTCACTCTATAATTATTACACAAATTTATTGATTTGGATTTCGGAGGTAAATTTTATGAAAATAATAAATAATGTAAAAATATTCAGTATGCTATTGGCGCTCATATTTATTATAAGTCCAACTATAATTTTGCTATCGTCATGTTCGGACAATACAAATACAACAGACCAAGCGACGACAATCACGAACGAAGGAACAACGATAATTCCTGAAACTACGGCAGACCCTTACGCAAATGTCAGATTCGGGGACGACAAAAACACCTTGCTTCTTGATGTCGAATGGTTTACTGCTGATGACATGTCACAATATATAGAAGATGCGAAAAATCAGAAGAGCGAATATATGAAATCTGAGCAATATCTTAATCTGTCTGAGGAGGAAAAAAACAGATATGATACTGGATTTGAAAACGGTATCAAATTTTGGGAACAATACTTAACCGGTATTGAAAAAAAGACGGAATATGTTGCAAAAACTGTAAACGGAAAACCGGTAACCAGAAGCCTCGTAGTTAATTCTCCGAACGGTAAGCCGTTTGATATATCGCAGGACTGCGACTCAGACGGATATTATATATTTAACGTTTATCCGTATTATCCCACTGTATGGTACATTGACGAAAACGGCGCATTTCAGACAAAAAGATTTGGTATAGAAAATAACAACACGACTGTAAACTCAAAATATGAATATCAATATGTATTGGAAAATGAAATAATCCCGTATTGCGACGACCTTTTGGCAAAAGGTCTGATAGCGCAGGGAAATTATGATGTCTTTACGCCAAAGGACCCTTTGGATTTTTATATTAAGGCGTATTTTAGTTAAGATATTCAAAACTCGTCGTTTCACTGCGTTTGTCAAACAGCACTTCCCCGCCTCTCGTAAACTTAAACCGCGCGCCGCAGGCAATACGCTCGTAAATCTCCCTTACCATTTCGCCTTTTTCCGGAGCCGCCAATTTATGACCCGTGTCTGCGTCGTCCGTATTGATTTCTATTTCCAACCGCAATTTCCCCTGTTTGATAATAATATGATTTTCATCACACAAAATAACTTTGGCTCCAAGATAAGTGGCAAGACGGTATTCAGTGCCATTAATATATACAACACAAATACATCCGCAGAAATGAAGCCCGGCAAATGGTATATCAGCTGCCGAAGCCATGATACAGGCTTTATCTTGACAATCAATAAAATCGCCGCATTGAATCCACATATAACTTTTGGGGAAAGATGTGCCGGAATCTCCCTCAATATAGCCAGTGCCTCCGGTGAAATCAATATTTTCCCCGTTCACGGTCAAACTTCCGTCAAGCCGGTGATACAGACTTGAAACTCTGTGACGGCATTGCATAGGCAGGTATTTAAATGGTCCCATTATGTCATACCGAAGTGGGGTTATACCAGAATATATAATATCTCCGCATATGGATAAACTTTTTTCTTGTGATACTATACGGATTTTAACGCCGTCTTTTGAAAAGACGCTGTCGCCGATTCTGACAGTTTCCCCGGAATTATATGATTCATATACTGACGGCGGATAATTGAAATCATATGAATTGCTATTAGTTATCACTTGAATAAACGCATGGCAGCCAGCCGAAATTCCCGCAATTATCGCGACGGTGCGAATGCCTTTCTGATGTTTGTAATACATTCCGTCAAATGTTTTTTTCAATGTTTTGCCCCTCTCAATACACAAGTATATAAATATAGTGTGCGGATAAAAATTCAGATTTATACACAAATTCCCATATAAACAGTACAAACAGCCGTATTTTAACATGTTGACATAAGTCGTATATTTATGATATAATGATTTAAAATTTAACAAATACGGAGAATATATTTATGCCGGTGATAAAACATGAGTATCCTGTTTTGGAATATGATACAGAAAAAACGGCGGTTGTTATGCCGAACAGAAAAAATAAATTTCAGCTGCCGTCTAAATGCGTATACGGGTTTTTAGGCGATTCGGTCGAAAAATTCGCATTGGAACATAATCTTGACGTTATCGCGGAGTATCGCTCCATGATGAAAATGCACTTTGTTTATAAAACAGTAAAAGACGGCATGGAAATTGTGATATGTTCCGCTCCCTTGGGCGCGCCTGCGGCAACCGCAATACTGGATTGGCTTATATGCCACGGCGTAAATGAAATTATAGCGATAGGCGGCTGCGGAACGCTTACAGATATTCCCGAAAACGAAATGCTGATATCTACGGCGGCTGTGCGCGACGAGGGCACTTCCTATCACTATTTGCCGCCCGAAAGGGAAATAGAGCTCGACAAAAAAGCTGTAACCGCTGTTAAACACGCGCTTGACGCGCTCGGCATAAGAAACGAATATGTCAAGACCTGGACAACAGACGCATTTTACAGGGAAACCAAAGATATGGTTAATTACCGCAAATCAGAGGGCTGCACAGTTGTCGAAATGGAATGTTCCGCGCTTGCGGCATGTGCAAGACTGCGCGAAGCTGTATTTGGGCAAATACTGTTTACTCAGGACAGTCTTGCAAATGTAGATATGCATGACGACAGAAATTGGGGCACAGACTCGTTTGACAAAGCAATAGCGATTGCGTTGGAGGCGGTATGCCGCATATAAGCGGAAAATTGGAAAATTGTTAATAATCTGAAAACTTTCATAAAACCTCTTGCTTATAACGTTACGTGATGAGTTATACTTATAGGCAGGAGGTAATTTTTCGCCGAAGAGAATGCGTGCGGAATGAGCGCTCTGATTACCGAAAGTTAATTCATATTTTCTGCTCAAAAAATATGAAGTTTTGAAGTTTTATTTATGATATGATATTGCATGTTAATAGAGTAGGAGGCGCAAATATGGATTTATTGAATCGCATGAATTTGGTATTGAATTATATCGAAGATAATTTGGACGGGGAGATAGAAGAAAATAAAATCGCTATGCTGTTCGCCGGTTCAAAAAGTATGTTCCAAAGGATTTTCACGCTTATGACCGAAACAACGCTGTCTGAATATATACGAAAAAGGAGGCTTACGCAGGCTGCGTTCGATATTCGCACCACAAACGAAAAAATTATAGATATTGCCGTAAAATACGGTTATAACTCGGCGGTTGCCTTCAATTCGGCATTTAAACGTTTTCATGGAATTTCGCCGTCAAGCGCAAGAAAATCCGGGATTCAGCTTCAAATTTTCCATAGGTTAGCCTTTACTCTCGCATTAAACCTAAATCAAACAGGAGGAAACAATATGCAATATCATGTTATTGAAGATGCAAAAATAATTATCAGAAAATGCACAGTCGAAGATTCCGACGCGCTGAAAAGCGTAATCGTAAACGACAATCCCCGTTATATGGAAGATTTAGCGGCGGACCACAATAAGCTTACCATTGCAGAATATAACGGAGTAGTCGCAGGGTATCTGTGGACGACTATATATATGGGGCATTGTCAGGCATTTATATATGTGTCTCCCGAATACAGGCGGCGCGGCATAGGCACGGCGTTATGCCATGAAGCTGAGAAAAAATTCCGCGAACAAACTGAAATAAAAGAGATGTGGGGTTATTATTACGACTTTGAAACGATAAAATTTATAGACAAGCTCGGATTTTATTTTACTACGTCAAGTCTGGAAATGGAATACAAGGGCGGTCTGATTCCCGAACAAAAACAGGATATGATACGCAAGTGCAGGGAAAATGATTTTCCCCGCTGCTGCGACATCTGGGATAAAGGGTGTCATGAAATTCGAATAAGTGACGGATATCCCGATTCCGAACCGGAAGAACCGTCTGAGGAAAAAAGACAGCAATTTGTTGGTCCTGAAACTACAAATTATGTTTTAGAAGAAGATGGCAAAATAGTAGGAACAGGCTGTATCGCTTGGGACAACTATATCGGCTCTCTGGCGGTAGATAAAGAATATGCCAATAAAGGTTACGGCACGGCTCTCGCGATATATATGACAAACGAAATATTAAGGCGCGGACATAAATTTGCGGGTTTAGGCTGCGGGGCAAAAAACATTATCGCCCGTCATATATATGATAAAATCGGATATAAAATAGCAGAAACCATCTACGCGTCATTCAAAAAAATAGACGAAACGTTGTAGTTACCCTCACCGCGTAAACAATAATGTCCGCGAAAATTTTACTATTCTGACATTGCCTTGACCGGATTGAAAATAAGTGATATAATTATATCCAACGAAGTTTTATTTTCCGGAAAGGCAGAGTATATAAATATATGGAGAAAGAGATTTCTGATGAACTTATTCTTCCGCACGGCAGAGTCAGACTGCCCGCATTTTTCCCCGACGGTACGCGCGGAGTTGTGCGAAGCGCCGATTCGTCTGATTTAGATAACTGCGGAGTGCAGGGACTTGTGATGAACGCATATCATCTTATATCAAATCCCGGCCAGTCCGCAATAAAATCGCTTGGCGGATTAAACAATTTTATAAATTACAGCCGCCCTATACTCACGGATTCCGGGGGATTTCAGGTATTTTCGCTTATCCGGGGAAATTCTAAATTCGGTGAAATACAGGACAAGCAGATCGTCTTTAAATCGGACAAATCCGGTGAAAAAACTATATTTACGCCGGAAAAGTGTATACGCGCGCAGTCTGATTACGGCTCGGATATTTATATGTGCTTAGATTACTGTACTCATCCGAATGACCCCGGCGAAATAAATAAAAAATCTGTCGATATAACAGTAAAATGGGCAGAACGCTGTAAAAACGAGTACCTGAATATACTCGCGGCTAAAAAATATAAAATCCGTCCTCTTATTTTCGGAATAATACAGGGCGGAAACGATAAAATATTGCGCAAAGAGTGCGCTGACGCGCTGACTGATATCGGATTCGACGGCTTCGGATTCGGCGGCTGGCCTTTGGACGACGGCAACAATCTGACCTACGACATACTCGCATATACTGCGGAACTTATGCCGGACAATCTTGTTAAATACGCTATGGGAATAGGAAAACCGGAAGAAATCGCGGCGTGTTGCAAAATGGGGTATAATTTGTTCGACTGCGTAATCCCGACAAGGGAAGCACGTCATAACAGACTATATATATTCAGCGAAGAATATAATTCTATCAGCGACATTGATTTACGCGATTTAGATAACTCTGAATT
>WQYZ01000245.1 GCA_009780985.1 Oscillospiraceae bacterium | reverse complement strand
CGGGTTATTTTTAAATAAATCGTCAACATTAATATCGTACTCACCCTGCCAGCTGAACCCGCTGACGGAATCAAAACTGAAGACAATCGGTGCGCCTTTTGAAGATAGGTTCGATTTGTTGTGAACGACAACCCGCATAGTTTCACCTAATCTGCCGACGGTCAGCACGCTCCGAGCGGCGGCGTATATGTCAATACTGCCAAGCCCGCGATACTGCGCTTTCGTCCCGAAACTTCGCTTGTTCAAATGCCCGATGATAACGACGGCGCAGCCGGTACGTTCAGCCGCCGCTCCGAGCGACTTCATAAGCGGGCGCATACCTTTCGTGCTGTGCATATCCGCGCCGCCGAGATACGCCTGTATCGGGTCGATGATAAGCAGTCGCGCACCGGTTTTGACAATAGCCTGCTCAATCCGTTCGTCTGCGAGGGAGAGCGGCTGCTCTCCCTCGTCAATGACATGGATACGGGAGCAATCCGCACCGAGCAATTCGAGACGCGGCTTGATTGTGTCGTTGAGTCCGTCCTCAGCTGTCTGGAAAATTACGTCTGCGGGAACATCAGCAACGCCGCCCGGCAAAGCCTCTCCGTTTGTGACTGCGGCGGCAATCGCCAACATCAGCGTGGTCTTGCCGTCGCCCGGATCACCCTGCACAATCGTGATTTTGCCGCACGGAATGTACGGTTCCCATAACCATGATACCGATTCTGTCTTAACGTCCTGCATGGTAAACATTCGTAATTCCGACATCAGACCACCTCCAGAATTTTCGCGAGGCTTCTGATGATTTTGTTCTGTTGCTCCCATATATCGCCAAGCTGTATTTTAACGCCGGTAATTTCGTCGGCGTAAACATTACCGCCTTCGTTGGCGCGTTTCGCAAGTTGATTTATGTTATTACTGATTATACGGAGCAGACGTGAGCATTCGTTGACCCCAGATAAATCGAGGTTGACAACCATACCGTCCACCGCCATTTTCAAAAGATACGCCCGCAGATTTCGTATGCCAGTCTGCTCCTGCCTGCGTTTTATCATTTCCTGCTCCTCAGATGTGACGCGGAATCCCATATTTATATTACGTTTTAAATTCTGCATAAAAAAACCTCCTGAATATTTTTATTTGTTGAATTTCGTACCGCTCCGAAATTCAGCATTTTGAGGTCAATTCCGCACTGTTGCGGCGTTGACCTCAAATCTGTTATTTATAAGCAAATATATAATATTGAGGTCAAAACGACAGTACTGTCGTTTTGACCTCTGCACAATTTATACCATGCTGAAAATAAAATATCCCCCGAATAATTATATTCGGGGGAATACTGTATATTATATGTGTGATGATTACGCCGGCTCAATAGTGTTATTTTCATGCTTTCCGAGTTTCCTGCGCCGCCATTCCTGCTGATATTTGCGTTGATATGCTCTGTGATGATCTATCCTCGCCTGTCTCTCCGCTTCGATTTCCTCCGGCGTTTTCACCGGCGCGGCGGCAAGTCTTGCCGCTCTTTCCACTTCGCGCTTATCCGCCAGCTTTGCCAAAATCTTCTCGCGGCGTTTATGATAACTCGTGCGTCCAATCGCCCGGCGATGTTCTATCGGGTCAAACGGCTCGACTTCAGCACTCTGCCCCGGTATTGTAAACTTGCCGATAAAACTAAGATAAACATCTACACACTGTTCACGACGACCGCTTGACTTGTCAGCTTCATGCACGGTAATTTTTTCGATAAATTCGTTTAAAATAGTTGGGGTGAGTTCTGAAATATCCGTGTATCTGCGGACTATTTCGATGAATCTGTCTGCTCTGTCGCCGTCCGCATTGAATCGCTCAAGTTCGATTTGCAGGTCGGCAACCTGCTTTTCCAGTTCCTCCTGCTCACGCTCATACTCGTTCGACAGAATTTCAAAACGCTTCGCCGACAGTTCGCCGCTCACTTTATCTTCGTATAACCGTTTTATCAGCACATCAAGTTCAGTACAGCGTTTCTGACTTTTGGCAAGCTGCTTTTTCTGCGATTTCGCCGCTTCCTCGCTATGCAACTCCGAAGCCTCGCGTACCAACTGAATAAATTCGTCCTCATGTTCCCTGACGAATCCGCTGACAGAACGTATCGTTTCAAGCGCAATCATCCGAAGCGCAGACGTCTTGATATAGTGCATGGTACATTTTGGCGGGTATTTCGACGATTGATTGCAGGCGTATGAATCCTGCGAATCGTATATGCCCGCCATCGTTCCCATGTGATTGTACATTCTGCCGCCGCAGTCCGCGCAGTACACCAGCCCCGTCAACGGATTCGGTGCGCCTGTCGAGTTGGCGCGGCGTTTCACAACCCTGCACTTCTGCGCTGTCTCCCATGTCATCTCGTCTATGATTGCATCCTGCGTATTTTCGAATACAGTCCAATCCTTCTGCGGGCGGTATTTATGCTTCTTGTCTTTGTACGATTCCTTGTACGTCCGAAAGTTGACTGTATGCCCCATATATTCAGGCTTGTCAAGTATGTTCTGCACAGACCTCCCGCCCCAGTTGTATTTGTCGTCGGAACGAGGTATGTCATATCCGTCGCGGAGCGCGATATATGCCGTCGGACGCAATATCTTTTCGTCCGTCAGCGTTCGCGCTATCTGGTACGGTCCATTGCCATTTATCGTCATCTGAAATATACGCCTGACAATCGGAGCGGCTTCCTTGTCAATCACCCATTTGTTTTTGTCCTCCGGCGACTTCATGTAACCGTATAATGCCGAATTTGTCATGTGTTTTCCGCTGTTACCCTTGGCATGGAGCACAATTTTTATCTTTTTGCTCGTGTCCCTCGCGTACCATTCTGACATTATTTCCCTGAACGGCGTGAAATCGTCCTCGCCGTTCGCCGTATCTATTCCGTCGTTCACGCTGATTAGTCGAACGCCTTTTTCACGGAACATTTCGCGGTATAGCCCGCATTGCAGATAACTGCGCCCCATTCGGCTCGTGTCTTTGAGCAAAATTGTCTGCACTTCGCCAGCCTCAACCGCAGTTATCATCGCCTGCCAGCCGGGACGATTGAAATTTGTCCCGCTGTACCCATCGTCCTGATAACACCGTGTATTGGTGAATCCGTTCTTTTTCGCGTAGTCCTCCAGAATAGCTCTTTGATTTGTGATGGAATTGCTCTCGCCTTGTAACTCGTCGTCTTTGCTCAGACGACAGTATAACGCTGTGATTTTTGTTTCGGAATTAATCCGCCTGTTATCGTTCATATCGAACTCCTTTCAGGCAGCCAACCCGCTTGTAGTGCCCCTATTATACCATGTTTGGGCGGGGATTGCAAGTCATTTTTGATGAGCCGCACAATTTTTTCTTTCAGGGTTTCTTTTTTGGATTGACTGGGGTATATTGACACCACATAAGTGGTGGAACCAATTCGCTTTCGCAGAATCGCTGGTTCGGTGTTTGTTTCAGATGTTTGATTAATACTCATATGATTGAATTCCTTCCATATTAATAATGTAAATTTTTGTAAGTATATGTAACGCCCCTACTCCTCGTTTCGGGGATCAGGGTATAAAACCCTTACCCCTCATAAAACGAGACGAAAAAAGCCCGATTATACGGGCTTCCTCAATGGCTATTTCGTTACATTTGCATTTTCTGGCGGTGTTTTCTGACCCTTGCAGCGGTCGTCAGCCGTCTGCTGGTATGCTTGCATTTCTCAGAACAGTATGCCTGTCTGCCGACCGGTTCGAATTCCGTGCCGCATATTTTGCACGGCTTCGTTTCGCATATACCGGAAAATACCGTCTCGAGAAAGGGATTCAGCGGTAATACAGCATTTCTGAAATATTTGCACGGCGAACTGTCCGGCGAGTTGACAGTGAACATATAACACGTGCTGTTCAATGGCAGACAACCGTATCTTTCATCGTAGTTGGCGCACATATCTGTCACCAAACGACGGATTGTCTGCTGTTCTCGGCGGGTAAATTCTTTGTATTGCATTTTTGTTTCCTCCTTTCATTTATGTCAGGCAGTAATCTTTAAATTGTTGTTCAGATTACTCCCTCTATATATAAGCCAAATTACACCCCGATTTCAGAACTGTTTTAAAAATATATAAAAAAATATATTTGATTTATTTATTTCTTTATGATATAATAGATTCAACCAACATAAAAACAATGATAGGACGGTAAAAATATGGAAGTAAGCATAGAATACATGGCGTTGAAACGCGAAGCAGACAGAGTGGCATTGCGTCAGCAAGAAGACGGCGCACGCACACAGGTCGATTTTGAAAACCTCGCTTCGATGTATGATAAAATAGAAAAGAAACGCATACGGCGCGAGCGGCGTCGGGAGTTAGAAAAAGTAGAAAACATTGTTGATATTAGCTATTCCAATGTTCCAGTCATACCGAAACCGCTTGACCACGAATGGTGGCGCGAGCTTATGAACGGCAATTTTTTGGATGTGATTTTCGACTGCCCGTATGAAATCCACGAACTGATTTCAAGCAGAAATTTATATGAGCTTGTGAAAAAGCTCAACGAGGGACAAAAAGAAGTGCTGTATTACCGCGTCATACGCCGATGGTCGATACAGCGCATCGCCAAACATCGCGGTCAGACCGACCGCAATGTGCTGAAAGTATATATCACGATGATAGAGAGCCTGCGGTACAAGCTGTATATGCGTCTGCTGCCAAGATTCAAGGCAGAAGCTTCGCTCACATCAATGCAGCGCGAATTTGTGGCGGACAACATAAAAAAATACGGCGACGGCAAGCCGAAACGTCAGTGCAAAAAGAAAACCGCTGTTGACAGCGGCAATGATATATGATATAATGTAATATATACATAATGATTTATGATTACAGATTGGAGCATATGGAATGAACAACATTTTTCAGCGGACAAGCTCTCACTGGACGCGATACAGCGAATACGAATACAGAAAAGGCGCGAACGGTATTGTATATCTCACGCCTGCGCCGAAATCCAAGCCAGCCGTGTACGACCCGCTCAAAGACGGCGAAAAGATGGTGCTTGATGCGCTGAACGTCGGGCGGCTCGCGATGAAAAAAAATGTTGATGATAAACTGAAACAGTCTGTGCTGGAATTTGTGACGAAATACGGGTTGCTCGGTTTTATGACTGCTCTGCCGACAACGCCGCAGTTCATGGACTACGAAGCGGTGTATCTGCCGAAAAATCATTTTCTGAAAGAGGAAACGATGTCCGCGCAGGATTATGTCGCTCTGTTCTTCCCGTTCGCCAAGCCGGATTTCTACAAGGACAGCAGAACCGCGCAATGGAACGTCGCCGATGACCGCGAGATGATGGCGCTGATGATGACATTCGTCGACAGTTCAATGGCGATGGCGATGAGTTTACAGCGCGACTACGCAGAGCGTTACGACTGGCTGGTGACGCAGTTCCGCGACTGGGCGTTTACGCTTGTATCGAGTTTTCTGTACTACGAGGATTATGATCACATCGACGAAACCACGCGGGATTTGTACCGTCAGGGTATATCGACGTTCGGCGGCATCGCGCCGACATATCATATCGCGTTGTACGACAAGCCGACGATTGTGTGGGATTTCCATTCGCTGCTGTTGGGGGTTCAGATGATGTTCAGCTTCATGCTGACGGACGAGAAGAAGCCGTTACGGGTATGCAAGCACTGCACGGCGGTGTTCGCGGCGACTCACCCCAATGCTGTGTTTTGCAGTCCGAAATGCAAAAATCAGTATAATGTGTATAAGAGTAGAACGAAGGATAAAGAATAAAATGTTTATAAAAATCATGTTGAATTTTTTATAAATATCTGATATAATATATACAATAAAAAATTAAGCGAGTATAACAATGGATAATAAAAATAATGTCAGCGCGAACAGAAAATACAAAGACAGCATTTTTACTAAGCTTTTCGGCGAGAAAGACAAACTGGCTGAACTATATAACGCGATAAGCGGAACAAATTACACGCCCGATGATATAGGGTTACTCACACTGGAAAATATCATCTTCATAGGGCGCGAGAACGATATAGCATTCATGATAGACGGCAGACTGATCGTGTTGGTTGAGCATCAGTCGTCGATAAATCCAAATATGCCCCTGCGGTTTCTGCTGTACATAGCGCGGGAATACCAGATATTGGCAGACAACGAGGCGATGTACAGTTCGCGCTTGGTGAAGATACCGCCGCCTGAGTTCATAGTAGTTTACAACGGCAAGGACGAATATCCGGAGGAATCTGAGCTTAACTTGTCGGACGCTTTTATCGACAGTGGTATAGATAACCTCGAATTGAAAGTAAAAGTGTATAACATCAATAAAGGATATAGCGCAAAAATCATGAGCCGAAGCGGGACACTGAGAGATTATTCTACATTCGTGTCGCGAGCGCGAGCAAATAGGAATGCTGGGCTTGAATTGCCGAAAGCGTTGGAGAAAGCGGTCAAAGACTGCGTGCAAGAT
>WQYZ01000244.1 GCA_009780985.1 Oscillospiraceae bacterium | reverse complement strand
GCCGTCGTATACTATGCGTTTCTGTTTTATCATGCGCGATATAATGCTTCTCATTACGGCAATCGGCTTGTTCGGGAACAGCCGCATAACCTGATTGTATTTCAGGCATTTGTATTCAGACAATACATTGACGATTTCCGATGTTTCCCTATAAAGATCCTCTCTTGTTTTTATTATATCTATCCATCCCTTCTGTTTATTTTACGATTATTTTAAACGAAAATTATATTCGCCGGTTTGCGTTATTTCCAAGCAATAACCGCGCTTCTTGCACCGCTCGTATATACGGCTGCCCGCCGCCGAATCTATATCCAACAGCTCGTCTATCGATTTTTCGCTGCTTATAATCGTCTTTTTGTTCGGCTGGTAATACCTGTAGTTTATGAGCTCGAAAGCTAAGTTTATGTCGCCGGCTGATACGGACGCGTCTTTTTTTGTCTTAAAGAGGTCGTCGATATATAACACGTCAGCATCTTTGAACGGGCGTATAAGCCGCGTATATTCTTCTTCTTCATTCACCGCAGCCTTGATTTTCACGCCATCGTCGCGCCACAGCATATATTTCAGGCTGTGACCTTTTTTCATCAGCTCCCCGCATACCGCCGTGCAGATATGCGTTTTCCCCGATCCTACGCACCCTAATACGCACAGCCAGTCCCCGGTGACGTCGGAAGCGTAATCCAACGATTTATCTTTGACGTATTTCTGCCAGTCGTACTCCGTTTCGTAGTTGTCAAAATTGTATAAGTCCAATAAGTCGGCAAGTCCGCTCTCGCGTATATAATCTATGTTGCGCCGTGTAATCTGACACTCGCATTCGGTTGTCATAAAATATCCGCCGCGGTTCTCGGCAATCCTGCCCCGGTTCTTGCACTTTTGACAATCAACTCCAACTAAATCTCCTGTCATATCATTATAATTTTTTACGAGAATATCAACCCTGTCACCCAAGCCTGACGACCCCCGGCAGTTCCCGGAATTTATTTGCTCCAGTTTCTCCCGCAGCCAATCCGGTATTATAAGCCCCGTCATCTCCCCGACGTTTTCCATTGTTTCCGATATAATCATTGTTTCCATTTCCTTTTCCTGTATTTTTTAACTCGTATAAATCCGGGTAACTGTTCAGAATAGACTGGTTCAATATTTTTATCTGCGTATCAGGGTCGTCAGACAATTCATTCAGACGCGATAACGCAAGCTCAAGTATGTAATCAGTCGTCGCCGTTTTAGGTCGTTTCAATCGCATATTCAAATACGCCCATAGCGCGGTTCTCACTTTTTCATTTTGCGTGAATCTGTTTATTATCCCGTTGAAGTTGTTGTCGGTATTATCAGTGTGATTTTCAGTTTGTTTTATAAACCGTTTATTTTTTTTGTTATCATCTTCATTTTTTTCACCGCCCGTCACCTCGCGCGTATGCGCGGTATTATAATTATTATTTTTTTTATTTATATATTTATTATTACTTATATTGATAGCTTCGCTGTTTTGTTGATTCTTGTTCTCACTTTTTGTCGAAACCTGATTCAACGAAACGTCAAAACCAGTTTCGACGTTTTGTTGAAACTTGTTTCACCGTCCCCTCTACTCTCTTGAACAATCTCCGGCTGCTCTCCGCCGCTTGTATCAGAATCGTTACTGCCGGAATCAGAATTGTTATCTTTGCCGCCGCCAGGTGTTTTCTTCGGTTTCTCCCGTAAAAGTTTTAATATTACCTCGGTATCGGGGTTTATCCTGAAATACTTTTTTGCCGGCAGACCCTTCACTTGTGTGGTTATTAAGCCGAAATTTTCAAGATGTCCAATAGCGCGTTCCTGCTGCCGCTGCGTCAGCGTTGTCTTTTCCTCTATGTCCGAAGCGGTAGCGTAGAACATGTCCTCGCCGTCGAGCTGATTCATATTTCTGTAGTAATGTTCTTTCCCCAAAAGTGCGCTGTATATCACGGCTTCGTTCAGCCCGATTGCCGCCGCAAGCGTTCTGTTGGCGTAAATTGTGTTGTCTGCACGAAGCAGTTCAAATATTTCGTGTGGCATTTTTACACATCCTCCTAAATTTTTAAAACGGTTGATTTGTTTATATTTTTGTGGTAATATATTTGTACAAAAATTATGATGTATAGCGAGCAAAACAAAGGTGATAAATTATGATAGATTAAATTAGTTAACGACGACATCTATTTAAACAAAAAAATCATATTCAAACGATTTTGAGTGAATATGATTCTTATATTATTCAGCCGAACTTGATAAAAAAATATGGCAGGCTTCGATTGTTGATTTTTACGGCATTAGACAGAACAACGCATATAAAGGTATGCTTTTGATTCCGTTTTCACACCCGAAGTTTTTCGCCGAAACCCGAACGGCATAATCAGGTTTGTACAGCGACATAAACAGCCGCAGACTCTTTGATTTTACATTGTCCGCCGATTTGCCCTCTAATGGGATGATATTGCCCCGGCTGTCCTGAAACACAAAATCCAATTCTGCCTTGCCCGGACTGCTCCAGTAAAATGGCGTGAACCCGTTCGATGATAGGCTCTGGCATATATAGTTTTCCGCAAGCGCGCCCTTGAACCCGTCGAATACGGGCGCATTATTCAATATCACATTCGCGGCGATACCGAATTTTGAGCACAAAAGCCCCGTGTCCATCATATACACTTTAAAAGAGTCGTTGTCGGCGTATGCGGTCAGAGGTATCTTTCCCTCCGTCACACGGACGCATTTGTGAATAACCCCCGCGAACTTCAGCCAGTCAAGCGGCGTTTCGTATTCATACGCCCGCGCTCCCGACTTTATGACCTTGTATTGGAATTTACGGTTTTCCTTAGCAAGCTGCGCGGGTATGCTCGCCCATGCCGCCATTATCTTCGTCGTTTCCTGCGGCGACGCATATTTCGCCATATCCGCTATATACGCATCGTTTATCGTCTTTTGCGCCGCCAGAACAAAGTTGAAATCCTGCGTATTCACGTATTCCAGCACAGCCTGCGGCATACCGCCGACCGCAAGATAAGTCTTATACAAATCCATCGCCTTATCATGCAAGGACAACGGCGAAAAGTCCGAATAGGATTCCTTTATCAATCCGCCAAGCGGGGCATTACCGGTTGCTGTTAAAAACTCCTCAAAGTCAAGCGGGTAGAGGGTGAGCATATCGACCTTGCCTACCGGAAACGAATACTTTTCCCTGTTCATCGCCACTCCGAGCAGACTGCCCGCAGCAATGATATGATATTCCGGCGCGTTTTCACAGAAGTATTTGAGCGAAGTCAGGGCTCTTTCACAGGCTTGCACCTCGTCAAAAATGACAAGCGTTTCGCCGGGGAATATACTCTGTCCCGATTGAGCGGCTAATTCCCGTATTATGCGCTCCGGCTTTAGATCGCGGTCAAACACAGCTTGCACTTCACGTGAATCCTCCAGACTGAAATATACGGTATTCCTGTAATGCTCCTTTCCGAAAGTCAGAGCAGAATAAGTCTTGCCGACCTGACGCGCTCCGGTTAGTATAAGCGGTTTACGGCGGGGACTGTTTTTCCATGCAATCAATTTATTAACAATTTTACGTTCCATAAAATGTTATCACCTCACACTTATTATACCAAATAAATGTGAATAAATCAATAATATCAGATTATTTCATTGTTTCAGATTTTCTTTACTCTTGACCCCAAATATCATTTCGATAAATACAACATGATAAAAAAATTATGGATATAAACATAAAAACTATATTTATTTAACAAAATAACAGGTAAATTCTTATAAACCTGTGATATTATAAATTTAAATAAATTCGTGATCCGTGAAAATGAAAATAAATTTAAAATAGGTATAAAAATGAAATCTGAAAAAGCATATCCTTATAATTTAATAGACGACTTAATGATGGGGGAAGAATTTTACAGCGAATTAAACGATGACGAAATAATTCGAGAGGTCGAACATATAATACGTAGCTTATCTAAAATATATGTAATAAATAAACATATTCCGCGAAAAATGCAGGAAATTATTCATTTTCGGTACGTAAATGGATTAACATACAGAGAAATCGGAAATATACTCAAAATATCAGGCGGAAGAGTAGGACAGATAAAACAGAAAACGCTGAGGATATTACGCCAACCATCGCGGTTGAATCGCTTGATACTGAGAACTCCTGGAATTGCTGACGAATAAATAACTGACACTAAAATCGCAGAATCTGGAAAAGAAATCTCACAGAGATAATTTGCGATATTTTTTTTAGTAGTTTTTTAAATTTCACGGGTATTTTTAACTTGTTTATTCTTTACAAGCTCCCTGAGTTCATTTTTGTCCGTAGTTACCATATTTTTCTCAACCTCGCTCGCCCGGAATTCCACTGTGATATTGTTGTTGTTCGTCGATATAAGCCCGTTGCCGCGCTTGAAGTGCGTAACCGCCATGACCTCCGCTTCTGACAAATGTATGATAGATTGAACGCGCTGCGCCTCGTCGTCTTCGAGATTCAGTATTATTTTAGTTTTCGCATTATTGATGATACCCTTGCCGTATTTGCCGTCGTCGAGTGCGAAAAAATCGTTCAAATCCTGCGTAGCGCATATCGCCGACCCGCCATACCCACGTATTACTTTAAATATCTCTAAAACAAATTCGGCTGCAAGCCGGTCTTTAGATATAAGGTTCCACAATTCGTCAAGGAAAATCGCCTTTTCATCTGTTCTGTCTTCTTTCGCCTTGTCCCACACATACTCCAGTGCCACATACATTCCAACTGGAAGCAAATCGCCCGTCAATTCCGAAATGTCAAGCACAGTATATTTATTGTTTAGATTAACGTTAGTCTGTTGATTGAACGTGCTTGCCGAGCCATGAACCAGACGATTCAGAATGTTGGCAAGCCGTTTTGTTTCCGGGGTTTTCAATAACACATCGTATAAATCGCCTAAAACTGGCATTTCACGGTATGTGTTTGGATTATCAGGATCCACGAGGCTGTCATTGTTATGATTTATGCTTTTTAATTCATATGTTTTAATCAGAGCGTCGTCGAGAAGCTGTTTCTCCTCGTGAGTCATATCGGGTATCAACAACGAAAAAAAGATGTGAAGCCGTTGGATTTTGGCAGATAGTTCGGATTTTTCAATCGAACCTCCGTCAATGAGTTCAGACGTTGTTCGGTCAACCTTGCGTATCTCCATGATGTTGATGCAGTTTTTCGCGGCAGGTGATATCTGAATGAATTCGCCGCCGATGTTTTTACAGGCTCTATAAAATTCGTGACCCTTGATAGGCGCAATTATAAATACTTGTATGTTTTTGCGCCGCATCCGCAGAGCCATTAGTTGCATGGTGAACGTCTTGCCCGCGCCTGAAGTGCCGAGTATCGCCATATTTGCGTTTTTGTATACTTTTGAGTTGAATATATCCACAATTATAAGCGAATTATTGTGCTTGTTGACACCGAACAGTATTCCGTTGTCGTCTGACATTTCGTAGCTCGTGAAAGGGTAGCAGCTCGCCGCTCCCATTGTGAGGACATTACGCTTTGACCGCTCGTACAGACTTTTATTTAGTGAAACAAGTGGCAGAGCGGATATAAATGCCTGCTCCTGAGTGAAGCCGCACGCGAACACGTCTAAGTCCTGCGATAGCATAAGCTTTTTCATTTCGTTCACGCGCCATTCAAGTTCTTCAGCCGAGTCGCCCGTAATTGTCAGCAATATGTTCATATAATAAAAATCTTCGTTGTTGGCAATGCCTTCTTTGAGGAAATACCCGCTCCTGATGGCACTTTCAAGGTCGTCGAAATCCGTGTTTGTATCCGATGTTTCCTTGATTTTACTGCGATTTATACGCAACTGTTGCCCGAGTTTCTGTTGTAATTTGTCTTTTGGCTGTTTGTGCAGGAATATATCTAAGTCTATGCCCTCGCCGGCGTTGATTAACAGCGACGTCCAGCCTGCTGTGACCTGCGACCTGTAGCCGTTCGACGGCATCATAAGATACGCGTGATATACCCCGTCCATAACGATGTATTTAGGGTGCGTAAAATCTATGCTGTCGGGCGCGATGAATTCCGAAACTGGTATTTCATCGGCGTTGTAATCCGGTATAGCGGGATATTTCGCCGTGACTTCACGCACTCTTTCAGTCAACGGCTTTTCCGCGCTTGTGCGGCGGTTCAGCAGACTATACAGCACATCGGTCAGAAACTCGTCCTCGCTGTCATGTACGATAACTTCGTTGCCGCAGTGCGGCAGATAGTTTTTCGCCGTGTGTACCGCGATATTCAGCTCCGCTATCGCTTGAGCTTCGGTTGTCATGCGCTTGCTCCCAACATTCGCCTCATACTCGAATATAACAAAAAAACGCCGTGTCACCGCTTCCCTCGAACCTATCTGACGTATCAGGTTAGCGTAATCTTTTTGGAGTGCAATACATTTTTCGTCGGTTTCGCGGGCTATATCTGCCCTGATATGCTCCAAGTGACGGTT
>WQYZ01000243.1 GCA_009780985.1 Oscillospiraceae bacterium | reverse complement strand
TTCTTGCAGATAAAGATACGGCGTTGATTGGATTCGCGGATTTATCCGAGATTGACATAAATTTAAGGCGCGGGTTCAAATACAGTATCTGTATCGCTATGGCTTTGAATGTGCTCCCCAGTACAACAAGTGAACCGTCGGTTGAGTATTATAACGAATATAGGAAAATAAGTAAAAAGTTAAATGAAACAAGCCGTTATCTTACCGATAAAATCAAAGAACGCGGATTTAACGCAGTTCCCGCGGGACAAACTCAGGACGAAAACTTCAGAACGCCTTTGCCGTTTAAAACATTGGCGACAAGAGCGGGACTTGGCTGGATAGGAAAGTCCGCGGCATTGATTACAAAAGAATACGGCGGCGCAATAAGACTCAACGGCGTTTTGACTGATATGCCGCTAATAACTGGAACTCCCGTAAATTCGTCATTTTGCGGGGATTGCACGGAATGCGTCAACAGGTGCCCGGGAAAAGCAATCGCAGGAAAATCGTGGAACCCGGGCACAGACAGGGATAGTTTATTAAATGCGCGGGAATGTAAAAATACCGTGATTGAGAGAGGAAAAATATTTGATGTGACAGAGGGAACCTGCGGTGTGTGTATAACGGTTTGTCCGTGGACTAAAAAATATGCGGAAAAATATCTTGGCTTTAAATAAAGGGGGATTATTGAATCAATGAAGCAAATACGAAGCGAAGCGAAAAAAATTTTGAATAACGGCGCGGTAATTCCGGCAATTCCGTTAGCTCTCGACGAAAACAGAATGTTTGACGAAAAAAGGCAGAGAACCCTCGTCAGATATTATCTGAATGCCGGAGCGGGCGGCATAGCCGTAGCCGTGCATACCACGCAGTTTGCAATCAGGCTGCCCGAAGTGAATCTGTTTCACACCGTTGTCAAAACGGTTTTGGACGAAATAGACCATTTTGAAAAGAAAAATAATAAAGTCATAGTCAAGTTAGTCGGAGTATGCGGGAAAGTTGAACAGGCTGTATCGGAAGCCCGTTTCGCCGCCGAAGTCAACGCCGATATTGTTCTTTTAAGCCCCGGCGGGATTGACGATTTAACCGAGGACGAAATAATCGAGCGTACAAAAATCGTCTCCAAAATGATGCCAGTGTTCGGGTTCTATCTGCAGCCGTTAGCTGGCGGACGGATTTTTTCCGCCGGATATTGGAAACGTTTGGCGGATATTGAGGGCGTCGAGGCGATAAAGTGCGCGCCGTTCAACCGCTACCAAACGATTGAACTTGTGCGCGGGGTTGCCTTGTCCGAAAGACGCGACGAAATTACCCTGTACACAGGCAACGACGACAATATTCTTATTGATTTGCTTACAAAATACGAGGTAAACGTAAACGGCAGAACAATAGAAAAACGTTTTGCCGGAGGATTATTGGGGCATTGGGCGGTATGGACAAAAAGCGTTGTAGATTTATTTGAGAAAATACGCGCATACAGGGACGGAAGGGATATTCCCGCCGAATTGCTTGCGTTAGCCGTGAAAATAACCGACGCCAACTCCGCTTTTTTTGACGCGGCTAACGGATACGCGGGTTCTATTGCCGGGGTTCACGAGGTTCTGAGGCGGCAGGGTATATTTAAGGGTATTTGGTGCATAAATCCCAATGAAACGCTATCTCCGGGGCAATCCGAAGAAATTGACAGGGTTTATGCTGATTATCCTGAATTGAACGACGATGAGTTCGTCAAAACTTATTTGAGCGAATGGCTGTGAAATGGCTGTTTAAAAGTAGGGTATTTATATTTTGAGGGGGATAAATAATCATGGCAATTACATCAACGCATATTGCGATAGCAGATAAAATTAACAGCATTTTGGGTGACGGTGTAATAAAAAATCTACCCTTGTTTTTCGGCGGGAACATAGCACCCGACGCTGTACACATGAAAAAAGATTATCGAAGAGCAGATAAAGACCACTCCCATTTGCGCGATGGGATACATTTATACGGTTATGGATACCCGGAAATCGCAAAATTATTCCACAACAGGGTGAACAAATTTATCGAAAAATATTACATGACCGCAGGCGAAGATAAGGACTTGTACTTTGGTTACATCGTCCATGTGCTTGTTGATGAATTTTATACGCTTTCAGCTTATGAACGGCTCGAAAACCATTTGAAAAACAACGGGGCTAATCCCGACGAACCGGGGTTTCGTAAAAAGTTAGCCGATGAAATAAGCGATGACCCGCAACTATACAACCCTGCTTATATAGATTTTTTCAGAGAGACCTCATCCATGATTGACATTTCGGCTAATGATTATGATTTCAAGCAAAACCCCGTTGATGTGCTTGAAGCAGTATGGGATTACGAAGTAAAAGACTATATAGGCGCAAATGAAATAAACATAAACAAACGCTGGGTTATTAATACTTTTTTCAAGAGCGAAAAAACGAAAAGCAATGATGACCGCGAAACAGCAATAAAATTCGTTGACCTCGCTGCGGAGGATATACTCGCAAGAATTTCAGGTAAAAATGATATTACTAAAATCCTATGACCTTCGTTCAAAATAATCATACTATACATTAAATTTAACTGCCATGTCATAAAATCAAAATCAGGAGGCTCTATATTTATGAATATATGTTTTATCGGCTCGTCGGGACACTCTTACGCTGTATTGGAAAGCGAAAAATTAGCAGATAAATCTGATAAATCTAACGTTGTTACAGGAATTGCGGCAGGTTCAGATGGGGAAAACATCGAAAATCTGTATAACGCTCTTTGCCGCCTCAATCATTCCCCCAAAAGATATGAAAGCTATTTAAAAATGATGGACGATCTGAAGCCTGATATTGTAGTTATCGATAATTATTTCGGCGAGCACGCGAAAGTTTCAGTCGAAGCGTTAAAACGGGGCTGTCATGTATTGTCTGATAAACCTCTTGCAACGACGGTTGATTCTTTGAATGAGTTGAAAAAAGAACAGGCAAAGTCAGGGAAAAAGATAGCGGCAATGTTTACAATGCGGTTTGACCCTGAGTTCACAACCGCGTATGAAGTGGTAAAAAGCGGAGAGATAGGCGATATTCGCCTTATAAACGCGCAAAAATCCTATAAACTCGGAACGCGCCCGGATTTTTACAAATCAAGGGAAAGTTTCGGCGGTCTTATACCTTGGGTAGGAATTCATGCCATTGATTTAATATATTTTATCAGCGGTAAAAAGTTTGTTTATATCGACGCAGTCAGTTCGTCAGCCGGAAATTGCGGTTACGGCGACCTTGATATTACTGCCGCCGGGAGTTTTATTTCGGAAAATAACATTATTTCAACCATGACGATTGATTACCTGCGTCCGTCAGCCGCCCTTTCCCACGGCGACAACAAGCTCAGAATAGTCGGCTCGTCAGGCATTTTGGAAGTCATGGAGAATAAAGTGAAATTAATCAATGGAAATGGCGAAATAGAAATCGCTCTGCTTGATAAAGCTGATATATTCGCTGATTTTCTCGAATATATAGACGGAAAAGAAAATACGTCGTTAAATTCAGACGACGCATTTTACATAACCGAAACCGCGCTTGAGGCGCAGATTTCCGCAGATAAAAAGAAGCTCGGAAAACATTCGTAATCATACGGCAGGTTTATCTTTCATGGAGTTGTCACAAATGCTAATTCGGTACGTTATTTTCTATATTATTCATCTCTTGATTATTTCTCTAGATCCAAAAACCTTTGACCATAAGGCACTTAGCCTCTTTCAGCTACCCAAGCCTCCGCTTCCTTGACCATCGCAGCAAATCTTTCATTTTCGCGCAGAGACTGATATTTATCATTCTTCAGCCATTTCAACAAATCACATACCCGACGGCGCGAGGGGAAATTTTCCAGTTTATATTTTATGCGGTTCAAATAAGGCGAAGTATACGTTTTTTCGGCTTCCACGCCGGCAAGCTCATCCTGCATTTTCGCAAAGACGAAAGATTGCTCAAAGGCTTCTACCGCTTCCTCAGGTTTCGTTTCATAGAGTATGCGCGCATAGCAATTATATAACGCTGCCACTTGTTCGTTATATACTCCGTAATCACCGCGGTAAATGAACTTCCAAAATCGAATGAGGAAGTCATACTTTTCAATTTCCGTGTCCGTATTCGCGTTCTCTGGGAGGTCGGGGCGGGTAATCAATATATTTTGTAATATATGGGGCAGCAGCCCTACTAATTCCTGCTTGCTTTTTATGCCGTCCTCGCCCAATGAGGCTCTTGCAAGTATATGTTCCTTGGAATTATATAAAGTTCCGCATTGTTCGGCGACAGCCAGCAGCTTTTCTTTCTCGCCTATTGCGCCGTATATAGTAGCCAGATTATAGCGGCACTGACCGCGTATGATGTCGTCGGTGGAAGTGGCAAGCAATCCCTCCATGATTTTTACCGATTCCTCCCAGCAGCCAAAGGATTTGTTCTTTTCGACATCAGGACCATTGCGTTCGTTCGAAGTCCAATATAATCCGTTAGAAATCCACTTCCAATACAGAGCCTCCGCCAGATTTATCAGCAGACTCTCTTCCGCCGGGAACTCCGCCAAGGCACGGCGCATAAGTTCAATCTGTTCATTGCCGGGGTACGGCTCCTCATATTTACGTTTGCTGAACTGCGTTAAATAATCCTCAATCCTCCGCCGTTTTTCCGCCGTGTCATGGTCGAAAAGATAATCGATGGTGACATTGAAAAGATTTGCCAATGGTGTGATATACTCAATGTCGGGATAACCAGATTCACTCTCCCAGCGGGATATTGCCTGATTTGATACGCCAAGACTTTCCGCAAGCTGTTCCTGCGTTATATCATCGCGTTTGCGTAATGCTTTTATTTTTGCGCCTATTTTAATATTCATAAAATCACCTCAAAATATTTAAAATTAATTTATTCACCGGTGTAATTTTATTATATCATTATTGAAGCAAAAATACAATTATCAATTCGTTGTTTTAAATTCCACGATTCATGGATTTATATGCGCTGAATTTTAATTTTGAAAATGGATACAAAATATCACAGCTAATATGACAACAGCGCGTCATATTATAAAATATAAATTTTTGAAACATATATTGAAACAGTATGGAGTGATAAATATAAATATGAATAAACAGTTAAATGTAATTCTTGTGGGTGCTGGCGGATACGGGGAGACATACGTCGATTTGCTAATCAACGGTAATATAAGAGAATATCTCCGTTTTGCGGCAGTTGTGGACCCATATGCGCAGAATTCGCGCCTTTACGGACAGTTTAAAGACAAAGTGCCGGTATATGAGCGGTTAGAGGATTTTTTCTCGGAAAATTCAGGAAATTCTGCTGACCTCACAATTATTTCTTCGCCGATTCAATTCCATTATAATCAATGCGTGACCGCTTTGGGACACGGTTCTCACGTTCTCTGCGAGAAACCGCTTGTTCCCACGCTCGAGCAGTATGATTTATTGGAGAAAAAAATTCAAATCTCCGGAAAAACATTATCCGTTGGATTCCAGTGGTGTTATTCGGAAGTCATGTTAGAGCTTAAAAAACGTATTCTGTCCGGAGAGTTTGGGAAGCCCGTCTGCTTTAAAAGTTTTGTGAGTTGGCCAAGAGATTGGCATTATTACGCTAGAAGCGGAGGATGGGCGGGTAAAATAAATAGCGTCGGCGGCGAACCAATCTGCGATTCGGTCGCTTCCAACGCTACTGCGCATTACATACAGAATATGCTGTTTCTTTTGGGCGGCACAATGGAAGAATCCGCGGATTTGAAAAATACTTCCGTAGAATGTTACAAAGCAAACGATATTGAATCATTTGACACAATAGCTTTTCGCGGCGAGGCAAACGGAACGGAGATTTTTTACGTTGCTTCCCATGCGGTTAATTATCAGATTAATCCGGTCATGTATTACGATTTTGAAGAAGCAAGCGCGCTTGTCAACGTTTTTAACGAGGATTTTCAATGCAATATCCATCATCGCAATGGAACAGTTGAAAATCTCGGCAACGCCATAGCCAATGGGGAACGAAATAAACTCCTTTACACCGCTCAAAGTATTCTCGGCGAACGGGATTTTGTCTGTACGGCACGGACTGTGAGACCTTTTACCGCCTTTATCGACTTTGTATTCAATCGGATTCCGTTTCGCGTTTTTGCTGACGAGTTCGTTGTAAAAGATGAGAAAACAGAGCATACTTACGTAAAAAATCTGCATTTGGATTTGGCGCGCTGCTTCAGCCTCGGGAAACTGCCGTCAGAGTTGGCGCTGCCTTGGGCAAAAGCACCGGCGTTTCATTAAAACTATAAATATTATTTAAAGTTGTATAAAAAATCATTTGTCCCTATATTGGCTTTTTCCCATATAGCGTATCCTACCATTTTATTTTATACTCCCTTCATTCGTTGACTTGATAGAAAATTCTGACAAACAAGGTTTGCAGGCTGAATTTTTCGCAAGCAGGAATTCAGCAGATTTTCAACAAGTTCAACATATAGACTGATTTTTTATCAACTCTGTTTTTAATTTATTTTGAACAATATTAAATTTGCATTGCGATATTCAGCATTGTCTCACGCATTATTATTCTGATTGTTTTGGCGAGAATCTTGCCTGCCGTTATGGGCGCATATTTTCCTGG
>WQYZ01000242.1 GCA_009780985.1 Oscillospiraceae bacterium | reverse complement strand
TATACTATAAAAATATAGATTTGTCAACACTTTAAAAAATAAAAATAACTATTGATAAATTAAATCAAATGCGCTTGTTGACATTTTGATTTTATTGTGATACAATATTTCTCGCCGTATTGAGTATTAGCTTTACAATTTAAAGTTACTGCGGCAATTACACAAAATAAAAATAAATAATTAAAGCGAGGATTTATACTTATGAATGCGCCTGAAAAAATAAGAGAAATTATAATTGATATTTTAGAACAGAAGAATGCCTCCACTCATAAAATGCTGATTGACTGCGGATATAATACCAGTTTAGTCAACGATTTAAAAAAAGGACAAATGCCGTCCGCCGACAAAATCGCAAAAATAGCCAACTATCTCGGAGTTTCAATCGATTACCTTCTCGGAAACGAACGCAAAGACGACGGCTCTGAAACCAGTAATAATGCGCAAAAAGTTTCAGACGACAAATTCATCAATGATTTGCGCGCCGCATTTTACGGGAATGAAAACAAACGTCTTACCATCGAAGATAAACAGAATATTCTCGATATGATAAAAATGATGAGCAAATTCAAATCAAGCCCCAAACAAAAAAAGTCAAAAAAAGATGAACAAGGAGAATTGAATTGAATTTGGACGAACTTATTGCGGAAGTTAAAAAATCTAAAAATTATTCGTCGTTATATCAGCCTCTGATAAACCGCATATGCTCTGAAGAATTTTCTAAGTACAAAAAAGACAGAGAAAAAATGAAAGCGGTTAAAAACCGCTTTCATGTAATTTACGGAGCGTTTTTTTCCGCAAATACCAAAAACATAAAAAATGCAAACGAAACAGAACTGTTGAAGCTCAATGCCTCAACATATGAGCGTCTGCCGTCGATAGACGAATTTTATAAGTTTATTTTCGACAGTATAAATGATACGCAAATAAAATCCATATTGGACGTCGGATGTGGGTTCAATCCGTTCGCGCTGCCGTATATGCGCTCTTATCTGCCGAATCTTGAATATTATTACGCTCTCGATATAGATACTGAACTTTCTGCAATGCTGAATTTATATTTTGAGCGTTCCGGACTTCCGAAACTCGCCTCATGCATAGACATTATAGCTGAAAATCCAGAACAAAAAGCCGACATAGCATTTTTATTCAAGGTTATCCCGACAATCGAAAACTGCAAAAAGGGCAGGGGATTTGAACTTATAGAGCATATATGCGACAACTGCGGCGCAAAATATATAATCGCGACTTTCCCCGTAAAGACTTTATGCGGCAGAGATAAAGGCATGGCTGAGAATTACGCCGCTCTTTTTGAAAAAAATATAAATTATGATAGAGTTTCAATAACAGCAAAAAATATAATCGGAAACGAACTTACATATGTTTTGCGCAATTAACGTTTATAAAACTCTCCTAAAATATCTTTTTTGATTTCCATGCGCATTGTCTTGTTGCCGAGCGCGCATATCCGCAGATTACCGTAAAAGCCTATAATAAGGCCTGCGTCAACGTGCGACAAATTATAGTACGTTTCGAGTACATAACGCATATCCGAAACTGCCAATGCGCTCGCTTCCTCAATAGTAGACGCCGTCGCCGTCGTTGATATAATATCGTTTGATATTACTAACGGTCGATTTATCTTCATGTCTTTTCTGACTCTGACCGTAATATCAACATCGGCGCACATTTCCATACCCTGGTCGAATATTTCCCCGTCGCCCATCGCTCCGTGAACGTCGCCGATACCCAACAGCGCGCCCTCTGCAAATACAGGCAAGTGTACTTTTGCACCCGCTTTTATTCCATTGTTGTCCATATTTCCGCCGTAATCGCCCGCTTCTGTGCTGAAATACTCACCGTCTGAATCGGCAGAAACAGCAACGCCTATTACTCCAATCATAGGGTTTGCGGGAAATATTTTACCGTCGTTGTTCAATACCCGCAGGTTTCCGTCAGGCGTCGCTTCGGCTTTTATTTTTTCATGCCCGTTGCGCGTAAATTTAGTCGATATTCCGTCTTTCATATTCGGTATGTGCATATAACCCATGCCGACTAATTTTATATCGTGTATTTCGATTTCGAGGGTATCTCCCGTGACAGCTCCGTTTACATATATCGGACCTGTGACGGGGTTGGGACGTACATATACCCAGCCCGCCATGTACATACCTCCGGCGGCATCATATGTTTCCACAGTCAGTCTGTCGCCCGACGATATTGATATGAGCGGCTCAATTCCGGGTAAAAACTGATAATATACTTTTTCGCAATCTCTTGTTATTTTCATGGTTATTTTCCTTTCTTCTCGCAGATTTGATTTTAATTCTCGTTTTTTCGTTTACCCGTGGCGGGGTTGATATGCCGGTGAATCGAACGGTTGAATTTCTCGAGCCATTTATCTAATTCTTCCGAAGACACTGTGCTGTTCTCGCCGTATGCCAAATCGAAAATCAACTTAGCAACATCCGCGTTGCTGCCTTCTATCACATTTGTCGCGGTCGGTCTTGAAGGTCGTTCGCTCAGACTACCGTGAAACGAATGGATTAAGAAGTCAATCAAGCGCATTTTTTCGGCGTATGTTTTCGCCAAAGGGTATTTGGAAGTAAACTCTTTCAGTTCAGACAGAGCTCCGTATCCGTGCAGGGTTTTGCCTTTATAAGAATCGTTGAATTCGCCAAAGGTCATAGACCAACCGCATTTCGGGCATTCTAATAAAAAGCTCCTTTGATAATTGTGCGGTATTTCCGTCCGGCATTCTATACATATGGCTTTCCCAAGATTTGAGGACGTAACCATCAGCATACTGTCAACACGTGCGTATAGACTGATTCCCACATCATCGGCAAGTTCTTCGTCATATATACCTTTTGCGTCCTGTTCGTATAGTTTTTTGATTTTTTGAGGCGGCACTTTCGCCGCCCATGTAGGTTTTATGTTATTCATGTTATTTTCTCCTTGTCTTTTGTTTCAGTTAAGCAAAATAAAAACAAAAAACCGTCAGCTACAATCAACAAGCCCACTTTATATGCGAAAAAACATATAAAGCAAACCAATTATTTGTAAATGACGGGTTTTAACCGTAATTTATTTGCATTTATTATAGCATATTTGAATATCATTGTCAAGTAAAATTAGTTTTTATTTTTCTGATTTCAGGGTGTTCTCGCATTCTTTGATTTCTTTTCTCATATCGTCGGATAATTTGGGATATTTAGGGTCAATATCTTTAAGAGTACGGAGAATGATTTCGCTTGCAATAAGACGCGCGACGGGCTTTTTGTCCGCCGGGATTATATGCCACGGCGCACAATGAGAAGCTGTAGCGTTTATTGCGTCCTGATATGCCGACTGATAGTCGTCCCAGAATCCGCGTTCTTTTACGTCAGCCATCGATAGTTTCCAGTTTTTCGACTCGTCGTTAATACGGGAAAGCAGACGCTTTTTTTGTTCGTCTTTTGACAGATGCAAAAATATTTTCACAATTCTTATGCCGTTTTCCCATAAGTATTTTTCAAAATGATTGATTTGCTTATACCGCGCCTCGAAAATGTCGTCAAGACAGCGCGCAGGCAGATTTTGGTTCAGATACAATTTATGCACTTTCACAACTAAAACGTCCTCATAGTAAGAGCGGTTGAATATCGCTATTTTGCCCCTCTCCGGAATACACGGCATAATGCGCCACAAATAATCGTGGGCAAGTTCTTCGGCGGACGGGCTTTTGAAAGAATATACGTCCACGCCCTGAGGATTTATACCGCCCATAACATGGCTGACAAGTCCGTCTTTGCCAGCCGCGTCCATTCCCTGAAGCAGTATAATCACCCCCTCGGTTTTTCCGGCATACAGTTTATCCTGATATTTGTTAATCTCCTTGAGGTTATCTTCCATTCTGTTTTGAATTTCTTCTTTCGATTCCGTAATATTGTCCGGCTGACAGGGCAAATCTGACAGATTTATTTTATTATCCTCGTCAAAAGTCATATCTTTTATATTGTACATAATTTTCCTCCGGTATAATTATTATAGTTTATTAATTTAATTTTTCAAACGCGGCGACAGTTTTGTCTATTAAATCGCTGACGGTTTTGTCAAGGGAATCAAGTTTTGACACTAAATCGCGGTTGTTCTTCTGGAACATAGTCGCGAATATCGGGTCGCGCACTTTGTCGCACCATATGGTATCCCCCAAGTCAAACACGCGGTTTGCGAACAAAGTGTCTAATATTTCGGCGGATTCGTTATCCCTCGTAAATTTTGTTTTCAGGGCAAGATCGTAATAGACGGGAATCACCGTTTTTGCCGATTCGCTGGAGAGTGCCTCAAGTATTACGCTCGACCGGTCAAGGGTTTCCTGCGAAGCCGTTACGGGGGCGAAGAACAGTTCGCAGCCTTCCATGCGCGAATAATACTGACTCTGCTGTTCGTCGTATTTGGGATACGGCAGTATCCCGAAGTCGGATTCCATACTGCGCAGCGACTTCAGATAGAAAAACGTGCAATCCATAAACAGCCCTTGATTATTCTGGAACATTGTAAGATGGGCGGCAGGTATATTATCGCCCGAAGTATTGACGAACCATGAGTTGTTGTCCCATGTTATAGCGAAGATTTTTTGGAATATGTTCATAAAATTTTCCGCTCCCATAGTCGAATACGGAATATCGTTCGCGTCTTTATCGATAGATTTCAGACCTGCGGAAATCCAGAAATCCGGCAGCACCTGTTTCGGGGCGGACAAATAACCGTACGCGTCGTCCGCGGTCATCTTTTCGCCGCCTGACAGGCTGCGGGTGGCGTCTTTCGCCATTTTGGCGTATGCATCGTACGTCCATGTGCCGTTTTTCACCATATCGTACGGGTTCGGCATACCGTAGTCGGATATTAACTTTTTATTGAACATCAGAACGTGCACAAAATCATACGCCGTCAGATTAAACGAGCCGACCGCAAAAAATTTTTTGTTTGCGACCGAGAGTTCGTCTGTGAGTTTTTTATCCCAGTACGGTTTATCCAAATTTATGTATGTAAGGGTGCTCAGACCGCTTATTAACCCCTGCTGTGCGAATATGTTAAACGCGTCGGGGTTTCGCGTCATGATTATATCGTACGCGTTGTCTCCCGCTTTTAAAGAGTTCTGCGCTTTGGTGGCATCGTATGTGGTGATATTGTTGAATTTGATGTTGAAACGTTCTTCGATTCGGCGGTTGCGTTCATATATTGCGTCGTTTAAAACGTCGCCGGTCATTTCTTCATAATCCACCGCACTGTTGATGAAATCCGCCGTACGGGTTAATATATTGAATTGAGCGCCGCCGAAGTCAAAACTTCCCAAATCGTCATTTAAATTATCAGTAGTGGATTCCGGCTGAATATACCCGCCGTTTATTGCCGTATCTGCACTGTTTTCAACCCCGTTTGCGCTGGGCGTCTTTGTATCTGAGGCGCATGAGGCTAACAGTGTTAAAAGCAGGCAGACCAATATTGAATAAATCAATACGGAAGTAATAAATTTCTTTTTTTTCATAACCGACTTCTCCTCGTTTTAAATAATTTTACCGCACTTTAAAATATTATAAATAAATATGATAATGTTTTTATTATACAGCAGAAATAAATTATAGTCAATATAACCGGAGGAGATATTTCAAATTTTTATTTTTATAAAAAAGCGGGATAAAAAGCAAGGCGAAAGCCGTTTCGTCCTGCTTTCGCCTTATATATCTTTCCCATTTCGCCCTTGTGCGTTCGCCCAAACGCACGAGTATATTATAACACAACATATAGACATTTGTCAATAGGCAGATATAAATTTTATAAAATTTTATTTACCTGTGTTTTATGCTTACAATTCAGTGCTTTTGACTAAACTTTTGGCAATGTTCACGGCTTCCTCGAGCGTTGTGATTTCATCTTTCATGTTGTTGGACGAAGCCGCATTTTCCTCGGCGACCGCCGCATTCTCCTGCGTCACCTTCTCCATCTGACTCACCGCTATGTTTATCTGCTTGATTCCGCTCGACTGCTCCTCGCTCGCCGCGTTTATCTCTGATATCAGCTTGTTCAGCTGACCCGCTTTCTCCGTTATCCCGCTTAATGATTTTGATACGCTTCGGCTCACATCTCTGCCTGAATTTGTGAGCAATATATTCTTTTCTATTATATCTGTTGTATCTGACACTGCATTTGCGCTCTTATTAGCTAAATTTCGTACTTCTTCAGCCACCACGGAGAAGCTCCTGCCTGCGTCTCCCCCTGCCCTCGCCGCCTCAACCGTCGCGTTGATCGCCAGCAGGTTCGTCTGGAACGCTATGTCGTCTATCGTCTTCACTATCTTCCCCACTTTGTCGCTCGACTCCTTCAGCTCGTCCATCGCTCTCATCATGTCTGTCATCTCTTTCATGCCCTTGTTCGCCATTTCCGTGGCGTCCGATGCTATCTGTGCCGCGAGTCTCGTATTTTCGGCGTTCTGCGCGACCATCGATGCCGTTTCGTTCATCGTCGCCGATGTTTCCTCTATCGCCGCCGCCTGCCTCGACGATCCTGTTGCTAAATTCTCCGACGATTCGCTCAACTGCCGAGCGGACGAATTTATCGTTTGTGACGATGACGACAGTTTTCTGATGATTTTCCGTGGATCCTTATCAATCCCTCTTGACAGCACAAACGCTAT
>WQYZ01000241.1 GCA_009780985.1 Oscillospiraceae bacterium | reverse complement strand
GTGAACGGCGAAAAGGGGTTGTTTGTTACTATGCCGCAGTCGAAAGACAAAGACGGCAACTACCACGACATCGCGTTTCCCATAAATGGCGAACTCAGAAAAGAGATAAATAAAGTGGTTTTGGACGAGTATAAAGCCGCAGAAAAGTCCGCCGACAGAAAATCTACTCTCGCAGACGGTCTGCGCAACGGAGCGGAAAAAGCCGCCGAGTACAATGCGGCGCGTGACAAAACCTCGTTAAACACGGCGAAAAACCGTGAAATGGGGTGATTGAGTGGCGTACTGTTCCGTGCCCAAAGATCTCAGCCGGGTGAAAAGCAAAATCGCATTCGGGCTGAGTAAACGCCAGCTAATCTGCTTTGGTAGTGCGGCGGTAATCGGAGTTCCAACGTATATATTCACACGCGGAGTAATCGGCAACAGCGCGGCGGCACTGCTCATGATTGGGCTGATGCTGCCGCTCTTTTTCTTAGCCATGTATGAGAAAGACAATCAGCCTGCCGAGATTATACTGCGGAACTATATACGGGCGAAGATATATTTCCCCCGCATACGACCGTACAAAACTGAAAATCTATATGAAATGATAGAACGGGAGGCGAAAAATATTGCAGACAAAAACAAAACAGCAGCAGAGACGTCTGTCGGCAAACGTAACGCAGGCAAAAAATAACCGCGCAGACATGAAAAAATCAGCAAATACACGATCAAAAGTGCCGTCCGTGAAGCAAGCGGGCGGCTTTTTTGACAGACTGTTAGACCGCATTTTCGGTACAAGCAAACCGCCGCAGACGGCGCAACAATCCATACCATACCGCGAAATGTACCGCGACGGCATCTGCCGCGTAACCGATAGGTTATATACAAAAACACTCATGTTCGGCGATATAACTTATCACCTCGCACAAAATGACGAAAAGACGCAGATATTCGAGAATTACTGCGACTATCTCAACTATTTTGACAGTTCCGTAGGCGTACAGATTTCGGCGATAAACAAATTCAGCGATGCGGCGGAATTGCTGAAGTCGCTTGATTTCCTCGCTCGCAACGACGAATGCGACAGCCTCCGCGACGAATATTCCGGCATACTCAAAAATCAGCAGTCGAAAGGCAACAACGGGCTTTCCAAAACGAAATATGTCACATTCGGCATAGAAACGGACAATTACAAAGCGGCAAAGTTACGAACCGAACGGGTGGAAGCTGACATTCTGAACAATTTCAAAATACTCGGCGTATCTGCGCGGTCGTTGACTGGTACGGAGCGGCTTGAAGTCATGCACGGTCAGTTTCACCCGGACGGCACCGACAAATTCAGATTCGACTGGAGAGATATCCCCCGGTCCGGTTTATCGACCAAAGACTATATCGCGCCTACTTCGTTCGATTTCCGCGACGGCAGGACGTTCAAGATTGGCGAATATTACGGTGCGGTCAGTTATCTGCAAATACTCGCGCCGGAACTCACTGACCGAATGTTAGCCGATTTTTTAGACCTCGATACAGCCGTAACTGTGACGCTCCACATCAGGTCTATCGACCAAAATGAAGCAATCAAGACGATAAAACGCAAACTTTCGGATTTAGATAAAATGAAAATCGAGGAGCAGAAAAAAGCTGTTCGAAGCGGGTATGACATGGATATAATTCCTACCGACCTTGCGACATACGGCAACGAGGCAAAAACATTGCTTGAGGATTTACAGTCGCGTAACGAGCGTATGTTTCTTGTCACAATTCTTATCCTGAATACCGCGAAAACCCGACAGAAACTCGAAAATGACATATTTTCGGCAGCTGGCGTTGCGCAGAAATATAACTGCGCGTTGAAACGTCTCGATTATCAGCAGGAACAAGGACTGATGAGTAGTCTGCCGCTCGGATTAAATCAGATAGATATAAAGCGCGGACTCACAACTTCGAGTGTGGCGATATTTGTGCCGTTCACGACCTGTGAATTATTTCAAACCGGAGAAGCATTATACTACGGACTTAACGCATTATCCAATAATCTTATCATGGCGAACCGCAAGGAGTTAAAAAATCCGAACGGTCTATTTCTTGGTACTCCCGGTTCCGGTAAGAGTTTTGCGGCAAAACGTGAAATTGTCAACGTTTTCTTATTAACACAGGACGATATTATCATAAGCGACCCCGAAGCCGAATATTTCCCGCTCGTGAACCGTCTCGGCGGGCAGGTTATAAAGCTGTCGCCGACCAGTACGCAGTATATAAATCCGATGGATATTAATCCTGATTACGCAGACGATGAAGACCCGCTCACTTTGAAAAGCGACTTTATATTATCATTATGCGAGCTTATAATCGGCGGTAAAACCGGGCTTGAACCCGTCGAAAAGACGATAATCGACAGGTGCGTCCGCTTGGTTTACAGGGATTATCTCACGAATCCTGACCCGTCTGAAATGCCCATATTGCGAGACCTTTATGAACAACTACGCAAACAATCTGAATTGGAAGCGCAACGGATAGCGACAGCGTTGGAAATATATGTCACGGGTTCTCTCAATGTATTTAATCACCGCACGAACGTGGAACTCAATAATCGTCTTGTCTGTTACGACATAAAAGAACTCGGCAAACAACTTAAAAAGCTCGGTATGCTGATACTGCAGGACCAGGTTTGGGGCAGAGTTACCGCAAACCGAGCCATGAAAAAAACAACATGGTTCTACCAGGACGAGTTTCATCTTTTGCTGAAAGAGGAGCAGACCGCCGCTTATTCCGTTGAAATCTGGAAACGCTTCCGCAAGTGGGGCGGCATTCCGACAGCAATAACGCAGAATGTAAAGGACTTATTAGCAAGCCGCGAGATTGAGAACATCATGGAAAATTCGGACTTCATCTACCTGCTCAATCAAGCATCCGGCGACAGACAGATACTTGCTAAACAACTCGGTATTTCGCCGCATCAGTTATCATATGTAACTCACAGTAATGCGGGCGAAGGATTATTAATCTACGACAGACTCATAATCCCATTCACAGATAAATTCCCGAAAGACAGCGGCGAAATATATTCACTTTTAACATCAAAGCCTACGGAAATGCAGGAGGTTCAATAAAAAATCATGAAAAACAGGAGGGATTCGCGGTATGAACGAAAGCGTGACACCTATAACAGAAAACGAATATGTGAAAGAATTGTTCGGCATATTGAAAGACAACGGCAAGGATGCATCTGGACTTGCCGCTCTGCTCGGTCACGTCAGCGAAATGGAAAATTTCGTTAAACGTGCAGAGGATAGAATCACAGAGATGAAATCTCAGCTTGACACGATGAAAGAAGTGCAGAATCACCCGGTCAAGAATACGCTCAAAAACACGATAAAAGCACTTGAATCAAAAGTTGCTGAAATCAAGGCACAGATTTCTGAATTGAAAAACAATATAATAGCGGGCTGTAAAAATGCAGTCACAGCGTTCAAATCGAAAGGTATATCTGTTCTCCGCAATATTGCATCATTTTTTCATATAAAAAGCGGTTTGCAGGCGATGAAAAACAATATTGACAGCAGTATAAATAACTGCGATAAAGTCGTTATAAAAATTGAGACATTCGCCAAAGAGTACCATTCTGCGGGGCGGCACATAAAAAATATGGCGCGTGTAATGGTCGGCAAAGAGCCGCTTGATACACAAAAAGAAGCGGGCAAACTCGCCAAAATGGTCGCCGCGCCGTATAAGGCTCATAAATCTGTACTGAACGGATTAAAAAATACTATAGATAAAGCAGTTATAAAACTCGAACAGCTTGGGCAGAGTGTTGATGTCAAACGCAGTGGACAAACGGCGGTTAAAAAGCCCACGCTTATGGAGCGTCTTGAAGCCAACAAGGAAAAAGTCAAACAACGTGAACTTGAAAAGTCGGCGCAGGAACGCGCTCCGAAATCGAAAGGACTTGAAGTATGAGCCGCCATAAACTAAAGGCACGGGTTAAAATAACGCAGAAAATGTCGCGCTCAGGTCTTGTTGAATGCAACGCTGCGACTGGCGAAGATAAGCTCGTCAGCAAACGCGAAGCGGAGTTTAATTTGCGCGGTTATATGCCGGAGCGAGAAACATATTCCCAAGTTGGGAATACCTCGAAAGGTAAGATAAAATCACGCAAAAATGCGGTTTATCGAAATTATCAATCCCTGCCAAAAACAGAAACCGTAACACAACATAATAACATGGCAGAGCGCGAAACGCTTACGATGGATTTACAAAAACCTGAACAAATTAACGCAATTACACCAGTTAAAGAGCAGAATTCCGAATATACTACCGATATTTCGACATCACATTCAGAATCCGAACCACAAAAATTAATAGCTGATAAACCGGATTCGCCATTAAAACTCAATAAGCCCGGCAAGTTAAAATTAAAACGGGACCAACTCATACCAAGTTCGCCGGATAAGATAGAACAAATAAATATACCGCATAACGAGAATGTGGAAAATTCTGAAACACAGGAGATTAAATCTGATGTTCCACAAAAGCCTATTGAAACAGAAAAATCAGAAAAACACTATCAATCGGAAACGCCAATCAAAACGGACGATAAACCGGAGTCGCCGCTCAAAACCGACAAACCCAGTAAGTTGAAATTTAATAAAGACGAAACTGCGCCCGAAAATCCCAAGCCGCGTAAACTTGTCAAAGCCGAACGTCAAGCTGACAAATCCTTCAAAAAACTCGAAACGGCAAAATCAAAACTTCCCGCAAAACGAAAACTACGATTTGAGCGTGTATTCGACGAGAAAAGCGGCACAGCGAAAAATAAGCTTTATATTGAAAAAGATATAAAACCGCAAGCCGAGCATATCAAAGGTGCAGTACCGCTCCGTCCCGTCAAAGCGGCGGGAAACTCAGCAATAATGTTCGCGCATCGAAAAATTTATCAAGTCGAACGCGAAAATGTCGGAACGGAAGCCGCACATAAAACGGCACTGCTTGCCGAAAATGGTGCCCGTTCCGCACTCCGTTATCGTAAAACTGCGCCGTATAGAAAAGTTGCGAAACTCGAAAATGAAGCGATGAAAAAGTCCGTCAACCTTAATTATCAAAAAGCTCTCGCCGAAAATCCGAAACTCCAAAGCAACGCATTTTCGCGGTATATGCAGAAACGTAAAATAAAACAACAGTACGCGAAAGCGGCGAAAGAAGCTAAGAAAACAGGCGAGGCTGTCAAAAAGACGGGCGATATTACGGCTAAAACTACCAAAGCTGTCGTAAATGCTGTCAAAACACATCCTGTTGCGACTGTTATTTTAATAATTATATTATTGGTTATATTTTTCATAGCGTCAATGTGTTCGGCGTTCGGAGGCATGGCGGGAACCGGTTTTTCGACGGTTGTAGGCGGAACTTATCTCGCTGACGACGAAGACCTCACCCAAGCAGACCTATATTATACTGAACTCGAAACGGATTATGAAATCAGCAATTCCATACACTTTTCACATAATCCATTCGAACTCGCGGCTTTTCTGACGGCAGTGTACGGCGAATTTACATATGAAGACGTTCAGGATGTTTTGAATCAAATCTTTGCCCAGCAAATTGCCGAATCAAAGACTTTTTCAGAGGTTATTTCCGAAATGATGACCGACGAGCAGAGCGTAAATTACGAAATGCTAATTTATAGCGACGGCAACAGGCTAATCGTCGGCAGTCCGTTCGATTTTAACTGGCAGGCAAATATCACAAGTTATTTCGGCTATAGAATTTCGCCGATAACAGGTGATAAACAATGGCACAAAGGCATTGATATTTCAGCTTCGCTTGGAACTGAAATTCACGCGGCGAATACAGGCATTGTCACAACAGCAGGTTGGGATGACAGTTTCGGCAATTATATCGTGATTGAGGGAAGCAACGGAATTACCACGAAATACGCGCATTGTTCGGAGTTAATCGCAGTCGAGGGGCAGGAAGTCAAACAGGGGGACGTAATTGCGCTCGTAGGTTCGACCGGGGACAGTACGGGAAATCATCTCCATTATGAGCTGCTAAAAAATGGTAATTACTTGAATCCGCTGTATTTTACATACATGGGAAACTAAAAATTTATAAACAAACGGAGGCTAATGTATATGACAAATCAAAAAATCGAAAAGACAAAATCTGACATCGCCAAAACGAAAGCGAAGATTGCGGAGTATCAAGGTAAGCTTCGCGACTTGGAGCGACAGAAAATCGACCTTGAAAACTTAGAAATTATCGCGCTGTACCGCAGAGAAAAGTTCAACGAGGACGAATTTGCGGCTCTGCTGAACTCACAGCGCGAAACTGATGAAATAAAGGAGGCACTCGATAATGAGACGTAGAATCATCCTATTGATGTTTTTTACATCGCTGTTCTGGACTTTCAACTCATGCGGCACTCCGGCGTATGCGTCTGACGAAACACTGACCGTCAATGCGGCGTGGGCTGACGGCGATTTGCTGAAAATAAATGTAACCGACATAAACGGCACAAATTCGTCGCTCGCTCTGAAATTGAGCGATTACGTGAAGGATTCACAGAACGAGTATATATCTATTCAAGCTGTGGATTTGGCAGGCAATAGATCAGATGTGATACAGGTAAAAAACCCGTATTATGTGCCTGCTTCTGAAACTGCTGATACAACCAGCGAAAATCCGGGTATAACATTGGAAATAAAACCGGTTGAAACAACCCAAACGGCTGATGAAGAAGCTATACCGACCGGAAAGCCGTTCACGCCCGCAGGAAGC